>OMZF01000080.1 GCA_900315465.1 uncultured Eubacteriales bacterium | reverse complement strand
AGTCAGCCTTACGGCTGACGGGCAATTCATCCCCCACCTATGCTTCGCTTAGAGGTGGGGGACTTCTTGCCCATTTGGGTTAAAAACTAATGGTCGTTTTTCCCATGCCAAGTGCAGTCTTAACACCCGTACCGCTGTATTCGGACAGAACCAGCAGTGCATTCAGCAATTCCTTCATCGGCTCGGAAAGACGATTCCCGATGGTAATACTGCCGAAAAAGCCTTTTATATTATTTCCTTTCATACGATAAACACTGCTGCTGAGGTGATATGAAGTTATATAAACTCCTCTGAGAAGCAGATTTAACGCATCTTCATCATCAAAAGGTGTGTCGGGAAAAATAATATTCCAGCTGTTCCACCAGTTCTTTAACATCAGCTCCATGTCAGGAAAAAGCAGAAATTCACTGCTCTTCTTCAAAGCTGTAGTGGTCTGAAAATCAAGCTTTATATTTCTTCGGTCTGCCATAGCCGCACCTCTGGAACGTATATCCGCAAAATTTTTAACGGTAGTATGCTGAACACTGTCGATCATCAGCCGGATATCCGCTTTTTTTGCATAGAATTCCTTCGTTCCAGCAAGCACTCCGGCAATCTCATCGGCAAGTGTGTCATCAAATACATTTATCTCCCAAAGGAACTCACCCTTTTCGGAGCGGGCAACTATATTTTGTGAGATTGGAGAACGGCTGTTCTCGTGCAGAAATTCAGCCGTCTCCTCTTTAAGCATACTAAGCAGACACGCATATATCTGATAACCCGTAAGTTTTTGTTCATCAGACTGTACGGATGATCCAAGTTTTACAGAAAAATGATTTATCATTCTATTTCTTCCTTTTTGAGTTCTACATCACAGATTCCCATGTGATACAATTCATTATTATACATTGTAAGCTTTAACATATGTGGTGATATTCCATGTATGTTATAGTCATCGGGGTTTTTCATCTTTCCGTCTTTGTCCTTTGGTCTTCCGTGCTCCAGATCCTTTGCCCTCATGTATTCAGACACTTTTCTGAGTCCGCTGTTGAAACCGAAACGGGTATATATGATATTCTTTCCGAAATATCCGCTTCCTCCCCCAAGCACAAGAAAATCATGTTCAAAATCTATTTTATTGCCTTCAACCTCTGCAAATTTTGACAAATAGAATTTTCTGTATTCTTCATCAAATGCTTTTATCATTTCCGAGAACAAATCAGGAAAACTCATCTTAATACCTACAGGGCGGAAATAACGATTATCTACTTTAACATGGAAAATAGCCTTTGTATAAGGCTTAATACATTCCCTTGCAACATTTAATGTTTTTTCTTCGCCTCCGCTTCTGGATGAAGTTCTGTCGATTTTTTTACATACAGTCATACATTCATTCGGAATAGCCTCACTGTCACTGATAATAATACCTCTCATAATACTGTTTACAGCATCATTAGCATCCGGACTGCCTTTTTTATATTTCAATTCAAGAGTATTTATAAGCTTTTCAGTGAGATTACGTTCTTCTTTGTTAATAAAGGTTTCCTCCGGCAATCTGTCAGGATTCTTCCTTATAAGCTGCTGAAACAATGCTGTACGAAGCATACCTTTAACAGAACTTCCGGGAATATAGGCTTTGCCGTCAGAACCTCGCATAAAGCAGTTTATATCACAAGGGGTTTTATCATCCTGAAACATACCATGATTTTCAATTTCATATAAAGCACATTCTTTTCTTTTCGATACAGGCATACCTATCAGATTCAGAAAAGTGTGCAGCCATTTTTTGCTCAGGCATTCTTCTCCGGTGTATAATGTACCATCTTTTCCTCTTCTTTGCTTTTTGGCAATTGACGGATCTTCGATAAGAAATTTTTCAAACAATTCCAGATTCTCGGTATTTTCTTTAGCAAAGTAGTTTATAAGCTTCTCCATATCCATAAATCTTATGGTGTCTGTTTTGGTGAGAAGACAGAATTCCTTTTTACCGATTGACTGACCGCTTCCGATAAAAACAGGGGATTTAGCTGTCAGCTCAAGCTTGTAATATTCAAAAATATCATTCATTTACAATTCCACCCCCATAAAAATCGGTTTAGAATAGCGGTATATATCATGTTTTCCGTTTTCTCCCACACAAAAAACATCGCCTTCAAAAGTATGTTTAAGCACCGAACCCGATACTAAATAATACTGAGTCTGTTTTTTGAATGTATCAGCATACGGAGACCATGAAAAACCTCCTCTGCGTACAATATTATAATAAGCCCCATCAAGAGCATTTTCAAGTTCTTCTTCTTTCGGAAGAGAGGATGTCAAAAGCATATATGAATCTTTTTCAGTACCGATGGATTGCTTGATAAATAAAGCAGATTTATTTTCAGCAGATATTTTCTGCAATCCAAATTTTCCGAACCCTCTGCTCACCTGACCGCCTATACCGCTCACACCCACACTTTTCAAAAGTTTCAAAATATTTTCGGCATCTTCCTCTGATTCATAACCGATCACACCATACAGACCACAATTTTCATTGAACTCACAGCAGCCTACTTCAAAAGGCACTGAATTTTGTGTATTTCTGTTAAGACAAACTTTAACATCTGTACGAAATAGGGCAAATGATTTTTGCATATTTGTACATTCAAACATTTTTCCGCTATGTATGTAATCGGAAAAATTACGAAAATATTCGTCGGATGCAGGCAGCCATTTTACCGACTTTATGGCTTTACGATTTTTTACATCAAATTTTGCATTTTCGTCCAAAGGACACAGAGGAACAGGCAGATAAAGCTCTTCACCATAAAACGGAAATGTATCAGAAAAGCAAAGTTTTTCGTTTTTAGTCAGTGCTATGAGCTCCTTAACCGCTTTTTCACCCACACACATAGCAGCTTCATTGCAAAGTGCAGAAAATATTGTATCAGCCCGCAGGGTCATTGCAGTATTTGTTAAAGACACTGCACCGTCACCGCGTCCGCAGTGCAGGGGAGCGGTAAAATTCATCTTATAAAGACAATAATTCACTATTTTCCACCTTCTCGAAATAGCCTTTCAGTTTTTCCTTGTCTGTTTCGTCACCATTGAGTATTTCAACACTTATATTCTCGAAGCTGACTCTGCCATAACCTCTTGTACCGTGACCGCCAAGATAATCATATTGCAGAAGTCTCATTCCTTCGGCAAGCGTTTTTATATCTTCCTCAGTTTCCTGTTCATCAAGTTCGTTATATACAATAACCGTTTCAAATACTACCCCGGGTACAACTCTTTCAATCTGTCGTGGATTTGCAACACAGGTTCCTCTGTCAATGGTATTTTCAAATTTAACCTCGGTCAATGAACTCATATTCTTATCCTGAAAATTTCCGATATATGCATCCGCAAACTGAAGCCTTGAAACCATAATAGGATCTGTTGAACCGAACAACCTTTTAATAACTGCTTTATCTTTTTTAATATCGCTGTATTCTTCTTTAGTGTCTTTCACAGATGCAAGCAAAGTACGGAGTTTTCCTTTCAGAGAACTTCCGGGAACTATCGGCTTTTTGTCGTATGACGAACGGATAACAGGAGAATCCACTGTACCTATTGCCGAATAGGCACTCGAACCTCCGATATGTAATCCTGTCAATACTTTCATATCTGCTTTTATGATGATTTTTCTTTTCATTTTGTAATCCATTGATAAAACCCCCTTAATTTTCTCTCGGATTCAGATAACGGTGAAATGCAACCAGTGCTTCAAAGTATTTACAGAAAATTTCAAAATTCTCACGGCTGTCATTTTTTTCCACATACACAAGATAAGCAACAAGATGTGTTTTTTCCATAAATTCTTTAACCTTATTGTCACGTCCCATATCATATATCATATGCACCCTCAGAAGTTTCAAATCTGCCAGACAGTCACTGCTGATTTTCGTATTATGATTATTTGATTCATTGGTAATGATATCACAAAGCATACTATACAACGACCTTAACTTTGATGAAGTAATGGATGATTTAATATTGTTAAAACAATTCATGGCATCATCAACATATGTATCTTTCTTGATAAAACCTTTCTCCGGCATTTTCAGAAGTTCCTGAAGGGCTGTTTCATTTCGGCTCTGATAGCCTGTATTTGATTGTCTGTTTTGGTTTACGGGATTATAACTCATATTTACTTTGCACTCCTCTCTCTGTATACAAATACGTTAATAGCTGTTATCAACTGTTTTCTGTCGCTTTCTGAATCAGATGTTATCCAACCGAAAACCTTGTCAGAAAAATGTTTTCTTTGTTCTTTATTGCTGCCAATTTCCGAACACATTCTTCCCAGAAGGTAAGCAGCACGGGCAACATTTATCCTATCCCCATCTTTTTTATTGATACCTCGCAGATATTCAAGAAGTTTATACAAAAAGCTGTTTCCTTTCAGACTGTCGCCCTTTATAAACTGTTCAAGAACAACATATTTTTCACCCATAACTTTTTCTGCAAATTCATGCCATGAGTATGTCTGATTTCCGTCATTACTGAACAGTGTAACGGAATCCTTGTCGTGAGAAGGATTTTTCTTTGAACAATCCTCTAAGAGCTCCGTTTCAACAGCAAATCTTGCAACGGGATATTTATGATTATAAATTCCGATACCGGCAGAAGCGGAAAGTTTATCTCCTGTAATATCTTTGAATTCCTTGATGATTTTAAGACTTGCATTTATAACATGATCCCATGACCCGACCAGAAATACATCGTCACCGCCAGCATAAAGCACACTTACATTGTAACTTCCGTTTTTCAGAATTAAGGACAGATTATT
This sequence comes from uncultured Eubacteriales bacterium, assembly GCA_900315465.1. Classification (GTDB taxonomy): domain Bacteria; phylum Bacillota; class Clostridia; order Oscillospirales; family Acutalibacteraceae; genus UBA1213. Next base: position 2,408 of record OMZF01000080.1, on the reverse strand, counting down.
TTTAAAGAATCCTGTAAGCTGTGATGAAAGTGCAGCTGTTCTTCCGATATTCACATAACTGTCATCCACTGTTTCACCGTTTTTATCTGTCACATTGAATCCCGAAATAAATGTACTTCCGAGATTATCCACATCCATTCTTAAAACCCCGAGACGCTTTATACCATTTGAACTCTCTGACAGATTTTCAAGCATATTATCAGCAGAGTAATCACACACATCAATAATATAACTGTCCCTGTATTCCCTGATATGATCGGACGGATATTCATTCTTACAGAATATTCTGATAACATTATCATCTTTTATCTGACGACTAATCTCCTGACTATCACCGAATGAAAAATAAGCATCATCACTGAATGAGAAGAATGGTACTGATTCTTCCGATGGTTTCTTCAACACAACAAAACATTTCTGACGATCCATAATTATATTCGACATTTTTCGGAACGTATCACACCACTCACATACATCGCCGTCATCCGATTTCACCTTTGCCGATGATGCCCCGCAGATCTTACACTCTCTTTTTCCGTCTTTGACCTCACCGGTTCTATTCATAAAAATAATTTCAGAAGAAGAATATTTCTGAAGTTTTTTTCGTGCCATTTTTCCTGATAACCCACTGAAAAGTTTTGCATAAGCACCATATGGTTTATTCATAAAATCGTTTGGAGAACACTCCTGTGTTTCCCATACTACAGATAAACCATTATTGAAATTTTTTATACTCCATTCATTAAGAGCCTTATGCATCTGCTCCAACTTACTTTTATATTCGCTTAAAGCCGGAAGAAGTATATAACAATGACCACCTCCGCTGTAAAGAACATTTGCTTCTGTCAGACCAAAACATTCAACAATTTCAGACGTAAGCTGTGCCATAACCAATTCAACAAAAAACGATTTTGCTCTGAGTGTCTTCAATGCATCCTCATTAATAATTGTATAGATAAAATTCTGGATACCCGAAAAATCAGCTGTATACAAAACAAAAGAATTTTCCTTTGACATGTCATTGGTTTGTTCACAGCCTTTTTCCTTGTAGTAAAGCATCATTGCCGATGCAAAAGCTGTGACAAGCCTTATATAACTATACAGGGATAATTCTCCGCTTTCGGTACATGGAATATCAGATGTATACTGTTTCAGAAATATAAATTTTTGTTTGACATCAGAAATACTTTCAAACTGTTTCTTTAATTTATCAAGATCAAATACATCACTTTCCTCCGATTTTTCATTGTTTTGATCATAACGTGTAAACACTCCGTTTTTCTTATCATACCGAAGTATATTTTCGCAAGGCTTTTCTCCTTGTTTAAGATTAAGTCTGTCGAATATGGAACAAAGACCTTTTTTACCCTCAATTTTAATTTTTTCACCCGCAGAAATACAGGAAGCCAACGAATAAATTTGATCTGACTTTTCATCTGATATTCTGACATTATCTGAGGAAAATATTCCATCCAATACATATCCAACAACTTCTTTGACCATTTTATTCAAAATCATCACCCCATATCGTACAACTTTGTTAAAATACTATAATTTATTTTATTAACATTCAAAACTTTTGTCAATGGTTTCTATCAATTAATTATCACATATTTTCTGAATTTTACAAATTCAAATACAACTGTTTTTATTGTCTGACCATCATCGATTCTTTCTTTTACTCTTCTCTCACTGACTGCTGCAACCACAGGAATATTGTTTTTTAGAAGCATCGAAACTATAAGTGTTGCAAAAACACTTTCACCTTGACATAAAACACAACATGGTTTTTCAGAAATCAGAATATTGATATATTTTTCCGCAAGCAAGCAAAATTCTTCATCTGTAATATATGGTGATATATTTGGGAAAGGAATATCTTTTATTTCACCATAAATTCTGGCACATTGTATCTGTTTTTCACCCCACTTTGAAGACAAATGATTAGTAAAATTAATAAATTTTTGCATTGTCTTTTATCTCCTTATTGTTGTAATATGTTTATCTGTTTAATATACGAATCAAAAAAGATTTTTTTACACTATTCAGAAAATTTTTTTTAAAAAATATGGCAGTTCTCCTGTACTGTCTGCACAGGATACTGCCATAAACAATCGAAGTTTTTTCGATGTAATGTTACTTTTCCTACTTATCTCCGGTATTCATTATGTTAATTGTTTTATAATCATATTTACCATTGAAATACTTATCCAAAACTTTATGAAAAACACTGTTTTCATCAGAAACAAGAGCAAACAAAGTCATGCTTGATCTGAGTTTCATATCATCGGGAATTCCGAATACTTCTGTAGGGTTATCAGTTGTGAACTACCCATTGGCTAAAGCCAATGGGCTTCCTGCTTCATCGTCCTCGTAACCTACTAACTCCACAGGCGTAAATTCGGGCT
>OMZF01000004.1 GCA_900315465.1 uncultured Eubacteriales bacterium | reverse complement strand
GCATTTGCCGCATTTTATCTTGCCGGAGAAGTCGTGGACTCTGCTGTGCCTGTTCTTCACGGAGCAGCGTTTCTCAAGCTCTATCTGCACACGGTCGAAAACGGCGGGATTGATGATTGCCTCGTGGTCGCCCTCGACATAGTACTGCGGAATCTCGCCCTCATTTTTCTTCATATTCTTTTGAAGAAAATCAACCGTAAATTGTTTTTGGAGCAACGCATCACCTTTGTATTTTTCGTTTGACAGCATTCTGCGGACGGTTTATCTATGCCATTTATCCTTGCCGCCCGGAGATTTGATACCCCTCCGTGTCAGTTCTTCTGCGATGGAGTAAGTTGACATTCCGTCAAGAAAAAGTTTGAATATCGCAGGGTGATGTCCCCGAACATGGTACATAGGGACTTCACCGTTATTTTTCTTCATATGCCGCACTCTCGGAGAAAAATGCCTTTGCAAAAGTAAATCTCCTGTATAAGCAACATTCATCAGTACCGACTTGACAAACTGCTTTGTTGTATTTTTTGTAACCATTGTATCCGCTGTTCTTAACAATAGCAGGATAATCAGTGTAGCAATAATCCATATCTACATTTCCGCTGATACCGTTGATTCTGCCCTCGGAAGAATACTGCCAAATGCCGTACTTGTTTGCTGTATAAGTGCAGCGATAGTTATACTGTGCTAGCGGATATGGATTTTGTGACTGCAAAACCTGTTGTAGATGTACTTTGCAAAACAGCAAAAAATGGAATATTCGGTTACAGTAAACCTAAAGATGATTATTACGAGGCAACGATATCGTGGTTTAACAGAAATTTTGATTGGTGTCCGAAAAAAGAATGGCTTGTAAAAACTCCCGGAGTGGTTTTCGCTCTATCAATGGCAGTAAGAGCATATACCGATATTGGTGATTCGGTTATGATTCAAACACCGGTTTACTACCCGTTTTATTCTGTCATAGAAAATAATCATCGTCATATTGTAAAAAATGAACTGAAGTATACTAATGGGCATTATGAAATAGATTTTGAGGATTTTGAAAACCAAATAAGGGAAAACAATGTTAAAATGTTTATTTTTTGTTCTCCCCATAATCCTACAGGCAGAGTATGGACATTAAGTGAACTGAAAAAGATAAGTCAAATTTGTTTAAAGTACCAGGTTACGATAATATCCGATGAAATACACTGTGATTTTTCATACCCGGGTTATCATCATATGATATTAACAAAAGCCTGCCCTGAGATTGCAGATAATGCAGTTATCTGTACTTCTCCAAGCAAAACGTTCAATATTGCAGGACTGCAAATATCAAACATATGGATAAAAAACAGAGAACTTCGTCAAAAACTTAAACGGGAAATTGTAAGCTGCGGATATACGGAGTTTAATATTTTCGGAATTTCAGCAGCAAAAGCTGCTTATGAAAGAGGCGAAGATTGGCATATTCGGTCATGGAAATATATTCAAGAAAATCTTGATTTTTTACGCAGCTTTATCAAAAGCAAAATTCCTGCAATAAAACTTGTTGAACCGGAAGGAACATATTTTGCGTGGCTGGATTGCAGCGGTCTTGGACTTAATAAAACAGAACTTAATGATCTTATCATAAACAAAGCGGGATTGTGGTTGGATGCAGGACATATTTTCGGAGAAGAAGCAGAAATGTTTCAACGTATTGTGTTGGCTTGTCCAAGAAAAACTTTGAAAACCGCTTTGAAAAAGCTTGAATATGCAGTAAAAGCAAATTGATATAATTTGACAGACATTAGCTTAACAAAAGTTAATGTCTGTTTATTATTGAAATATACAAATGATTTATATATAATAAAACATACAAAATAGATATGTTTAATATGTAAATATATAGAATATTTTAACTCTTACAATTGGATTTTATAAGAATTGCACCGTATAAGTTTTATCTATATATATTATCGCCGATCTGGAACAGGCAATCAAAGAAAGTGTGAAATAAAATGGACTACTACAATTCTATGCAGGAGTTAATAGGTGAAACACCTCTTGTTAAACTGAACGGCTTTCATTTGCCGAATAATGTCAATCTGTTTGCGAAGCTGGAGCTTTATAATCCTTCGGGAAGCGTTAAGGACAGAGTGGGAAAATATATGCTTAAAGCAGCCGAAAAGGAAGGAATATTAAAACCTGGAGGCACTATTGTGGAGGCTACCGCAGGAAATACAGGTCTTGGTATCGCATTTGCGGCACTGGGAAAAGGCTATCGGATTATCTTTGTGATACCGACAAAATTTTCGGAAGAAAAGCAAACGCTTATCCGGGCATTGGGAGCAGAGATCATCAATACGCCACGAGAGGGCGGTATGCTTGCGGCAGAGAAAAAAGCGGAAGAAATTCTTGCCTCTATTCCGGGGGCAATCTCTCTGAAACAGTTCAGAAACCCCAACAATCCTTTGGCACATTATGAAACAACGGGAGCGGAAATCGAACGTGATCTTAACGGAAATATCGACTATCTTGTGGCAGGTGCAGGCAGCGGAGGTACATTCTCAGGGATTGTTCGTTATTTGAAAGAGAAGAATCCGAATGTTGTCGGTGTACTTGCCGACCCTATCGGTTCCACGATAGGCGGCGGTGAACATGGGGATTATAACATAGAGGGTATTGGTAATGATTTTATTGCCGATACTATGGATATGGCATTGGTTGACAGAGTAATCAAAGTGAATGACAATGAGGCATTTGAAAATGCAAGACTTCTGGCAAAAAATGAAGGTATCTTTGCAGGTTCCTCATCGGGGGCGGCTATGGCTGCTGCATTGAAATTGATCCATTCGGGTGCAGTGGGCAATATTGTAGTTGTTTTTCCGGACAGAGGCGACAGATATTTTAGTCAGGGACTTTATATTTGAATTGTTGGGCAGTATCGTTTTGGGTACTGCCTTATGTTTTTTTCTATAGCTTTTAATAATAAATCGGAATTGGACAGTGCTTTTCAGGTTTGATATAATTAGCTTATCATTTTATTAGGAGGAATAAAAATGAGTAGTACGGTAATAGGAAATAATAAAACAAAAATCAGAAAGTATTTTTTGGGGGCAGCTTTTTTGCTGATAGGACTGTTGATAGCGATAGGGCCTCAAACAATATTTGCAGTGTGTCCGAAAGACCCTGATTCAATGGCAATGGCTTGTTATTATACAGCAAGAATTTCTGTTGGTATTGGTACTGTGATAGCGGCGCTTGGGTTGATTCAGCTTGTCATCAGAAATAATGGCTTTGGTTCGGGAATTAGTACAGCAGAATTATTGTTGGGAATATTGGTTCTGCTTATACCAACAATTTTGGTGGGAGTATGCAAGGGTGAACATATGCACTGCCACAGTGCTACACTTCCGGCACTTATCATTCTCGGAGTTTTGTTAATCGTTTTGTCTGTGACTGACATAGTGATTGGGTTTGTTGGCAGAAACAAGAGGAATAACAATGAAAAATGATATATCATTAACAAAACTTTCATTTATTAACATCAAGAAGCACTCGTTTCGTTCATTAGGACTGATAACAATGACAGCGATTCTTTCTTTGTTTCTGTTTGGAGGAAGTGTCTTGCTGCTAAGTCTGGATAAAGGTTTGGAAAGTATGAGTACACGTCTTGGAGCAGATATAATGGTTGTTCCAATAGGCTATGATAAGGAAGCAGAGGGAGTTTTGCTGAGAGGTGAACCGAGTTATTTTTATTTTGATAAGTCTGTAGAAACAAAACTTGCCAAAGTGGACGGAGTTGATAAGGTTACATCGCAGTTCTTTTTGACATCAAGTAATCAGGACTGCTGTTCGGTTCCTGTACAGTTTATAGGATTTGATCCTAATACGGATTTTGTGGTTCAGCCGTGGATCAGAGAAAATTACAGCGGCCGCATTACAGAAAACTCTATTATCATCGGAAATGATATTCTCCATGATGAATCCGGCAGTATGAAGTTTTTTGATAAGGAGTATGAAATTGCCGCTGTTCTTGATGAAACGGGTACAGGCTTTGATACAGATGTCTATGCAGATATTGTTACTGTAAAAAGTCTGTTTGAGGCAGCAAAAGAAAAAGGATTCGGTTTTACAGATGATATTGATTTTGAAAATTCCATATCTTCTGTTCTGATAAAAATAAGTGACGGATACGATATTGATACAGTGGTTCATAATATTCGTATGAATATCGACGGAGTTCAGATTATCAAGGGGCAAACAATGACAGCAGAGATAGCCGATAATTTAAACGGATTCCGAATATTTCTGCTTGTACTGCTTTTGCTTACAAGCATCTTTTCAATTATTGTTCTGATACTGACATTTTCACTTTCAGTCAACGAACGGCGGCGTGAATTTGGAATACTTCGTTCAATAGGGGCCACAAGAGGAATGGTGATATCTGTTGTCATCAAAGAAGCGGTCATAATAGGGATTTCGGGTGGAATCATCGGTGTTGCTTTCTCGTCGCTTATTTTGTTTCCGTTTAATACCTATATAGGGGATTCCGTTAAACTTCCCTATCTGCTGCCGAACAGTTGGGTAATCATTGTAGTGATCATACTGACACTGATTTTATCGGCAGTGATACCGCCGATCATTGCCTCGTGTTTTGCAGTAAAAATAAGCCGATCTGAAACATATCTTACGATGAGGGATAATGACTGATGTTGATAGAAGTAAATCATTTGACAAGAGAATACCGCAGGGGAAAAAACAATGTTCAAGCGGTGGATAATATCCATTTTACGGCAGATAAAGGGGATTTTGTGATTATAAAAGGTGAATCGGGAAGCGGCAAAAGTACATTTTTGAGTATGCTGGCAGGACTTTTGCATCCCACATCGGGAAGTGTTTTTGTCATCGGAAAAAATATTTATGAGCTTAGTGATAAGGAACTTTCTTGTTTCCGAAACAGCCATATAGGATATATTCCTCAAGGACATGAGCTTTTAAGTGAACTTACTGTATATGAAAATGTGGTACTTCCTCAAAGATTGTACAGAAAGACCTACTCCGACATCAATGACAATGCGGACAAACTTCTTAAAAAGCTGGGAATAGGAGAGCTAAGAAACAGTTATCCATGTGAACTTTCCGGCGGAGAAAGAAAACGTGCCGCTATCGCAAGAGCAATAGCCAATTCTCCGGATGTTATCCTTGCCGATGAACCCACGAACGATTTGGACGGAAACAATACCGCAATTGTTTTAGAGGCATTTTCGGAAATAGCGAAAAGCGGAACTGTCGTTATTATGATAACTCATGATAATCATATATCGTCATACGGAAGCAGAATTATGACAATGAAAAACGGCAAATTGGTATGAATGACAGGATACTTCTGTTTAAGGGAGTATCCTGTTTTGCTATTAAAAAAAGTTATATATATGTCTAAATTTTTGGGATTGGACGGTACAAATTCAGAGTGATAAAATAAATATATCGAAAGAACGGGAGGAAGCATTCAATGAAAAATTGTTCTTTACAGAATCTTTTTGCTTTTGTGCTGAGTATCAATCGAATGTACGAATCAATTTCGCATATTAAGAACATGATATTTTCAAGGAGAAATGAAAGATGAAAAAGGCAGCAATCAAATCAATAATAGGTATCATTCTTGCAGGTTCTATGATTTTGCTTACGGCAGCCTGTAGTGCGAAACCGGAATCGGACAGTGATTCCAAAAACAGTACAGCTTCGCAAGGAGATGTATCTGCTTCTCAAACGGATTATCAATATGGCAAGATACAGATTCCCGGCAAAGATGGTGCGCTTTGCGGAGCACCGATATATATTGCCTATGATAAGGGCTTTTTCGCTGAAGAAGGTTTCGATGTAGAGCTTATCTCGGCAGATGCCGAAACAAGAAAGATAGGTCTGAATAATGGTACGATCCCAATCGTAAACGGCGATTTCCAGTTCTTTCCGTCCGTGGAGGAGGGAATCAATGTAAGCGTTGTTGACGGACTGCATAACGGTTGTATTAAGTTCCTTGTAAGGAATGACTCCGATATTAAGGAAGCAAAAGATCTGAAAGGAAAGAAAATAGGTGTTGATGAAATTGGCGGAACACCTCATCAGGTTGCAAGTGTATGGGTAGAAAATGCCGGAATTTCAGCACTTCCCGATAAGCATGAAGTGGAATTTGTTCCGTATTCCGATGGAAATCTTGAATTGGAAGCCCTTCAGAAAGGCGATATTGATGTTGCGGCTCTTTGGGATCCTTTTGGAAGCGTAGCAGAAAAAGAGGGCAAAGCAAAGATTATCTTTGACCTTTCGACAGACGAAGTTTTTGCAGGCAAATACTGTTGTTTCCTGTATGCTTCCAACAAAGTTCTTGAAGAAAATCCGGATGAGGTAGCAGCACTTCTCAGGGCATATCGAAAGGCACAGGATTGGATATCAAAGAATCCCGAAGAAGCAGTAGATATTATCATCAACGGTAAATATTCCGCAATTGAGGACAGGGAGCTTGCCATAGAGCTGGTAAAGAGTTATGAGTATCCAAGTGCTGAGAATCGTGCAAACGGCAAACAAAAGGTTGACGAAGATGTTAAATATTTTGCACAGGCACTTCATGATATAGGTTATCTGAAGTCCGATGCACAGGAATTTACCGATAAAATCTACAAAGAGGTAGATGTAAACAGCTAAGGCAGGGTGAGTATATTGAGTGAAGCTGAAAAAACAAAAGATGACAAGCCTATTAAAAAGAAAGGCAATATAAAATTTATACTTACCATTATCTTTACAATATCAGGATTTGCAGCAGCAATCACTGCCAATCTGTTGATACCGCAGGTATCCGAAAAGGTGAAAATAGAGGTATATCAAGTCGGTCCGATATATGCTACCATGAATAATGCATATACATGGGTTTTGGCTGCACTTATCGTTCTTTATACGGCAATTGGTGTCTTTTCATACTTCAAAAAGGAAAGAAGAAAAAAATACCGCAGCCGTGCTCCGTTCCGATTTGCAGTAGGTATTGCACTTGTACTGTGGGATTTTTTAGGAACAAAGATTCAGGCACTGCCGCAGCCTTTTTTCCCCGGACCTGCCGGTATCATTGAAGCGTTCTTGATAGAGGGAGATTATATCATTCAAAATACATTGTATTCCTTAAGACTTTTTAGTGTTGGTTTCCTGCTTGGCATTATTTTTGGAGTGGGAACAGGAATACTGATAGGTTGGTTTCCAAAAGTTTATTATTGGGTTTCACCTGTATTGAATATTACAGGGGTGATTCCTGCTGTAGCGTGGATGCCGTTTGCATTGACACTGTTTCCGACACCGTTTTCCGCCGCAGCGTTTCTTATCGTTATATGTACATGGTTTCCTGTAGCTTCGCTTACTGCTTCAGGAATCAAAAGTACACCGAAAGCCAAATTTGAAGCGGCAAGAACGCTTGGCGGTAAAACGCCATATCTTGTTTTTCATGTTGCAATACCCCATGCGATGCCGCAGATCTTTACAGGTATCGAAACAGCCAGCGCATTTTCGTTTACAACACTGGTTATGGCAGAGATGATGGGACAGCCGGGCGGACTTGGATACTATATCAATGCTTCTAAGGTATGGAGTGCTTATTATAAAGTGTTTGCCGCTATTGTGGTTATGGCTGTATTGTTCAGCTTGATTACATGGCTTGTGGGATTGATAAAATCAAGAGTTCTCAGATGGCAAAGGGGGCTTCTTAAATGAGTGATACAATACTTGAAATCAAAAATATCAACCGTACCTATCGAGATGAAGATAATACGGTGGAAGCTCTCAAGGATATCAATTTCAGTATCAAGGAAGGTGAGTTTGTTTCGATTATAGGATCTTCCGGCTGCGGAAAAACAACACTGCTTCGTTTGATTGCAGGACTTGATAAATCACAATCAGGAGAGATACTCCTGCACGGTAAAAAAATAACCGAGCCTGATCCCAAGAGGGGATATGTGTTTCAGCAGGGAAGTCTTTTTGAATGGCTGACAGTTGAAAATAATATCGCTGCCGGACTCAGGGCAAGACATATTTACAAAGAAAACAGGCATAAGGTATCGGACTATATATCGCTTATCGGACTAAACGGTTTTGAAAAGGCTTATCCTCACCAAATCAGCGGAGGTATGGCACAGAGAGTTGCAATAGCCAGAGCGTTGATAAACGACCCTGAGATTTTGCTTCTTGATGAACCGATGGGTGCTTTGGATTCATTTACAAGGGCAGATATTCAGGATAAGCTGCTTGAAATACGAAAAACGAATAATGCTACTATGATACTTGTGACACACGATATTGATGAAGCATTATATCTTTCGGACAGGATAGTGATAATGACACCACGTCCGGGAAAAATCAGTGAGGTGGTGGATGTTAATATTCCGCATCCCCGACACAGAGGCGGAACAGAGTTCCTTGCAGAAAGAAGAAAGCTGTTGGAGCGTTTTCATCTTGCTGCGGCACAGCCACAGCCTGAATATAATATATAAATTTTTAGGAGGTAATGATTGATGTCATATCAATTTGATACAGTAAAAGTAAGCGGAGGATACCACTCCCGTGAACACAACAACTCCGTTGGAATCCCGGTTTATGCAACAGCGGCATTTGATTTTGACGGATTTGACCATTTTAACAGCATAAGAGCAGGTGAACAGTTAGGCTATTTATATTCCCGTGTAGGAAATCCAACGGTTGCGGCATTGGAAGCGAGAGTGGCACAGCTTGACGGCGGTACAGCAGCACTTGCGTTTGCATCGGGAATGGCGGCTTTAAGCAATACGCTCCTTGCTGTTACGGGAGGAAAAGGAAGAATACTTTCAACAAAGCAGATATATGGCGGTACATTTGACCTTGAAAACGATGTTTTTCCGTCAATAGGAATTGAGTTCGATTTGGTTGACCACGACAGCAGTATTGAGGAATGGGAGGCACAAATCAAAGAAGATACCAAAGCTGTATTTGTTGAAACAATCTCCAATCCGTCAGCAAGACTTCTTGATATTGAAGCACTTGCGGATCTTGCACACCGTCATAACATTCCGCTGATTGTTGACAATACCTTTGCGACACCGTATTTATTCAGACAAATCGAGCACGGAGCTGATATTGTGATTTATTCTGCTACAAAGGCACTCAACGGTCACGGTAACGCTATTGGCGGTATAGTTGTAGAGGGTAAGCCTTTTAAATGGGCAGAAGCAAAATTTCCACAACTGTATAAAAAACATTGGGTGGCAAGAGATCTTGACGATAACCCAAGAAGTTTTATCGAGGCATTTCCGCAGTTTCCGTTTACAGCCTTTCTCAGAACAAAATACCTGGCCTATTTCGGAGCTTCACTAAGTCCTTATGATGCACAGCTGATACTGATAGGAATAGAAACACTTTCCGAAAGAGTGTCAAAACAGGTAGCCAATACAAGAAAAGTGGTAGAATACCTTGCAGGAAAATCTGATATTGTTTCGTGGATAAGCTATCCGGAGTATGAAAACAGCAAATACAAAACACTCGCTGATCAGTATTTCCCGAATGGTGCAGGGACAGTATTTACTTTCGGATTTAAGGGAAATGACGAGCAGGTAAACAAGCTGATCGATTCCATTCAGCTTTTCCGTTATCAGGCGAATGTGGGAGATGCAAGATCCCTTCTTATCAATTCACCTAAAACAACTCACGGAGAACTGACACCTGATGAACTGACTGCTGCACAAATTAAACCGGAAACAATAAGACTTTCAATCGGTCTTGAAGATGCAGGCGATTTGATTGCTGACCTTGAGCAGGCTTTTGCCAAGGCATTTGAAAATTAAAACATAAAATCTGCCCGTTCCGATGATGATCGGTTCGGGCAGTATTCGATAACGGAGGAGAATACGATAATGGCAAGTTTTGATACACTCAGAATACGGGCAGGATATAACAGCCGAGAACATAATTATTCCGTCAATGTTCCTATCTATCAAACGGCGGCGTTTGATCTTGGCAGTATTGACAGAGCCGACAGACTGTGGACATTTGAAGAAGAAAATGCGATATATACTCGTATAGGCAACCCTACGGTAACGGTTCTGGAAGAAAGAATTAAAGCATTAAGCGGAGCATATGGGGCACTTGCGTTGTCATCGGGAATGGCTGCCATATCCTATACAATACTTGCACTGACAGAATACGGAGGAAATATTATTGCACCTAATTCACTTTACGGAGGAACAGAGGATTCCTTCTCGCATTTTTTTCCTCGATTTGGAGCGAATATAAAATTTGTAAATAATAGATTTGATATATCTTCATACGAAAAAGAAATTGATGAAAATACAAGGGGCATATATGTTGAGTCAATCAGCAATCCCAATTGTGAGGTTTATGATATACAGGCTCTTTCTGAACTTGCACATCAATATCATATTCCTTTGATTGTTGATAATACGGTTGCAACTCCTTATTTGTTAGATCCTATCAAATATGGTGCGGACATAGTGATTTATTCCGCTACCAAAGCATTGGGCGGGCACGGTAATGTGATAGGCGGCATTATCGTTGACAGCGGCAATTTCAGATATGCCGAAAATTATTTTCCGCAATTCTATGAAAAATCATATAAGCTCAAAGACATCAGCGGAAACTGTCGCTCACCTTATGACATAGATCAGGTATCACCGTTTTTGATTCATTTGAGAGCCTTTTATCTTGAATTTATCGGTGCGTCACTTTCGCCTTTTGATGCTTATCTCATTTTACAGGGGCTTGATACCATCTCGGAACGGGTTTCAAAGCAATCTGAAAATGCCGCAAAAATTGTTGATTATCTGAAAAACAGCGGATATGTAACATGGGTTAAATACACAACGGTAGGAAATGAAAAAAATTCCGAACAGGTCAAAAAATATTTTGACAAAGGAGCAGGCGGTATACTGTCCTTTGGCTTTGACGGAACAGATGAGGAACTTGATAGATTTATCAAGCAGCTTCAGTATTTTTCGTATCATGTGAATATTGGAGATGTCCGCTCACTGATAGTGAACTGTGCGAAAACCACTCATGCCGAAATGAATAGTGATCATTTAAGCAGAGCAGGTATTTCTGAAAATACCATCAGAATTTCTGCCGGTCTGGAATCAGCGGAAGATCTTATCTCTGACCTTGAAAGTGCATTTTCTAAATTATATCAATTACGAGAAATTGAATTTACAGGAGCAGATGAAAACGATTTGGATGAGATAACAGAACTGGAAAAGATATGTTTTTCGGAAGATAAAGCAGCCTCAAAAGCTGCTTTTGAGTATCGGCTTCAAAATTTTCCCCAGTGGTTCATAACAGCACGATATAACGGAAAGATTGTAGGTTTCATCAATGCTGCACCTACCGATAAGGATTATATCACCGATGATGTGTATCTGCCGGGAGGATATTTTAAAACAAGCGGAAAAAGTATATTTGTTTATGGGCTGGTGGTTCATCCGGAATATCGAAAAAGGGGAATCGCTGACAGGCTTCTGAACGAAATTTTCAAAAATGCAAAAAGTACAGGAAAAACCAGAGTAGTTCTTACTTGTATTGAAGGGTTGATTCCATTTTATGAATCGCATGGTTTCAAGCAAAGCGGAAAATCTGAGTCGATTTTGGGCAAAGAAAATAACTACAATATGTCATTAAGTTTATTATAATATCACATTGAAAAATATCATTTTTGAAAAACAGCTTCGGATCATTCGATAGCTGTTTTTGGGTATATTTATATATGAATACTAATCACCTTCTGTCACCCCAACTAACAACACACAGAAGGTCAATACAAGGCTGAAATCAGAGGCAGCATTGGGCGGCAAGCAGATGCGTTACAGGACACTTACAAGAACAGAAGTCGAGGAGCTGTATAAACAAACCGGCGGTCAGGAGATGTTTGCAGTATTCAGCAAAAGCGAAAACGTGCAGGAAGAAAAATACAATGTGGCGTTCAAGGAGGATGATGAGAGGAAAATCGAGAGTATAATAGGCACACAAAGTAATCCGAGATTCAGAAGGTAATTTATAAGCAGATGTGGGACTTCAAGTCCCGGATAATAATGCTGACCTATCGGCTACGGGGAGAAAGGGACAATACTATGAAAACTTGGTATCTTGC
>OMZF01000077.1 GCA_900315465.1 uncultured Eubacteriales bacterium | reverse complement strand
GTTATTTTTTAAAGATTCTTCGTCGCTTCGCTCCTCAGAATGACATTTTTTTCGTTAAGTTAATGACATTGGCACGGCGGTGACAAATCAATATAGAGTTTCTGTACAGCGATCTTTAAGGCAATCTTTTTTATTCCGCATTGTATGTATGAATATATATCTGTGATAAGTTTTATTATCTGCATATTGTCTTCGTGCAGTTTTCCGCTTCTTCGCAAGAAAATATCATATAGTTCCTTGAGAAGTTTGCCGAGCTGCATAAGTCCTGAATTTTCACAATCGACCTGCAGCTCCGTTATCCTGTCATAAAAATCAAAACTGTTTATCCCACACTGCATTATGTCACAAAGCAGTCCGCTTATATCTTTAAAAAGATCTCCGAACAGCATATAATATCCCGAAGGCATCTGATGATCCTGCGAATTATCAGTCACTGCAGGTACATCAATATCATCAAATATGGCTATAGGATAAATATTACAGCAGTCGTTTTCTTCCCTTATAGTTCCGAAAATAACATATTTATTTTCATTATCTTCCATCATAATTTTGCCGATCTTCTGAAGTTCTGCAAACAGCCACGCTTTCTGACTTGTGTAATTCACCTTGAGAGAAATTTTCTGACCATAACTATCCTCAATAACTATGGTATGCGTCTGACTTATTTCGTCTGATAAACTGCTTATGCATTTATCTGCAAGCAGAAGAACAGGGCTTTCGCTGTCATCATCAGCTGTTTCATCAAAGAAATTTTCCTCAATAAGTTTTCGGTAATCGGTGTATATCTTATCATAAACAGGTTTTTGCGAAAGATTGGGATTGCAGACTATTTCCGCTTTTGTATCATTTGATGATGAAAGCTTTATACCTGATAATTTGGGAAGAGTAAGTTTAAGTTCGTGTTTCATAAGTTCGTCACAGTTTCCGTACAGTCCCCATGGTGCAGAAGACGTTCCGGCTCTCGTCACTCCGCTGTAAAACGTGGGGCGTATATCTGAATATGTAACTATCGGAGGAGTACCGTTCGGGAATTTATTCAGAAAATAATATATATCTCCAGCATATCCCGACATTGACGAGAAGCTTCGTTTTGCTAAAGGTAAAAGATACATTGTATCTGCAATTGTATACTGCTTACGGAAATCTCCGCCGAGTTCTTTAAGCTTTTCGGCATCGTCTTCATCAAGTATTTTTTTTAGGCTTATGATGGTTTCTATTATCTTTGAAAAAAGCTTATCAGCCTTGTATCCGGGCGAATGGGATATGTATTCCTCCAGACGCTTTCCCATTTCCCTCAGTTCCCTTTCACAGTCTGCAAGTCTTGCATTATGACACATTACCGCTGCCGCTTCCGCCTGCTGTGCAATATCCTCCGGCATTCTTACAATACCGTCAGACAAAAATCTTTCAAGAAATACTCTGACATATTCGGCTGTATCATGCATCTTTTCCGCATCAGACAAGTTTCCTTTATCTTCTATTGGAACAAGCTCGGATAATTTTATCCTGTCATGCTTTATTTTCCATGTGAGTATAGCTGCTGCCATGTGCTTGCATATGAAATCTCCGTGACAGGTACAGGCTGAATGTTCAAGCGGATGTATCAGCTTTACTACTGCATTATCCTCAGGTATTTCGGCAGTTATTGAGGTCATTTCCTCAAGTCTTGGATATATTCCGAGCTTTGCCTTCTCAAGAAATGAATTGAAATATTTCTTTTTCATGGCAGCTCTGAGTTTTTCAGCCGGAATATCGATAAGCTCCTTTACAAGAGGAGACTCCTTTTTTTCTGCAGTATCAGGAGAACTTAATTCTTCATCACTGAGGAGCTCCTTTTTCAGCCATAGTATAGATGTGATTATATGACGGCATATGCTCCTTGACGGACAGGTACAGCTGCTTTCTGCAAGTGTGGGTATTATAACGCATTGTGTGCCGTCAACTGTGACATATGCGGAATCATCTATATATGAAGCGGATATTTTTGCTGTTTCAAGGTCTTTATATGCACGTTTCAGAGTACCTTTATTGCTTAACCCCGTCAGGTAATCATCATCCGCACCACTCAGTGCCTTTTTCAGTTCAGACATTTTAGTCCCCCCTAATCACTTTATCATTTTCCCGATATAATCTCCCAGCATTTCGGGTGTCATAGCTCCCACAAATGCACCTATATCCGCAAGCTCCTGTCCCATATGCACATCATATGCAGGATTTGCCTCTCTGTCGAGGGCTGTGAGAAATATCATCTTACTGCCGCTGTCTATAATATCCTTACAGGTCTTCACAAGCTGTGCAGGACTTCCGCCTTCGTAAAGGTCGGTAACTGTGACATATATAGTTTCATTCGGTGCAGTACACAAAGTTTCGCAATATCTGAGGGCATTATTTATATCCGTACCCCCTCCGAGCTGCATACCCATAAGAGTCTCAACGGGGTCATCCACATATTCGCTAAGGTCTACTACATTTGTGTCAAATATAACTATTCGTGTATCCATCATCGGCAGCTTTGCGAATATGCCTGCCATTACCGCACTGTATATAACACTGTCCAGCATTGAGCCGCTTTCATCTACCGCTATTATCACACGCCATTTATTATGACGTTTTGTACGGCTGTTGAAATATACGTCTTTAAGAACTATATGATTATTTTCGCTGTCATAATTTTTCAGATTGCGTCTGATAGTTTTCTTTACATCAAGATTCCTTACGGACTTTACATTTGACGGCATATTACGGTCAAGCTTTCCTAAATATGAACGCTTAACTTCACTCTGCATCTTATCCGTAAGCTCGTCAACGACTTTCTTGATTATCTTTTTGGCTTCCTTAAGTACATCACTTTTCATCAGGCTTTTGAATTGCAGTATGGTTTTAAGCAATTCCATATTAGGCTCCATTTGTGAAAGAACCTTTTTGTCGGTGAGAAGTTCTGTCATATTGAAATGCTCAAGTGCCTGTTTTTCAATAAGCTCAACTGTCTTTTTCGGGAAAAGCTTACGCACCCTGTTTATCCATTCCGCTACATTCGGAGCCGAGCCGCCAAGACCTGCCGCTCTCTCTCCCGAACGGTAAACACTGTCACCGTATTCCCTTTCATAAAGGGAATCAAGCACTGCTTCCATTTCGGAAAAAGAGGGTTTATCTGCTCCCGAAAAATCTATATGACCTTCGGAATTTTTGCCGAGTATAAGCCGCCATTTATTCAGGTTTTCTTCTCTTCTGTCCATCCCTATTCTCCCCTTTCGTCAAGTATTTCCTTTTCAAGCTCAAGACCGAGTGCATATATTTCCGGATCTATATCCGGTGTATCACAAAGAAGTGAGGCAAAATCATAATTATAAAGTGTCGCTGCCTTTTTGGCAATGGAATCCGTTTCGGATGGAGTAAAATAACTGAATGCAAGACGGAGCTCTGGCAGTATCTCCATAAAATCAATCATATCAAAATCATCTATAAGTTCATCGGTTATACGGATAAATTCATCACCCACAAGTGCAATATCCCTTGCTGTCGAAAACAGACCTCTTATAAAAACTGCACCCTGTTTTTTCATTTCTGTAGTACCGGAAAGATAACCGCTGACCAATTCCCTGATCTTACGCTTATAGATCTTATCGCTGCCGTAAAGCAGTCCCACTACAGCACCAAGTACAGACGGTGACGGGTCGGGCTTTTCGGTCATTGTTTCAAATGCCTCGATAAGCACTTCCCTCTTATCAGAAAGTACTCCCCCGTTTACAAGACCGTACAGCATACGGCATACTTTTATACATTCGCTTGAATGGTCATCATTTACGTTTATCATTGACGGCAGCATTACTATTATTTTATCAAAACACTTACGAAGAAATAATACTTCATCTCTTTCAGGAACTTTATAAAGTTTTCTTAAAGAACAAAGAGTATTGAAATAATATACACCCTTTCCTATTGAGAAAAAGTCCCCGTCATTATTGATTATATCAAGCATATTTTTGGAAAAGCCGTCTGTTGTGTTTATTCCCATAAGAAAGCTTTCAACATAGATCTTTGAGGCTTCACTGCATTTTTGTTCAGTCCTCAGCCTGCCTGCAGCTGTCGAACAGCAGGCTTCTTCTATTGTCGCACCGTTCACGCTTACATCGATAAGTGATGAATCAGTGGATACATTTCTCTGGTAAGTCCATATTTCCCGTATTCTGCTTCTGTCGATATTATTGATTATATCTGCACCCTTTTCTCTCCATGCAAATGGTGCTCTGATAAAGTACATCCGGTAGAAGAATCTGCTTATTTCCATATGTAAAGGTTTTGAAAAAATATCAAGCTCTATTTTCTCTTGATTTACCGAATCTATCTTCAGCTTATATTTCTTTGCCTTTTCCTCAAAATCACGCACTATCGGTACTTTTTCGGCTTCGTCACAAAGTTCGCCTATACCGCTGCCTGTGGCTATTTGTGACAGTATATCAAGAGGCAGGGATGAATTCGCATTAAGTTCTCCCTTTATAAATGAACTCTGCACTCCGTCATAAAGATCATAAAGTCCTGCCGCTTTCTTTCCTCTGAGCATTGCCAGACCTTCATACATTGTAACAGCCGATGTAATATCCGACATTGTTATTAAAAGCTTGTTTTTTGTACATCTTTTCGCACATTCCACAAGCATATCCATTAGTACACCACCGTATATTTCATCAGCATCCGGTTTATCACAAATCTCTATATTATCCCATACCTGCTGATAAAACCACGGGTTCTGCATACCCGAAGAATATCCTCCCAGTGCATCTGCCGCTTCATACGAATAGGGCATTGCATAAACATCCTGAACCTTTTCAGTAAATTTATGTACTCTGTATTTCTGAGGTTTTGTGAGACCTTTTCTGAGTGAATACAGACCATAGCTGTGAAATCCGCCTGTTACGACCAGAACTCTGCTGTGAGTTTTTTCTGCCTGTCTGATGCAGTCTGCCATATAGCTTTCCCTCACAAGACAGCCGTCTTCTTTCATTTCTTCTTCGGGAGTATTATTGCGTGTTATAATGCAGTATGTATACAGTGCTTTTACATACTCCTTCGTTGACATTGATAAAGCACCTGTTTCAAAATACGTTTCCCAGAATTCCTCAAAATCACGCATACCCGTCTTTTCGCAAAGGGCTTTGAAATATTTACTCTCCGAAAGATAATGTTCATCGGAATATGAAGAAACCTCCTGTTTTTTTCTCAGTCCCTTTCCTTCGGCGGTATTTATAAGTATCTCTCCGTATGGCAGGTCAATAAAGCTGCATTCTATACCATTGAGCGAAGCATATCTGAGCACATTATATTCGGGTGACATACTGAGAAACGGATAATAACACTTATAATCCTGTGCATCTTCATTTACATACTTTGCTGTATCTTTATAATAATAGTAAAATGCAACAGGGGGCTTTGTCCCTTTTGATGTAAGCACACCGATAAGCTTATTCGCATTAACAGGGCCTTCAACCAAAATACAATCCGGTTTATATTCTTTTATTGTATTCATCAGGTGATAGCTGCAGGTCGGGCTGTGATGACGTACAGGGAAAAAAAGTACCGGCTCGCTATAATCAAAGGGTATCATTTCAGATATTTTTTCGTCTCGTAAAATTCCTTCCATAATCCACCCACCTTTTCAGCCTTTTGTTTTACAGCGGTGTTATAATATCCTTTAAGTTTTTCGAGGTCATCCTTACTGTCCTTGCACACTGCATTATTCAGGTTTTGTGTAAGATCAGAAAGACTTATCCTGTCCTTTTCAAAATACCACGCATCTGACATAGTCTGATAATATACCGATACTGCCTCGGCGGTACTCATTACAGCTGACGGTACCTCTACCTTCATACCGCTGTCGGTTATACCCTCACGCAGTTCATGATATGTAACAGCCAAAAGCTCGGCAACATCTGTATCAACGGGCATCCCTACTTTATCGGCTACAGCTGACAGTGTTACTTCATTTACTATTATCTGCTTTTCAAGTCGTACATCCTTTACAGGATTTACCGTTTCAAAATTGAAACGTCTTTTAAGGGCACTTGACATTTCATTAACACCCTTATCCCTGATATTTGCTGTACCGATGATATTGAATCCGGGTTTTGCGAAAAGGAGATTATCTTCATCAAGTTCGGGAATGTTAAGGACTTTATCACTCATAACAGATATAAGGCTGTCCTGAATTTCGGCAGGGGTACGGGTTATTTCTTCAAAACGTGTGATTATTCCCTTAGACATACCCAAATAAAGAGGAGATGGTACAAGTGCCTCTTTGACCGGGCCTTTTGCGAGAAGAAGGGCATAGTTCCAGCTGTATTTTATCATATCTTCGGTTGTACCGGCTGTACCCTGAACTGTATTCGTGCTTGTGCCGCTTATTGCAGCCGAAAGAAGCTCCGAAAGCATTGTTTTTGCTGTGCCGGGTTCTCCCACAAGCATAAGTCCTCTGCTGCCTGCAAGAGTTACTATACATCTTTCAACAAGCTGATCGTTTCCGAAAAATTTCTTTGTTATATCCACATATTCTCCGTCAAGCGAAAGAGGTTTTGATCTTCCCAGAATAAAATCTTTCACACTTTTCGGGGATAAATACCAGTTTTCAGGCTTTCTGCCGTTATCATTGGCTTTGAGAGCATCCAGCTCCCTTTTGTACCTCACTTCGACAGGCGGTTTGATGAATTTTTGTTCCATAAAAATATCCTCCTCTGATACATTTTTCATATATACCCATTATAGTAAAATGTTATTTATTTTTCAATAGATTCTTATTCAAATGCATACATTTTATTGTACAAATTTTCCCTATGACTACATTATAAAACAAACATTTGAACAAAATTGTTCAACATATTATATCTTGAAAAAATCTTTCATTAAGGTTATAATAACACAGGATATATTTTATAAGGGGTGGGATTTGTGATCGAATTTATAACGGAAAATGCTTCAACAATAATTGTCGGGGCAATTGTTGCGGCAGCAGTGATCCTTGATATAATATACCTTGTACACAGTGAAAAAAACGGGAAAAGCAGCTGTGGCTGTGATTGCGGCGAATGCGGCAAAAAATGTAAATGCAAAAAATAAATAAGTGCTGCGGTATCTTTTTATCGCAGCACTTGTTTTTTAGCCGGAAGTAACATTCTTCAGTTCTTTATCAATTTCATTCATCATTTTTTTAACAGCATCCTCGGCAATTCCGGCAGCTCTTTTTTGTTCGGCTTCCGGTGATGCATAGACACCCGCCCTGATGTATACTGATGAAACAAGTGCATCACAAGCACACACAGCGGCACGTTCATATCCTTTTCTTATACTCAGCCTTGCTGCTAAAGCAATTTTTAAGATATATTGTTCTGTTTTTCTTATATTTTTCACATATTGATCATGTTCATCATTTTCAAGCACACGGACAGCTCTCTGTATATTTGTACAAATACTGCCGCTGATACCGTCGTGAACTGTTTGACGGGTAATAACATCATCAGGCAGAGGACTGTTTTCAAGATCTATACTTTTCAGGACTTCCAGTGTTTTGCTGATAACATTATTCTGTATTTTTCTTGTGGTGAAAAAATTAAGTTTTCTCTTTCTTCCAAAATTATTATTTTTCATAAACCATACACCTCACTGATCAATTTGCTTTGAATGGCTGTTTTTCAATTGACACTTTCATCCCTGATATACTTTTTTATCCATCTGTAATACTGATATGTAACTTCTTCACCGTGTTTTCTTGCATCCTCCTCGCAAAGCTGTGAATAGTAAATATCCACGTCATCAAGCACACCGACATAGTTATCAAATTCATAAGCATACTTCTTTGCATCTTCAAAAATAGCAAGATCATGCATAATTTCATCTGATTCACGATAAAGGTCAATTATAGAATGTTCATAACCATGATAACATTCGTGGCAGACTGCATTCAATACCCACCATGAAGAAGCTTTATCAACAGAACTTTTACTGATAGTTATTTCATTTTTCCCCGGAGAATAGTATCCTCCTCTTTTTGCTTCACCGTCAGGTATATCTGTATCTACTTCCCTTATAATGACCTTCATACTATGGGGAATTCCGAGACGGCGTTGTTCAACATCCGCCATTTTCTGCATTACTTCCGTTTTTTCACCGTAGTCAAGATTTTTCCATTCTGATTCATCAAATTTTTTCAGAACAGCGATATTATCGGTGAAATATTTTTCATAATCCTCGCTTGTCACTCTGTTTCCGCTGGAAAAAAGAGGTATAATAACACTGCTTATGACCATAAACACACAACAAAATACCAGCATAAAAAATAATATTGCAATACCACAGGAAGCGATCTCAAATATTCTTTCCTCTTTTTTTCTTTCTTCGAGAAGATGTTCAATATCCTTTCTCAAAAATATTATAATAACCGCCATCATTATCACTATATAAACAGCCGCCATAATAAGCAGAAATTTTATATGCATATCAATATATACATAGGAAACATATAATACATAAAACAAGGCAGTAATTATTCCCGAATGTAAAATATTCAGATTCAATTCCTCAGAAAAAAAATAATAGTGTGTGATCATACATAAAAAGAATATCATGCCGTATGAAACAATATCAAAATATATTATATGGTCGGAATCTATAATATCTTTGCAGGTATAAAAAAACCAAAGACCCCATAAATTATATGAAACAAAAGCCTTGATGATCTCACTAACGACTTTTGATAATGAAGGCTTTTCTTCTATAATGTTGTCCAATTCTTCATCTGTTATATATTCATAATATTCATCGGTATCATCACCGGCAAGAACTATGTCTTTCAGAGTATTATATACCCCCGATACTTTTCCATTCATCAATTTCACTCCTATTCAAATTCACCTTTATTTCTGATCAGGTCAATAACACCGACATCTCTCTGCTAATTGAATTAAATTCCCCGAAACGCAGAAAGGGTGCATTTCGGGGCAGATCAATTATTCTTTATTATTGCTTTCTTCCGGAGGAGGATTTTCCGACGGTTCGTCAAATGCTCCCTCCTCGGCAAGCTGAAGGAACACTTCAACAACCTTCGGGTCAAGCTGTGTACCGGAACAACGCTTTATTTCGGCTACTATCTTATCCATGGGCATCTTCTTGCGGTACGGACGTGTGGAATGCATTGCGTCAAATGTATCTGCTACAGCGATAATACGGGCGATCTCAGGTATCTGTTCTCCTTTCAATCCCGAAGGATAGCCTTTGCCGTCAATACGTTCGTGATGATATTCCGCACCAAGTGCAAGATCGGGTTCTATGGTAATATTTTTGAGGATTTCATAGCCGTTCGAGGGATGTGTTTTCATTACAGCATATTCTTCATCCGTAAGTCTTCCGGGCTTGTTAAGTATTTCATTCGGAATACTTATCTTGCCTATATCATGCATAAGTGCGATATTATATATCTTTTCAACTTCTTCCTTTGGTTTTCCGAGCCTTTCAGCAAAAAGTGCAGAATATTGTGCAACTCTGTAAGAATGTCCGTTTGTATACGCATCCTTTACGTCAACACATTTTGCAAATGCCATTGTCATTTCGTTGATAAGCTTTTTATCCTCCTGCTGTTTTGCAAGGAGTATCTTTGTCTTGCGGCGGAAGATAAAATATACTATTCCTGCTGTCAGGGCAATTGCTAAAAGTACAGTCAGAATACGAAACCATATTGTTTCATAAAAAGCCATTTGCTTTACAAGAGTGACTGTTATAGTTCTTTCTGCTTCACCTGTTGTTGTGTTTATTACTGAAAGATGGAACTGATATTCTCCGCCTTTAAGATTTGTATAGCTCACATGATCGAGGTCTTGTTTATAACATTCGGTCGGTTTGCTGTCAAAACCTTCAAGGTAATATGAAAGATACGGATTATTGAGTGAATATGTGAATGCATTTGCATAGATATTTATACGCTTTGTATCTGCCGGCAGTTCTACCCTTGTACTGTCCTTCAGACTTATAAGCTTATCATCTATGCCTATATATGATACTGCAAGCTTGATATTGGAAATATTGGAAATGTCCTGATTTATATTTACACTGCTTACTCCTGTGCCGGCAGAGATATAAAGTGTGCCGTCACTGTCAAGGTGACTGTATGAATTAGCTGTAGCTACGGCAGGAAGTCCGCATTTTGTATCAAAAAGGGTGTAATCCATGTTTTCATTATTTATCAGATCACTCTTTTTTAATACATATATGCCGCTGCTGCTGAGTACCCATACTCTGTCGTTTTCGTCAAAATACAGATCAAAATTGTTTGAATACGGGAAATTGGTTATCGGTGTGCATTTATCGTCTTTTAAATAGGATATGGAATTACTTGTTATTATCCAGTAAATATTTTCCACAGGGTCTTTTTTGATTCTGAGTATAACCTCTGACGAAAGTCCGTCTTCAAGACCTATATGTGAAATCTGTTTTCCGTTGATAACATATATGCCGTCTCCGTCACTTCCGAGGTATATTCTGCCGTCTTCGTTTTCTTCAATGGAAAGTATCTCAAGGTTGCTGATACCTGCGGAACTGTCATATGTATCGGTGACTTTGCCGTTTTTAATGATATTCATACCCGAATTAGTAGCAACAGCCATTCTTCCGTCAGAAAGCTCCTTCACCATTCGCACACGGTTTGATGCAAGCCCGTTTTCGGTATTGAATACCGTATACTTATCCTTTTCGGAGTTATAGCATACAAGACCGTTATCACTGTATGTACAGAACCATAAATTCTTGTTTCTGTCCTCTTTTATGCATCTTATTCTTATGCCATCGAGGAGTTTTGTAAGGTCATTATGCTTTTCCTTATAATTTGCGTCAAGTATATACAGTCCTGTATCAGATGCGATATAAAGCTCCCCGTCATGTCGGCAGGTACTGTTTACTATCATATTATCAAGCTTTGCAAGCTTGGATATGTCAATAAATCTGTTCCGAACGATCTTCATAAGTCCCTGTCTTGAGGAACAGAACCACATATTACCCTCAAAATCCGTCATCATTTCAACAATGGAATTTGTCATCGGTATATCTTCGATCTCTGTAAATTTATCATTTTCAAAGTAGCCTATACCCATGTCATCACAGCACCATAACTGGTCATTCAGAAAACGCATCATATTTACTTTTGTGTGCGGTGCAACGGAAAAAGTCTTTTTATTTTTCATTCCGTCTTTCAGACTTCCGTAAATGATGCTTGAATCTTCTGTACCTATATAGACATACCCATTGTTTTTCGGGTCGGGAAGTATTGAGCTTACAGGAGGGATACCCATATCCTTGGCACTGTAATATGCCGACACACGGAGATTTTCTATTGTAAATATACTGCCGCTGAGAGTAATACCGTAAATTATATCGTCACTACCCTTTTTAAGCTCAAGTATATATTCCTTATTTATCTGAGGCTCGTTTATCTGAAAAAGCTTCATTTCATCGTTCACATAGGCAAGACCCATTGTTGTGGCGATAATAATATTTCCTTTGTCATCCTCAGATATTGAACGTACCGAACCGGAATTAAGTCCTTCGCTGCGGTCAAAAAACTGAAACCCTTCCTGAGTCATAACAGCTGCACCATTATCATTTGTACCTATCCAGAGCCTGTCAGATGAATCAACATAAAGGCTTACAACGCTCGATACTCCCACAGAAGAATCATAACGATAGAATTCATTTCCGTTATAGCGTATAAGTCCGCTGTAGCATCCTATCCATATAAAACCGTCACTTGTCTGTGCAACAGTATTTGACTCGGAAGTAGGCAGACCGTTTGTATTATCATAAAAAACTGATGTATATCCCGAACCGTTTTTTATAAGGTCTGGTATACTGACAGCATCTGCTTTTACCGAAGGAAATACAAGAAACATAAGCAGCAATACAGGCAAAATCATTGATAATCTTATAATGTGACGCATACTTGATTTCAGATTCATAACAAACTACTCCTGACATGATATTATCATAGAAATATACCTTTTTATTATAAAACTTTTTACGACATATTTCAATATTTGCTCAATTTTTTATATAAAGCCACAATAAAACCTAAGCCATTTTAGACATAATTCAATATGCAGTGTGCAATAACTTAACAAAAAATCTTTTAACCCCTCCGGCAGCGAGCCGCTGCCGCCGTGCCAATGTCATTAACTTAACGAAGAATCTTTCCGTAATAACTATCTTATTCAAAAGATCCCTCGCTTACGCTCGGGATGACAGGGTGACAGCCTTAATTTAATGACATTGCGAATGTGCTGCACGATATTCAGGTAAAAAATGTGGGAACGGATACCAAAATGCTCTTTTTCTGACCATTTCGCAAACCTGAACGGTTATTTTTATGTAATTATTTATTTTTTTGTAAATCAGAAGAAAAAAATATTGGATTAAAGCGAATAATGTAGTATAATAAAGATGTCTGTGCATATAATGCAAGGCACTGATATTTTTAAGAAGAAAGGATCGGAGGAAGAAAAATGAAATTGCACGGTGTTCATGTGCCGCATATGAAAAACACCGCTGATTGTGAAGGAGTAAAAATGACTGCTCCTGCCGTTGTTACGATTCCTATGGCTATGCATATCGGTAAGCCTGCAAAGGTGATCGTAAAAAAAGGTGATACCGTTAAAGCGGGTCAGCTTATCGGCGAAGCAGACGGCTTTGTTTCTTCAAACATTCATTCAAGTGTTTCCGGTACGGTACAAAAGGTTGATGAAATGGTTTCATCAATGGGTGCAAAAGTTCCGTGTGTTGTTATCGCCTCAGACGGAAAACAGGAGCTTTACGAAGGAATAAAAGCTCCCGACCCTGCTGATTTTGAAAGCTTTATCGCTGCAGTAAAGCTCAGCGGTGTAGTAGGACTCGGAGGTGCAGGCTTTCCGAGCTTTGTGAAGCTGAGTGTTAAGGATCTGTCAAAAATTCAGCACGTTGTTGTCAATGCCGCAGAATGTGAGCCTTATATCACTTCTGACACAAGAACCATGATGGATAAGGG
Organism: uncultured Eubacteriales bacterium; assembly: GCA_900315465.1. Taxonomy (GTDB): domain Bacteria; phylum Bacillota; class Clostridia; order Oscillospirales; family Acutalibacteraceae; genus UBA1213. The sequence continues at coordinate 4,530 of OMZF01000077.1, read as the reverse complement.
TGAATATGTCTTTAAGGGAATCGAGATCATCAAAAAGTACCTTTTAGCTAAACACTTCGTTATCGGCATTGAAAACAATAAAAAAGATGCTATTAACAAAATGAAATCCCTTGCCGAAAAAACCGAAGGCGTTGAGGTTCATGTACTGCCTGCCATGTATCCTCAGGGCGGTGAAAAGGTGCTTGTCTACAATACCGTAAAAAAGGTCATACCTAAAGGCGGACTTCCGCTTGATGTGGGAGTTATAGTTATCAATGTAACTACCCTTGCTTTTATCGGAGAATATTTTGAAAAGGGTATTCCTCTGATCGAAAAATGTGTGACGGTTGACGGCTCTGCTGTGAAAGAACCTAAGAATATTATTGCTCCTATCGGTACATCTATAAAAGATCTTGTTGAAGCTGCCGGCGGTCTTAAAAGCGAACCCGCAAAAGTTCTCTACGGCGGCCCGATGATGGGTATTGCTGTTCCCTCTATGGATGAACCTGTCCTCAAAAATACCAATGCTGTTATCATAATGGATAAAAAGGAAGCTGAACAGAATAAGACTACACCCTGCATAAGCTGCGGAGCCTGTCTTAATCATTGTCCTTTTAAACTTAATCCGAGAGATATAGCACGTGCTTATAAGCTTGGTGACGGTGAGGCTCTTAAAAAGCTTTGTGTTGATCTTTGTATGGAATGCGGATGTTGCTCTTTTATCTGCCCTGCAAAACGTCCTTTGGTTCAGACGAACAAGCTCGCAAAAATAAAGCTTCGTGAATACCTCGCTGAACAAAAGGCTATGAAGGAAAAGGAGGGCAAATAATGGATAATAAACTTATTTCATCGGTATCACCCCATTTCACAAGCAGACGTACCACACAAAACATCATGCTTGATGTTATTATTGCTCTTATGCCTGCTGCTGTGGCTTCTGTGGTGATTTTCGGATTACGCAGTCTGCTTGTCATATGTGTATGTGTGGCAACCTGTATGGTAAGCGAATTCCTTTTTGAAAAACTCTGCAAAAGGGAAAATACCGTAATGGATCTGTCAAGTATCGTTACAGGTCTTTTGCTTGCTTTCAATCTGCCTGTAAGTATTCCCGTATGGCAGGCTGTATTCGGCAGTATGGTCGCTATTATCGTTGTAAAACAATTATTCGGGGGTATAGGTCAGAATTTCGCTAACCCCGCAATTACCGCAAGAATAATTATGATGACCGCTTTTTCAGGCACTATGACCAACTGGGTATTCCCCGGTACAGCTAAAATGACAGATGCTGTTTCTTCGGCAACTCCTCTTGTTGCCGCTGCAAAGGGTACAACATCCATGATACCCTCTTACCTTGATCTTCTGCTCGGAAAACACGCCGGCTGTCTGGGTGAAACCTGTGCAGCTGCAATAATACTCGGAGGAATTTATCTGCTTGTAAGAGGAGTAATCAGCTGGCATACTCCTGTGGCATTCATCGCAACTGTTGCCCTGATGTCTCTTATATGCGGAAAAGATGCTCTTTATCAGGTACTTTCGGGCGGTCTTCTCCTTGGTGCAGTATTTATGGCAACAGATTATGCCACCACTCCCCCGACAAAATGGGGTAAGGTAATATTCGGCATCGGCTGCGGTCTTATTACAATACTTATACGTTTCTGGGGCAATCTTCCCGAGGGTGTATCATTCTCAATACTTCTTATGAATATCCTCACACCCTATATCTCAAAGCTTACTCAGAACAAACCGCTTGTAGGGGAGGCGAAAGTATGAAGGATATTATAAAACCTATAGTTGTACTTGCGTCTATCTGCCTTATCGTTACTGCACTTCTTGCTTATGTAAATATGGTAACTGCTCCTATCATAAAGGAAGCTCAGGACAAAGAGGCAGCTCAGGCAAGGTCTGAAGTTCTGAGCGAAGCAAAGGACTTTGAAAAACTTGATGTTGATAAACTCCCCGAAGGTGTTACGGAAGTATACAAGGGCAGCGACAACAGCGGCTATGTATTCATGCTCACACAAAAAGGCTACGGCGGAGATATAAAGCTTATCTGCGGCATAAGACCCGATGGAAGTATTGAAGCTGTAAAAACTCTCCTTCACAGCGAAACAGGAGGAATAGGCTCGAAAGTAGTTGATAACGGCAGCGGCTACCATGACAACTATAAAGGCAAAACTGCCTCCGATTATGCCTCTGTTGACGGTGTGACGGGTGCAACCATTTCTTCCACAGCCTATAAAAAGGCTCTTGGAACTGCTTTTGAAGCTTACACTATTATAACAGGAGGTGCAAAGTGATGAATACCCTGAAGAATTTCACAAAAGGTCTTATAAAAGAAAATCCTGTACTCGTTCTGGTACTCGGAACCTGTCCCACACTTGCAACCTCTACAAGTGTTATCAATGCTTTGGGCATGGGGGCAGCTGCAACGGTGGTACTTCTTTGCTCAAACATCGTTATTTCCGCACTGCGTAAGGTGATACCCGATAAAGTACGTATACCATGCTACATCGTTCTTATAGCAGGATTCGTTACTGCCGTACAGATGCTTGTAAAAGCTTTTGCTCCGGCTCTGGATAAATCCCTCGGTATATACTTACCCCTTATTGTTGTAAACTGTATAATACTTGGTCGTGCGGAAATGTTCGCAAACAAAAACAAAGTTTTCGATTCTGCGATAGATGCACTCGGTATGGGTGCAGGCTTTACCCTTGCACTTTTCCTTATGGCAACTATTCGTGAAATATCCGGAAACGGTACTTTCTGCGGAATTGAAATTCCCGTACTTATCGACAACCACATTTCAATTATGACAATGGCTCCGGGCGGTTTCTTTGTATTTGGACTGCTTATCGCCTGTGTGAACAAATTCGCAAAGAATAAGCCGCAAAAGAAGAATTTCGACTGTGCAGGCTGTCCTCAGGCTGAACTCTGCGGAAAAACAAGCTGCGATGAAGAAAAAAAGGAGGCTGCTGTAAATGACTAAGCTTATAATAATTCTCCTTTCCGCTGTATTCATCAATAACTATGTACTTTCAAGATTCCTCGGAATATGTCCTTTTCTTGGCGTATCGAAAAAGCTTGACAGTGCCACAGGTATGAGTTTAGCAGTAATATTTGTTATGCTTATGGCTACAGCTGTTACATGGCCTATACAGATGTATCTGCTTGTACCTAATGATTTAGGATATTTACAGACTATCGTATTTATCCTTGTAATTGCCGCACTTGTACAGCTTGTTGAAATAATACTCAAGCGTTATGTACCATCACTTCATAAATCTCTCGGTGTATATCTGCCTCTTATCACAACAAACTGTGCCGTACTTGGTGTTACCATCCTCAACATTGACGAGGGCTACAGCTTTGTTGAAGCTATGGTAAATTCACTTGGCAGCGGTTTAGGATTTTTTCTTGCAATGGTAATGTTTTCAGGTGTACGCTCAACTATCGAAGGCAGTGACATTCCAAAGAGTTTTCAGGGCTTGCCCATCACTCTTATAGCTGCTGCAATAACATCTCTTTCGTTCCTCGGCTTTGGCGGAGTAATCGAAAATCTGTTTGCATAAGGGAGGAAAAGAGAATGGAAGCAATTCTTACTGCGGTAATCCCCGTTGTAATAATAGGAATAATATGTGCTGCTGTTCTGGTTGTGGCATCAAAGCTTATGGCTGTAAAAGAGGACGAGCGTTTTCCGGCTGTAAGAGAATGTCTGCCGGGTGCAAACTGCGGTGCCTGCGGATTCGCCGGATGTGACGGCTATGCTAAAGCACTCTGCGAAAATCCAGGCACGAAAACAAATCTTTGCGTTCCGGGTGCTGATGGTGTTGCAAAACAGCTTAGTGAGATACTCGGAGTTGAATGTGAAGAAACAGTAAAACAGATCGCTGTGGTACATTGTGCAGGTGACTGCGATAAAACTCAGGATAAAGTTGACTATCAGGGGATGCAGACCTGTGCAGGTGCAAAGCTTATGTACGGCGGAAAAGGCAGCTGTACATACGGCTGTTTAGGTTTCGGGGATTGTGCATCTGTATGTCCTCAGTCTGCTATATGCATTGAAAACGGCATTGCACACGTTGACCCGAGAAAATGTATCGGCTGCGGACTTTGCACCAAAAAATGCCCGAATCACATCATTTCACTTGTACCGGATAACAAAAATGTCGTTGTAACGTGCAGCAGCAAAGACAAAGGTGCTGTTACAAGAAAAGTATGTTCAAACGGCTGTATCGGCTGTAAAAAGTGCGAAAAGGTATGTCCTTTGGGTGCTATAAAGGTCGAAAACAATGTTGCTGTCATTGACTATGACAAATGCAAAGATTGTCCCGATTTCGGTGTATGTGCCAAAAACTGCACCACAAACTGCCTGAAAATCACAAACCTTGAGTCAAGAAAAAGTCAGCCTTGCGGCTGACCGGCAATTCATCCCCCCGCCTTAAAGGGTGCGGGTGTCCGGTGGACACCTCTGCGAAGCGCCCGAAGGAAGTGCCCTTGGGGTACAGAAGCACCGACCGAACCGACAGGTGAGACCCGGGGGACTTCTTGCCC
>OMZF01000143.1 GCA_900315465.1 uncultured Eubacteriales bacterium | reverse complement strand
TTCCTGTTCCCATTTTCGACACTCTCCTCTTCTTTTAATATACTTTCCTTGATTGGATTGTGTCAAGTTTTATTATACAGCATCACAATTTGCAAAAAAAGCTATTTCAACCGGATCACCTTTCGATCACACATCCCAGATACACAACAGATCCTACTACCACAGACACTCCCACAGACCTCCTCATAACAGGTCTCACCGCAGTTCATCCCGTTCATCCTCACGTTCTTCAAAATCAGGAGGCTCAAGCAGTTCGGGAAGCAGACGACACAGATAAACAAATACCGCTGATCTTCCAATACGAAATGATCAGCGGTTTGTTATTTTATTTTCATATTTTCAGAAAATCAGTCGGGATACATTTCTACTTCCTGCCTTATTTCCTTTTCAAAGACAAGACGCTGATATAATGACTGCATATCCCCATTTTCATCATCAAGAAAAATACTCAACTCCGCACCTTCGTTCTGAATTTCTTCGAGAAATTTATAAAAGCCGAAATTATAATCATCTTCAGTAAGACCCTTTGTAAATTCATCATTGAAATCATATCCCGATGTATCAAACTCAATGACAGGAAAATTATTTTCAATACGTTTTTTAATTTCTCCTATAGAAAGTGTTTTGTTATACAACCGTATCATTCTGATGTATGTAAGCATATTTTCATCTTTTGCAATTTTTACTTTTACTATCAAAAAACTCTCTCCCTTCCAGACACATATTTATTTCTTTCTTCATATTATATTACGAGAAAGAACAAAGGATGATGTCAAATGGATCCTTGCGAGCTTACCGCATCGGTAACTGCCCTTGCAAATATTATCGCCTGTAAACTTGATGATGACCAACTTGCACTGATAGCCTCTGTGCTTGTTCAGCTTGGGGATACTCTGACCACTATCATAGCACAAAAAGCACTTTGCGATAAATCATAATAATTCATTTATAAGCTTTACTGCCACAAAAAACTTATCAAGCGAATGATTTGCACTGTTCAGACCTTCGGCATTATATTCTTCACTGTCAAGAATATCCCCCGTTACTAAAAAGCTATACAGTTCAATACTGTAATGATCACATACAGACTGAAGTCCTGCCAATTCCATCTCAACAACGATACAGCCTTCCCGCCGTCTTTTTGAGACAGCAGTTTTTGTTTCCCTGTACGGTGCGTCTGTTGTCCATGTTTTTCCTTTTACATAAGGCAGATTCAGCTTTTCAAAAGCCGCTGCAACCGTATCGCAATTCTTTATATTAATATAATCATTTGCAGGTGCATAATGATAAGACATACCTTCATCCCTGTACGCCTGAGTGGGAATAACATATTTGCCCTTTGTTGCCTCACTGTCCAAAGCACCTGCCGACCCGAAAATTATAAAATTTTTTATACCCGTCTGCCAATGCGTTTCGATAAGTTCATTTCCAGAATTGCATGAGCCTATTGATGACATATAAAAAATTATCTGTTTTCCGTCAATATCAAGCAGATATATTGGTTTATGCCCGTTAGCCGAGCCGTTTTCAGCGACCTCTTTATGAGGACATTTTTTAATAACAGCCTCAAATATTTCATGTGAAAATGTAGCTATAGCAGTATCGCAGATATATTTCCTCTCTCCGAAAAATGCTCCAGGTGAAAATACAGATTTTCTTTCGCTGTGATAAGATTCGGTTATCATAATTTTTCATTCCTTTTATGTGTTTCTTTGATTTTTTCAAAAGTATCTTTCAGTTCTGATATATGTTCTGCTATGGTAAGTTCAGAATGAAGGGGTCTGAAAAAATGATATTTACTTTCTGTTGCATCCTGAAAACTGCGTATGCGGTCTTTCAGCTGTTCATAGCGTACAATAACCTGATTTTCGTCTGCATACTTTTTAAGCTTTGCTATAAGCTGCATTGAGTAAACTGCATCAATTATAAAGAAACCGAAGAACATACCGATGATAAACGAAAACGCTAAATTTTCCGACAGCCACTGCAAAGCATCAAGAATATACGGATGTATAAGAAAATAATATACCGCACCAAGTATACCCCAGAACAAAGAAAACTTAGGACAGATTATTCCCTGAATATTTCCCCATTCTTCAGAATAGTCCCATAGACGTACATGAAAACAGCTTAGTGATATAAAACCGGCAATATATTCTATAACGGTCATTGCAAGTATCATCATAACAAGCAGCATAACAGTATTCCATAGTTTGTCAGTCACAGGGCTGTACTCCTGTATTGACGCTATCATATATAAAAAACATAGTCCTGTGCCGTAAAGCGGCAGATAAGGGCCTTTGCAGAAACCCGGATTTATCCATTTTCTTTCGGGGTTATTACGGGAGAAAAATCTTCTGAAAAAAAGCTCAAGAACCCATCCGAATGTTGAGCCTATGAAAAACAAAAATGCAAATATAAGAAATATATTCATGTGTCATCTCCTTTTCAGAAATCATCCTCAAACTGTTCTTCATCAACAAGTCCGCATATAAATTCCTCAAAGCTGTCGGCTACATGAGTTATTTCATAATCGCACTCCTGATCTATGTGAACTACAGCGGGTTCACCCTGAGTGCCGCACTTTCTGTAATCGAGAAATATCATATCATGTCCAGCCGAAGGACAGTCGCATATTGCAACTCCTATATCAGGATAGCCCCATTCATCTATCATAAACTGACTCCCCAGAGCTCCGCAGATAGAATATATTTTATTTCTTCCTATACCCATTATACCGGTTATACAAACATGGTCGTCAGCCCAGCCTGTAGGCTCTTTCATAGGATATGCAGTTTTGAAAGGGATACCTCCGTTATGCTGTTTCATAAGCCAAATGTATGACTGCGGAAGCTTATATCCCAGTTCTTCCTCAATTTCGGCAATAAGTTCATCTGACGGCGGAGCATCAACATAATTTTTCTTTGCATATTCATCATCATCCCAGAAATCCGAAAAATCAAAATTATCAAACATAAAAATACCTCCAAAATATTTTTAATATAGTAAGTCCTGCCGCTGTGCCGAATAAGGCTATCCTGTCACCATGTTTTATATATCCCTGACGGATAGCGGTATAAAGTGCCATGGGTATTGCCGCAGAGATCATATTTCCCCATTCGTCAACTTTGTCTATGTATTTTCCCTCAGGAATTTTGAGTTTTCTCATAATAAGTTTAAGAGCCTTGCTTGCCTGATGCGGAATAAAAAAGTCTATATCATAAATAGTTATACCTGTATCAGTCAGAAACTTATCCATAAAAGCCGGTACTTTTTTTGTTGCAAGCCTTAAAACCTTTGCACCTTTCATATCAAAATAATAGTCATCCCTTACTGCTTTTTCTGCAAGATCTACAATAGTCTGACCCGAACTCAGCCTGTATCTTTTCTGATCTCCGAAAAAAACATAATTTTCGGGTAAAGCCGCTCCGCTTTTTTCTATGATCTCCCTGAATTCCTCTGTTGAATATGCTATAACACTATAACCACTATCAATAAGACGGCTGAGCAAAGGCAAGGCAGGATTTATATGACCGTGTGCAGGTGTAGTATAAAATATTATATTTTTAATATCACCCATAAAATCATCCCGATCAGTAATGTTTTTTCTTATTATATCATACTCAAGTAACATCTTACTACATTTTTATAAAAATACCTTAAAAACATAGGTGAACTACCCATTGGCTAAAGCCAATGGGCTTCCTGCTTCATCGTCCTCGTAACCTACTAACTCCACAGGCGTAAAATCGGGCTGA
>OMZF01000185.1 GCA_900315465.1 uncultured Eubacteriales bacterium | reverse complement strand
AAGCGGAAAGAAATTTGACCCCACTGTTACCGAAGCTTTTCTACGCATAAGAGACAAAATCGACGAGATTGCCAAAGCTAACGCTGACTGAGTTTGAGGTGTGAAGCAGAGTAACAGTTCGGCTTTTTCCCGGTAATGCAAACTTTATACGCTTAATAAAAAATAACTGTTGTGCCTTTTTGACACAACAGTCTTTTTTTGATTACATGGTAATGGAGTTTTAAATTAGGGTCTTGAATTTTTGAGAGGGATATAGTATAATAGGTAAGGCGTATTTGCTATTTTGGCGGAATGGTTTCGTCGATTATTATATAAACTGATTTTGGGAGGATTTTCAATGATTACAGCAGGCGATTTCAGAAACGGTGTCACTTTCGACATGGACGGACAGGTAGTTACAATTATCGAGTTCCAGCACGTTAAACCGGGTAAGGGTGCTGCATTCGTAAGAACAAAGATCAAAAATGTTATTACAGGTGCGGTTATAGAAAAAACTTTTAACCCTAATGATAAATATCCTACAGCTTTCATCGAGAGAAAGGATATGGAGTATATCTATAACGACGGTGAACTCTATTACTTCATGGACAGCGAGACTTATGAACAGACACCTATTAATGCAAGTGTACTCGGTGATAACTTTAAGTTCGTTAAGGAAAATATGGTATGTAAGATTATGTCCTATAAGGGCAGCGTTTTCGGTGTAGAACCTCCGACTTTTGTTCAGCTTGAGGTTACTCAGACAGAACCCGGAGTTAAGGGTGATACAGCTACTAACGTAACTAAACCTGCTGTTCTCGAGACAGGTGCAGAGATCAAGGTTCCGATCTTTATCAACGAGGGAGACAAGATCCAGATAGATACAAGAACAGGTGAATATATGTCAAGAGCATAAGTCCGATTTTTGTTTTCGGGAGGAAAAAGGGAAATGAATATGCAAATCAATGAAAAGGCAGCTTATGTAAGAGGTCTTATAGAGGGTCTTGAGCTCGACCCAAAGGATAAACAGACTAAGGTGTTCAAACAGATCTCTGAACTTCTTGTAGAAATGGCTCAGGAAATCAAAGACCTTGAGGAATGTTATGACGATGTATGCGATCAGGTTGATGCAATAAGCGAAGACCTTGCAGGCATTGAAGATGTTATCGGTGAAGAAATGGATGACGATTCATTCTGCTATGGCGGTAAAGGTGACTGTGAGGGTCTTGCTTATGAAGTTACCTGTCCTACTTGCGGTAACGTTGAGTATCTTGATGAAGATGCTTTGAATGAAGGCAGCATAAATTGCTCTCAGTGCGGTGAGCTGCTTGAATTTGACTACAGTGATGATGAACTTGATGACGATGATACTGTAGAAGAGTAAATAAAACTGTTCTATCCTGACGCAGAATCCGGCGAACTCCACGCAGGATTCTGCGATTTTGGTTAAAGGAGGATACTATATGCTTATAAGTCTTATAAGATCGGGAAATGCAAATCTTCTGACCGTTATAATTTATATCATATCTATATTGCTCACTATATTTCTTGTTCTGCCTCTGCATGAATGTGCACATGGTTTTGTTGCATATAAACTCGGTGATGACACCGCCAAACGTGCAGGCAGAATTACTCTTAATCCTTTGGCACATATTAACTATGTAGGTGCGGCTCTTATGCTGCTTATCGGGTTCGGATGGGCTGAACCTGTACCCGTTGATGCAAGGAATTTTAAAAACCCTAAAGCTGGTATGGCTATTACTGCACTGGCAGGCCCTGTATCAAATCTTTTGGCTGCTATTGTTGCCGGTTTTCTTAGTAATTTGTTTTACTTTTTGTACGTTAAAGGTATCATCGGTGCAGGAATTGAGATTTTCGGGATTAGTCTTTTAGCTTATCTGCTGATGTTTTTTGAATTCCTTATTTCTATAAACATAGGATTGGCAGTATTCAATTTCCTTCCTGTGCCTCCTCTTGATGGGTCTAAAATACTGATGGCTTTTCTTCCAAATAAAGCTATCAGGTGGATACTTGAAAGACAGGGTACTATATCAATGATCCTCTTTATCGTTATTATGATGGGAGGATTTAACGGTATACTGGGTGTATTTGATGATGTATTCTACAAATTTATTTCATGGCTGACATGGCTGCCATTTTCAGCTTTGCTCTGACAGGAGATCATACCTTTGGAAAAACTATCATATAAACTTGATGCATTTGAAGGCCCGCTCGACCTGCTTCTTCATCTTATTGAAAAAAATAAACTTGATATAAGGGAAATAAGAATATCAGAACTGCTGGAGCAATATTTGGAACATATGCGTCTTATGCAGCAGCAGGATCTGGAAATCGCAGGCGAATTTCTGGATATGGCATCAAGACTGATACAGATAAAAACCGTAATGCTTCTTCCTAAACAGCAGGAAGAGGCTGAGGAAATGAAACGGGAACTTTCAGGCCAGCTTATCGAATACCGTAAATGTAAACAAATAGCAAAAGTTTTAGCTCAAAATATAAGTTTCGACAGCTTTTGCAGAGAACCCGCAAAGATAAAAGCCGATATGAAATATAAAAGAACACATTTCCCATATTATCTTACCGATGCATATATTGCGGCTGTAGGAAGAGGAAAATCAAAATTACCTCCTCCTGAAGAAGCTTTTACGGGAATTGTTAAAAGAAGAATTGTTTCGGTAAGCTCCAAAATAGTAGGTGTTATGAAAAAACTCCGCAAAGGAGATAATATCCGCTATGAAAACATTTTTTACGACGCTGAGGATAAAAGTGAATTAGTGGCAACATTTTTGGCTGTACTTGAACTTATCAAAGGTAAAAGAGTAAGGGTGACAGGTGAGGGGGAAAATATGTCACTTAATCTTGTCAGCGGAAAAATTGACAGAGAGGAGGAGGACAATGCAGGAGGAGAAACTTAAACCGGCTGTTGAAGCTATACTTTTTGCCTGCGGCACTCCTGTCGAAACGGACAGAATAGCTCAGGCTCTTGAAATAGATAAAAAATCGGCAATAGGACTTTGTGATATGCTCAGTGCCGAATATGCCGAAAGGGAAAGCGGTATCCGTATCATAAAACTCGGTGAAAGTTATCAGATGTGTACTGTGGAAGAATATGCTCCGCCTATACGAACCGTTATGGATCTGAGGAGAAATACTCCTCTTTCTCAAGCAGCATCAGAAGTTCTTGCTGTAATAGCATACAATCAGCCGGTGACAAAGGCTTTTGTTGAACAGGTAAGAGGTGTCGATTGTTCAGGTGTTGTTGCTAACCTTATATCAAGGGAGCTTATTGAAGAAAAAGGCAGACTTGAACTCCCCGGAAGACCTCTTATATACGGTACAACGGAGCATTTTCTTCGCTGCTTTAATATTTCTTCTCTTGATGAACTTCCGCCTCTGCCTGATGATAATGAAAATTCTGAGGATATTCCTCTTGACATCGGTAAAAATGTATGACGGCACTGTACATAATTCTCGGAATACTTTTGATTTTGCTTGTTTTGCTTTTGCTGCCTGTAAAAGTTTGTATTGAATATGATAAAGATTTGAGAGTATGGGCAGGATATACTTTTCTGAAATTTCAGCTTGTTCCACAAAAGCCAAAAAAACACAGGAAAAAGAAGAAAAAAAATAAAAGCTCTGAAGAAACTGTTTCAAAGTCTGAAGACACAAAAAAGAAGAAGAAAAATCCTTTGCTTGAATATAAGGATAAACATGGACTTGATGGACTTATCGACCTGATAAAGCTTATCCTGTATATTGTAGGAAAGGTTTTATGCCGTACAGCGAGACATATGACTATTTCCTATATAGAAATAAATGCCTATATAGGCGGAGAAGACAGTGCTGATGCCGCTATGAAATACGGCTATGCCTGTTCGGTGATATATCCTGCATTATCTTTCCTGCAAAGTCAATGCAAACTCAAAAAATTCAAAGAGGATGTATCTGCAAATTTCTTTTCTTCTGATACTGCTGTTGAACTTAAACTAAGGGCTAAGATGAGCATGATATGGGTACTCTGGATATTGATTGCGGCAGCTTGTAAATTTATTTTTTCTATTGCAAAAAATGAATGATTGTTATATACTAAAAGAATAAAGGCGGTGTATGAAAATGAACGAACATCCAATTCAGGGTCTTATGGACACTACACTTGAAAAGATCAAACAAATGGTAGATGTCAATACTGTTATCGGAGATCCTATCGTTACCAATGACGGCACAACTATTATACCTGTGTCAAAGATAGTATACGGTTTTGCTTCGGGAGGCTCAGAGTTCGCATCAAAAAATAAACCCGATAGTAATCTTTTCGGCGGCGGCGGCGGTGCAGGTGTTACTATTAACCCTGTAGCTTTTATCGCTGTAAGTCATGGCGATGTAAAACTTCTTAACATCACCAGCGGAACAAATGAAAAGGCTATTGCTCTTGTTCCCGAAATGTTTGACAAGATAGTAGGTCTTATCAAAAAGGATAAGTCAAAAGAGAAAACAAACGAAGATACAGAAGAAGGTCTCAAAGACCCCACAGTATAAGCATGAATTATGTACCCCGCCCCTGCATATATTGAAAATGACTGCATGGGGGTGGGGTATTTGTTTATTCGTAATTTAAAAGTCTTCATACTTATATTTTCAGTCCTTTTTCTTTTTTCGGGATGTACGGGAAATAAAAATATACAGAAAACACTTTCTGAATTTCCGGCAAATGATATATATGATACTCTGAAAGACAGTGCATCGGCGGCAATATTATTTTGTCCCGACACCAAAGAAGTGATTTATGGTCATAATATTAATGACAAAAAGGAAATAGCAAGTATTACAAAAATCATGACCGCTGTTATCGGTCTTGAATTTGCAAAGCAAAACGATAAAAATGTAACAGTTACAGAACAGATGTATGCCGAAGGGTCAAGTATGTATCTGAAAAAGGGGGAGATGCTGAAATTGTCTGCCATCATTTCCGGTATGATGGCGGTATCCGGAAATGATGCCGCAAATGCCGTTGCTGTTACGGTAGGAGGGAGTGTAGAAAATTTTGCCTCTATGATGAACCGCAAAGCAGAACTTATCGGCATGAAAAACAGCCATTTCGTCACACCTTCCGGACTTGATGCAGAGGGACATTATTCGACTGCTTACGATATGGCTTTGCTTTGTGCTTATGCTATGAACAATAAGGATTTTGTAAATATTGTTTCTAAAAAGAATATTAAAGTGGACTATATTGAGCCTGAAGGCAAAACTCAGATGTTTACAAATCATAACAAACTTCTCTCAATATGCGAGGGGTGTATTGGTATAAAAACAGGTTTTACCAAAAAGGCAGGAAGAACTCTTACTTCGTGCGTCAGCAGGGGCGGTAAAACTCTTGTATGCGTTACACTTAATGACGGTAATGACTGGCAGGATCATATAAACTTGTATAATTACGGTTTTGATAAAGTGAATTCTGTGAAGCCTATGAAACAGCCTATTAAAATTTATTTAGCCGATTCGGCTGAGAATGACGGATATGTAAATGTCATTACTGAAGATGCGGCACTTATTACAGTTAAAAAAGGAAATGAAAAAAGAATAATCATAAAATATTATGTTCCGCCTTTTTTATATTCTCCTGTTAATTCGGGGGATGAGGTAGGGACTGCAAAAATATTTTTTAACGGAAAAGAAATAATGCAAAAAAGACTTATTGCACAGTAGAAAGGAAATGAATATGGAAGATAATAAAATAAGACTACAGAAAATAATCGCTGATCTTGGCATAGCATCAAGAAGAAAGGCTGAGGAAATAATAAAAGACGGAGGAGTGACCGTTAACGGCAGACGGGCAAATTTAGGAGATAAGGCGGATCCTTATAAAGATAAGATTGTTGTTGCAGGCAGGGAGTTAAAGCCTGTAAAAAATGCGAAGAAATATTATATAATGCTCCATAAGCCGAGAGGGTTTATTACTACAATGAATGATGAAGGCGGAAGAAAATGTGTAGCCGAGCTTGTAGAGGATGTTGATGCAAGAGTATTCCCCGTAGGCAGACTTGACAGGGATTCCGAAGGACTCCTGCTGATGACAAATGACGGAGATTTTGCCAATATGATAAGTCATCCTTCGACCCATTTTCCTAAAACATACAGAGTTACCGTTCATCCGAGAATTACCGAAGAACAGCTTACAAAACTTACAACAGGTGTTGTAATCGATGGCAGAATGTCAATGCCGGCTTCTGTAAGGGTGGTAACATCCGAGCAGGAGAGAACAGTGCTTGAAATCATACTCGAAGAAGGCAGAAACAGACAGATAAGAAAAATGTGTGAGGCTCTCGGTCTTGAAACCGCACGTCTTAAAAGAACTGCTGTAGGTCCGATAAAGCTTGGTATGTTACAGCCGGGCAAATGGAGAGAACTGACCAATGAAGAAATGAAAAGCATAGCGGCTTATCAAAAAAAATTAAAGGGAAAAAATCAGGCTGAACAACAAATGAAAAAAAGTCGTGAAAAGAAAAAATGAAACAAAAGATAAAAAATCAGGATGCCTTTGATAAAACAGCAATATCATTAATTAAAGCTGATTATTATGAGCCTCTATATGTCATCCCAAGTTTGCGAGGGATATTTTTGAGTAAAGCAGCTATCCGATAAAGATTCTTCGCTTCGCTCAAAATGACAGGTTTTTCGTTGAGTTAATGACATTGGATAAAACAGAGAGGGAAAGCAATGAGAATAAGAATATATATGTTTCCGATAAAAAGACTTATTTTCGGAAAAGGATTAAGAAAACTGAGATTTCGTCTGAGACAGGATGAAAGCGGAAAATATTATCAACGCCATGTCAATGATGATGACAAATATACCTTTAAGAAAATCAAAAAATATTGCAAATGGAGATTTATCAGATGTCATATAAGTGATGACAGTATGGAGAGAAGTAATACATACCGTACAGAATTTTTCAAAAACAATAGGGGCATTTTAGGCAGAGGAAATTATTATTTATGTGCATATTGCGGCAGACTTCTCAGAAGAAACAGTGTAAGGGTTGATCATATTATTTCAATATATTTAGCTCAACATTCCGAAAAACACAGAAGAATGCTGACCGCACAGGGAATAAAAAATGTAAATGACCCAAAAAATCTTACTCCGAGCTGTACAAAATGCAACAGCATAAAAAGCTCAAAGGGAGGACTTTGGATTCCGAGAGGATATTTCGGCAGGTCATGGGTAAGGGTTCTTCTCAGCAGAATTGTACTTGTTTTATTGATACTTGCTATATTCTATTTATTATTAAGTGACATAAACGATCATGGAATTGTTTATACTTTCTTCCTTTCAGCATGGGATGTGTTTAAAGGTGCGTGGAATGCTGTAAAAGGCTTTCTCCTTTCGCTGCCGTTTGTGCCAAAGTGAAAATAACAACAAAACTCCCTGAGTTCTTTGGTATACTCAGGGAGTTATTCATTGTCAGAAATATTTTCTGTTTGTGATGTTATGTAATTTATCTCATCCGCATTTAAATCGAATATATTGTAAATTATCGTCTGTAATTTTTCAATAATAAATTTATCATTTGTTTGCATTATTAAATCGACATACTGTTCTATCTGCTGATTTTTTTCTTCTGTTATTTTTGGGAAAGGCAGTGCGGTAAGATTGCCTTTCAGTATCTTTATTTCTCCGAAAAGTTTTTTGTAGAGAAATGAATACAAATTTGAATTAAGAAATGCCATGACTGTCTTTACAGACATTCCTTTTATCACAGGTATAAGTATATTTGCACTGTTCAGAAACAGGCTTTTGCTATTGTCATATGCAAATACCAATTTGTGAGAAATGAATTTGTATACAAGCTTTTCATCGGCACGATATATTTCATCCTTTGCGACCTGCTGAAATGTATTACGGTCATAATGAATATAGTTTTTTGCAGGCATCAGAACATATTCTGAAATTTCCTTTCCTGTAAAAATCGGTTCGGTATCTGACAGTTTTTCGGATAAAAGCTTTTCTTTGTTATTTCCCGTAACGATACCCAAAGCCCAGATACTTTCAGACAGATTATAGGGAGATTTTTGTTTTACCTTTTCAATTATTTCAATATCCTTTTCGGTGAGCATATTGAAAATCAGATTTTCTGTTTTTCTGAAAGCTGATATTTTGACGGTATATTTTTCATTATCCTTTATTACTTCAATATTTTCCTGTGCAGCAGAGTTACCTGCAAGGATATCGATGCATGAAGTGAGCACTCCCGTAAAGCTTTCACTATAGAATGTAACGCTCTTAAGACAGCATTTATCAAGAATGAATTTCCGTATATCCTTATGTACCCTTACATTCAATACAGACTGAGGCAGCAAAAATCTGATAAGTCCGTCAGTTTTAAGTTTATAGAACGAATGAACAAAGAAGATCGAAAATGATTCATCCGATGAAATTTCGGCAGATGTATTATTATTTACAGCACCCCATGGTGGATTGGTATAAATATAATCAAATTTTTTATTCGAAAAAATATCATCCTTGAGAAAATCCGTACAATATATATATGGTATAAAATCATTGTCAGGGTATTTGCAAAGAAGATTGACTTTTGCTATCATAACTGCTATAGGGTCATTGTCAATGCCGTAAATAAGTTCCGGGTCACTGCATTTTAGTGACAGAAGAAATGAACCGCTTCCACAGCATGGGTCAAGAAAAGTCTGACCCTGAGAAAAATTAAGTCCGTCTGTCATATGAGATACAACTTTGATAGGGGTATAATATGAACCCATACTGTTTTTGTTACCCTCAGACAAAAGTGACTGATACACCACACCTAAAAAATCATATTCGTTATCGGGGAGAGTTATATCTGATAGCTCTTCTATAATGTTATTTTTGCTGTATTCCGAAATAACTTTTTGTACATTAATATTGTTTATAATGCCCTTTGCTTTTAGCATACCGATACATAAAGTATATATGCTTTCGGTATAGTCATAAGATTTTGAAATTATAATATCAGTGATTTTTTCTAAAACGGAAATATTCTCTTTTTCTAAAATATATTCATAAGGGATTATTCTCTTTTTTGAATTTCTTTTGTTGGCACGTTTTGTAAGTCTGCCTTGCTTATCAGTACCGAGTCTTTCCCAGTTTCTGGCTGTTGCTGAGGATATTGGATTTGTTGCTTTGTACATTTCTTTTCGGATGTTTTCCATTTTTGTTTCTTTCATAATTTCTTTTCCATATGATCTTTATCAATAAATATGTACCCGTGTTTTGCGTAAAAATGCCTTGATTCAAAATAAGTTATCTTTTCGCCTAAATGAACTTTCATTATTTTACGGTTGTTCTCTCTCGCAAAGTTTTCAGCAGTATCAAGCAGTTTTGTACCGATACCCTGTCTTTTAAGGCTGTTGATATAGCAATCAATCATCCATCGTCAAATATTTCAGATGAGCATTTTGTGATTGAAATATTCCCTGTTTATCTGAAATATACACTATAATACCTGTGTAAGTTTAAGATTTATTTAAATAATAAAGAAAAAATAAAAAAGAATAAATAATAATACAGATAAGTGATGCCCGAAGAGGGCAAGCCGAAGGAGAAGACCGATTCGTTGGCGGAACTTATGCAAAGCTAACGCCCCACAGAACTATTTCTTATTTCTTATTTATTCTCTATTATTTATTATTTGAGCCCCCCAAGCGAAGCGAGGGGGGCGTTTTCTAAAGGGAATGAAAAAAATATATTTTACAAGCACCTGTTGGATTTGAACTCAGGCAAAATTAAACCAAAGTATTCTCGGTGCTTTCGGATTCTTTCTGAACGATAAGTTTTCTCTTTAATAAATAGTGAAAAATGAATAATGAATAACGAATAATACAGAATCGCCCCTCGGCGTAAGACGAGGGGCGATTTCTAAAGGTACCAAAAAAGATATTTTTTGTCAGCCCCTGTTGGATTTGAACTCAAACAAAATATAAACCAATGTTATATCGCTGTTTTCGGTTTCTTTCCAACCGATAGTTTTTCTT
>OMZF01000050.1 GCA_900315465.1 uncultured Eubacteriales bacterium | reverse complement strand
TTTTACAGGAGTTACATTTTGTTTGTCGTGAGATAATTCATCTGTTTTTACAGGAGTTACCTCTTGTTTATCGTGAGATAATTCATCTGCTTTTACTGGAGTTTCATCTTTTTGGTCATTAACGGATTTTACGGAAATATCTTCTTTATTGTCATCATTAGATACGGTATTTTCAGACGAGCCGACTAAGGGTGCATTTATAGTTACAAGTGATCCGACAGCGGCAGAATTTTTAGCCTTTAATATATCATTAAGACTTATTCCGAATTTTACAGGTTCGGAAGGCTCTGCTTTCTTTTCCGGGTTATCTTCATTTTGTTTTTCATCATTTTGCTTAGTATCAGAAGGTTTTTCATCATAAACAACTTCGTCACCTTCATCATCTGAAACAGCAGAAAATAAGACAGTTTCGGAAGCATAAAGCTCTTCTTTTTTAACAGGTTCGGGTTCGTCAATTATTTCAGGCAGACCATCATCGGCTTTTTCTTTGTATTTGTTGAGATAGTCAGGCTCTTCCGCAGAAAAAATATCTTTGAATTCCTCGACTTCATCATCTGTGCTGAGAGAATAATCTTCGGGCTGTGTAATTATTTCGTGTAGTCTTTGAAATAATCCTTTTATGCCCTTCTTTTTTTCTTCGGGAGTATTATTGACTTCGGGTTGCTGTTCTGCAAGTTTCGGTTCATTATAATCGGGGGTGGGAATTTCGGGTCTTGGCGTTTCGTTTTCGGAAACTTTTTTCTGTTCTTCAACTTCACGATGATGCTTATTATATGCTTCTTCGTTCTGACGAAAAAGTTCCCTTATAGGCGAAAGTTCACCAGGCTCGTTTTTCTTGTTTTCATTATCCATTTATCTTCCCCCTTATCATGATCCGGATTCTATACGCTGACGGGTGAATTCATACATCAGTATGCCTGCCGCAACAGATGCATTGAGGGAATTTATTTTTCCAAGCATGGGGAGAGAAAGTATAACATCGCATTTTTCTCTTATAAGCCTGCCGAGCCCTTTTCCTTCCGAGCCTATAACAAGTACAGCAGAGCCGCCAAGGTCACTTTTATAATATGTAGTTCCGTCCATATCTGCACCGAATATCCAGCAGCCTCGCTCTTTTAGTTCATCTATGGTTGATGCTAAATTAGTCACTCTTGCCACAGGCATATATTCATATGCTCCCGCACTTGCTTTTCCTACAATTCCTCCAAGACCTGCCGCACGGCGTTTCGGGATTATTATGCCATGTGCCCCTGCACATTCGGCAGTACGGATTATTGCTCCGAGATTATGAGGGTCTTCAATTTCATCAAGCATTATGATAAACGGCTTTTCATTTCTGCTTGCTGCAAGATCAAATATATCATCAATGCTGCTGTATTCCTTTACAGCCGCAAGTGCTGCAACTCCCTGATGATTTCCATGATCGGTCATCATATCAAGCTTTTTGCGTTCCACTTCTTTTATAGGTATACGTTTTTCTTTTGCCATTGCGGCAATTACTTTTATTGAACCGTTAAGCTCTCCTTTAGCTATATATATACAGTCTATATTTCTGCCTGAGCGTATAGCTTCGGTTACAGGGTTTCTGCCGCTTATTATATTATTATTTTGAATGGGATTATCCCTGTTGTTCATTTTCTCACCTTATTTTTATATAAAAATTCACTTTTGCTTTTACTTGAATATCATTTCTTACGATTTTGTATCGTCAGGAACAATCATAAAAATTATACCACATTATCGGATGAATTAGAAGTGCTAAATCAAATTATTTTGTATAAAACTTGACTTTGTTAAAAAATAGTCTGAATTTGGTGATAATATATAATTTTAGCTTATAAATTTTAATTTTTTTGATAAAATATTAAAAAACATCTGTACAAATAATGAATATTCATGTATAATGATACTCAGGGAATTTGGTGCTTTTAGCTGTACATGACGGTTTTTGCGTATGCTTTTTTAGTATGTCTGTACAGCGGAAATTATATTTTGCATTTCCAAAAAGGAATTTTTTGTATATGGGAGTGACTTATTATGAAAAAAATGCTTGTGGCGGATAGTGTGGAAATGAATAAATCCATCCTTCACGAGATATTTGCGTCTCAGTACGAGATAATAGAAACAAACAGCGGTGAATTGGTGTTTCGTTTTCTTATGCAGTATAAAGAAAATATTTCGATAGTGCTTATAAATGAATTGATAGCAAAGTCTATGAGTACAGAAACAATACGTACTCTGCAAAGTCTTAAAATATTTAAAAATATCCCGATAATACTTATAATCAACAACGATTCACTGCACCGCTATAAAACACAGAATATTGAACTGCCTTACAGTGATGTTATAGGCTCTCCTGTAAATCCGTATCTGATACGCAAGCGTGTGGCAAATCTTGTTGAACTTTATTCCCATAAAAACGAACTTGAGGCTTTGGTTGAGCGTCAGACAGCAAAGATACTCTCTCAGAATAAGGCACTCAAACTCCAGCAGAGAAAGATAAATACCATTAACAATGATATGCTTGATACTCTCAGTACGGTCATTGAGTATCGTGATGTGGAATCAGGCAGACATATACATCGTATCAAAAAATTCACCGAAGTAATGCTCAGGGCACTCGCCGTTAAATATCCTAAATACAATATGACGGAAGATAAGATAAATCTTATCTCTTCGGCTTCGGCACTGCATGATATAGGAAAAATAGCAATACCCGATTCAATACTTCTCAGTCCGAGACGACTGACATATGATGAATTCAAAATAATGAAGGAACATACCGTAAAGGGCTGTGACCTGCTTAATCAGCTTGATTCTGTCGAAAGAAATGAGTATTTTACATATTGCTATGATATATGCCGCTATCATCACGAAAAATTTGACGGAAAAGGTTACCCTGACGGACTTGTGGGTAATCAGATACCTATATGGGCTCAGGTCGTTGGAGTTGCGGACTGCTATGACGCTCTTACAAGTGAAAGACCATATAAGGCAGCATTTACACATGAACAGGCAGTGGAAATGATACGCACGGGTGCCTGCGGAGCATTTTCGGATGAAATGATGGATTGTTTTGCGGAGGTGCTGAGTGATTTCAAAGCACTTGCCGAGGAATATGCAGACATCAATCATATAGATCATTCAACTATGGGAGAAAATGAACGCAGACTTTCAGAGGAAGAACAGGATACTAAGGATGCTCTCTATAATAAAATGGACAGGGAAGAACTTATCCGTACCATAGAAGACCAGAAGCTCGCTATAATGGAGTCGAAAAGGCGTGACAGTGAGATACTCAATAAAGTATCGGACTTTGTATTTGAATTTGACCTCGAAAAAGATGTTGCCGAGGAAAGAAAGGGAAGCTTTAAACTTATACTCGGATATTATCCCAAAAACTATTCCGAAGCAATGACACTGTTTTCCGGACTTTGCCCCGATGAATACAGAAGCCGTGTGGCAAGAACATTCAGACTTGACAGCATTTATAATGAAATTAAGAATGATAATGACAGAGTGGTTATGGAGTTCCCGATGAAGATCGATGGGAATATACATTCTGTTGTACGCTGTACGGTTGTACCCGTTTTGAAAAATGACGAAATAATCAGAATATTTATGAGTATACAGCGTCTTGGTTTTGATGCTATGCCTGATGAAAATGAGACATTCAATGAAAATCGTGATGCTGTGACGGGACTGTGGAATTTCTACGGACTGAGAAGTGAAATAGACGATTATCTTGAACATACAGGCAAAAACGGCAAGCATCTTTTCATGCTTATAGATATAGACGGTTTCCGTTTTATCAACCGTCAGACAGGTTATCGCTTTGGTAACGAGATACTCAAGGATATTGCAAATATCCTCAGAAATGAATTTACGGAAAATAATATAATCGGCAGGGTAGAGGATGATAACTTTGTTGTATTTATAAAGGATTGTCCGAACAAGGAGGAAAATCTTGCCGTTGTTGACAGGATATTCAGAAATCTTCATAAATCATATACATTCGATGATAAGACCTATCCCGAAATATCAGCTTGTATAGGTGTTGCGGCATATCCTGCAACAGGAGCGAGTTTTGAAGAATTGTTCTTCAATGCCTCAAAGGCTGTGGATATTGCAAAGATAAACGGAAAGAATATGTATCTTTTCTATAATGAAAATATGCGTACAAACTGGGATATTACCGTTTATGAAGGCAAATCGGAGAAAACAGAAAGCAATACTATACGCTTTGAAAGCTATTTTGATCCGATAGTGGATTCCCACAGTGAAAAGATCATTTCATACGAAATAGTTGAAAGCTCACCCGAATATGGAAAAGTATTTGATTTTGACGAAATATATTCGGCACTTTACGATTCGGGAAATATTACAGCATTCAGTCTTAATAGTCTCATGAGAATATTCTCAGTAATGTATTCTATGGAACAGGATGGTCTTAGACTGCCGAGAATATCCCTTATGACCATGTTCAAGGGAGATGACTGTGAGGTAGTAATCAAGGCTATTGATGAAATTACTGCATATTATCCTATAAAAAATTCTAATATCTGCATAAACATAACTCAGGATATGTTAAAGGAAATGGATATGCATCAGGTGACAGAGTTAGTTGATTCACTGAAGAAGCATGGCTTTGATGTAGGTGTATATAATGTCGGTCTTGAAAGTGTGAATATAAAATGCTTCACAAACCGTCTGTTCAACCGTATAACATTTGCAAATGATTTCCTCGACGAAATAGGTTCCGGACTGATACCTGTTGAGATACTGGCGTATCTTATTGACTGCTTTACACGTCTGGGAATACAGACCTATATGCCGATGAATGCAGATGATGATGTTATACGTCAGCTCAGACAAAAGACTGATATAGTATTCGGTATACATGGAAGCAATTTGATAGATAATGATACATTCAGGGAAGTAATAAGAACCTCTTCCATTGATCCGGAAGTGCCTGTACTCGGAGTTGAAAAAAACTCTCTTGTGCTTAATGACAGGATATATGACGAGATACTCGAACAGACACGTTCATTCATATTTGAATGGATACCGCGTATAGACAGTGTTAAATTCTCAGGCTCTTTTGAAAAGATGTACGGTTATATGCCTGCTATGTATGATTTTGTAAAAAATATCAGAAACACCTCACTTGTACATAGTGATGATATAAAGAAATTCCTTGAAAAGCTGAATTTCGCACGTTCAGAGGGTGCAGACAGTGAATGTCTTATACGTATCTACAATATGAAAAAGGATGAATACATCTGGAACCGTATACATTTTGTGACAGTAAGGAATGCTACAGGAGTGCCTGCAAAGATCATGGCTGTTTGTGCAGATGTATCGGGAGAACATTCTGCCGATGACGAAATAAGGCGTGACAGAACAGACTTCATAACCAATCTTTATAACAGCAATGCAACAGAAAATAAAATCAAGAATTATCTTTATGATGAAGGTGCATCAAATGTACATTCTCTTATCGTAGCGGAAATATGCGGCTTTGAATCGATGGAGGAAAAGCTTGGCAAGCTTTTTGCAAATGCCGTACTTAAAGAAACAGCGGCAAATGTCCGTGAATTGTTCCGTGACAGTGATATTATAGGCAGAATGAACGGTGCTCAGTTTGTTGTATTTATGAAAGGTATGAGCAGCAAGAATAAGATAATTGAAAAAGCTACCCAGATCTGCTCGATAATAAAGAACCGCTATGAAAGTGACGGCAATGATTTGCATTTATTTGCAAAGATAGGAATAAGTATGTATCCGTCATCGGGCAGATCGTATGAAGAATTATATTCATCTGCTCTTAATGCTTTGTATTATGCAAAGCACAGTCTGAGTTCAGACATTGTTTTTGATGAAACGCTGAATAATACCACTAAACTTCTCAACGAATGATAAAACGATAATAATTATGGCTGTTGTGCTTTTTTATCAGCACAACAGCCATTTTTAAATCTACGCAAATAATACTTTTGCAGCAAATTCGGTTTATATATCATTAAATTTGAGTAGCGGTAACCGACACTGCCGGCACGGCAGCACATCAACTTTTCCATTATTCTGATGGTGAATTATCATCATCAGGTGGAGTATTTTCTTTTATTTGGGGTTGTTCAGGCTGAGTAAGTTCCTCAGTTTCAGAATTTGTATCATTTACAACTTCTCCGGTATCCTGAATATCTTTGACCTGATTAATGGGTGTTCTTTTGGGCGGGAAAAGTGATTTTTCTTCCTCGTATTCCTCAAACAATACTTCATCATACGGTACATCGGGTTTATAGCTGTCATCTTCGATATAGTTCATATATATTCTTCTTCTCTTTGTGGGATTCTTCCAGAGGAGCATATATATTGTCAGTAGTACAGCTCCGGCGAGTGTAATTATCATCCCCGGCATAAGTCCGGGTGTGCTGTAGGTGAATACTATATCCGATGTTCTTCCTTTCGGTACTCTTACAGCCATAAAGCCGACATTTACCTTTTCAATCTGTGCAGGCTCACCGTTTACATATGCACTCCAGCCTTCTTCGTAAGGGATACTGAAGAATACCAGTTCATCATGCTGTCCGGCAGTAAATTTTGCGGTGATACGGTTGTTTTCAAAATTGACTGAGGAACAGGTGCGTGTTCTGCGTTCACGGCAGTCCTTGAAATATTCGCTTTCGGAATAACTGAATGATGTCATATCTACATGATGTCCAAGAATATCACTGTGTCTCTTTATCTGATCATCACTGAGTTTTATTGCTTTGAGCAAAAGCAGGTGACGGTTTGACTCCGAAACAGCATCATATTCATCATCTGTTATATATTCGTCATAAGTGAAGCCATAGGGGATGAAATATTCATTTTCATATACCTTATAACCGTTTTTATCAAGAATATATTTCCAGCCCGGCATTTCAGTCGTTTCCAGTTTATTTCTGAACTGATTGCTGTCATCTTTGTAATCAAAAAGATATTTTACGGATAAAAGTCCTCTCAGTCCGTAATATTTGACTTCGGGACGTGAGCCGACACTTCTTTCCACTCCGACAGTCGGATAAAAGTCCATTACAGACCCCGGTACAATGCTCTGGAATGCCTGAATGGTAGGCGTTCTCCAATACATACCCATATTATCCATAGCATCATAATAATCTGAACGTACACTGTAAAGGTCTTTCAGTTCGTCATCAAAAGCACCTTTGTTGCCAAGTGCATAGCCGGCAATGAAGTCCTCTTTATAATTGGCATTCATAACTCCCGTACCTATAAGCAGATTGCCGTATCCTACTATTATAACTGAAAGTGTTATTGCCATTGCACGTTTGAATACGACTTCCCTTTTTCTGAAGCAAAGCAGTATTGTAAGTGCGACAAGCCCCACAAAAGCTACACCTACCCAGCACCAGAAACGGTCAGGATATTTTTCCAGACCGAGAGTATGGTCGGAATCCTTTTTAGTAAATGAATCCTGAGGGATAAGCCCGATAAGAACGGTTATAGCCGCCGTGATGATGGTTGTGCGTATAAGTGCAGGCTTGAATTCTGTTTCGTCGTGGTCGAGAGATATAACTGTAGCCATAACTAACATCAGAGTAAGCATATAGAACCATCGTGCATAATATGTCGCATTAAAAAGCTGGAATGAACAGTTAAGTATCGGTACAAGTGCCATTATGAAAAGTGTCGGAATGAATTTCCTGAGCCACTTGTGTGAATTTAGACGGTAGAATGCGAATACTCCTACCATACTGAACAAAGGCAGCCATGCCGCAACACTTGCCCATTTTGCATTTGAATCGGGTGTGAAGTTTGCATATGCAGGCATATCGGGAGGGAAGAAGAACGACGAAATAATATGCATATAACGCTGTTCATTGCTGTAAACAACAGCACCCCAGCCATGCGGGAAATTATCAAGTCGGGAATTCTGTATAACGGAATAAATACTCGGGATAAGTATGACTCCGGCACAAAGAAATCCGACGATTATTTCCAGAGCCATTCTTATAAACTCAAGAAATTTCATTTTATAACTGCCTGTTGCCATGCGGAAACACCAGTATATGAAAATGAAAACAGCCTGACCTGCAAAGAAATAGTAATTTATAAATGCAGCAGCAAATACCGAAAATGCTAAATAGCCTTTACGGTGTTCATAAATGAATGTATCCATTGCAGCAAGCATTAGCGGAAATGTTATCATTGCTTCATGGAAATGGTTGAAGAAGATATTATATATACCGAATCCCGAAAATGCATAAAGCAATGCACCCGACATTGCATATATCTGATTGTTTACATATCTCCTTAAAAATAAATATGCCGCCATTGAAGCAAAGCCGAATTTCAGCATAAGCAGAGGTGCCATAAGGTACGGAACAGCCTGACTCGGAAACAGTAATGTTATCCAGAAAAACGGACTTCCTAAATTATAAAAGCTATAGGAGCCGATTATATTTGCTCCGAGGTCTGTGGTATAACTCCAGCCGATGTTTCCTTCAAGTACGGAATCGTGGATCATCTGATAAAAGGGTATCTGCTGTACGTTAAAATCTCCGTAGAAAAAGAAATATCCTTTATTTACTATGATCCATGGCAGAAAAATAAGAAAAGAAAGTCCGACTCCCCACAAAAAAGTCTGTAGGGTGAGATTTTCTTTTCCAAGAAGTTTGCCTTTTGGTATCATTTATTCTCCTCCTTTTTTGATTATACGGATAATTTTAGAATAAAACATCCATAACTAAATAATTGTAGCATATTACGGAGGAAAAATCTACATAAAATCGTTACAAAAAAAGCAATCTGTTCATCGGATTTCATATTAATTTACAGAGATTAAAAAAATTTATAAAAACACTTGCAATTTTCGCAAAATAATGATAAGATAAACTGTACGCAACTACAAGCGTAAGGGGGTGTAAGTATGCCGAATATTAAATCAGCAAAAAAGCGTGTTAAGGTTGCTGCTGCAAAAACTGCACAGAACAAGACCATTACAAGTGCAATGAGAACTGAGATCAAGAAGGCTTGTGCTGCTATTGAAAGCAACGCTGACAACAAGCAGGATGCAGTTCGTGTTGCTATCAAAAAGATAGACAAGGCTGCTGCAAAGGGTATTATCAAGAAAAATACTGCTGCAAGAAGAAAATCTTCACTTGCTCGTAAGCTTAACGCAGGCGTTTAAGATACAGGCTTTAGCCTGGTCTGTTCAGGAGTCGGATGAAAGTCCGGCTCCTTGCTTTTTTCTGTCTGTAATGTTTTGTACAAATTTTTGGAAATATCATTGACATTTTTAAAAAAATAGTATATAATCAGCTTATGGAATTTATTTAAGGAGGTATGACATTATGAACAAATCGTTGCTTACAGTACTCCTTTCAGTTATTGGCGGAGTCGCTGCCGTTACTGCCGCTGTCACAGCGTTTCTTATCTTCAAGGAAAAACAAAGAAGAGACGAAGAGGAATTGGAGCATTATCTTGACAGCTCGATTCAATAATTTTACCGTAACCGAAAGAATCGGAAATTTGCCATGATTACGATGGTGTGCATTTTTTGTTTATTAAGTGTTTATTACTCAATGATTTGATGGGGTAAATAAATATACGGCGACAGTTATCAGGCTGTCGCCGTATTTTTTATATAAATAGATAGTAAGAGCGGAGGGATCTTATGCCTGTTGTATATCTGGTAGTACCTTGTTATAACGAAGAAGCTGTTCTTCCCGAAACAGTAAAAAGACTTACAATAAAGCTTTATAATATGATAAAATCGGGAAAGGCAAGCAAGGAAAGCCGTATGCTCTTTGTTGACGATGGCAGCAAGGACAGAACATGGGAGATAATAGAGGAATTTTCAAAGGAAAACAAGCTTGTGGGCGGAGTTAAACTGAGCCGCAACAGAGGACATCAGAATGCTCTGCTTGCGGGGCTTATGACTGCAAAGGAGCATTGTGACTGTGCAATATCCCTTGATGCAGATCTGCAGGATGATATAGAGGTGCTTGATCAGTTTGTAGATAAATACATTGAAGGCTGTGAGGTAGTATATGGTGTAAGGAGCAGCCGTGATAAAGATACAGCATTCAAGCGTGGAACAGCACAGGGGTATTATAAATTCATGGCGGCCCTCGGAGTTGACATAGTGTATAACCATGCGGATTACAGACTTATGGGTAAAAGGGCGTTGGATGCACTCTCTGAATATAAGGAAGTCAATCTTTTTTTAAGAGGAATAGTTCCTCTTATAGGATTCAGAAGCGATTATGTTTATTATGAAAGAAATGAACGCTTTGCAGGAGAATCTAAATATCCCTTGAGTAAGATGCTGCGTTTTGCTGTAGATGGTATAACATCCTTCAGTGTGAAGCCGCTGAAAATAATTTCAAATGTTGGTATTTTTATATGCCTGCTCAGCATAATATTTTTTGTGTATGCATTGGTGTCATTTTTCAGTGGCGGAAGTGTTGCAGGCTGGGCATCCCAGATGTGTTCGATATGGTTTCTCGGAGGATTGCAAATGCTTTGCATAGGCATTGTAGGAACGTATGTCGGCAAGATATACAGTGAAGTTAAGGGCAGACCGAGATTCATAATCGACAAAACTATAATTACACCTGAAAATAAGAAGGAGGAGAAATGATGTCTTTCGGTGATAAGATAATTGACTATATGGATGATATAAAAAAAGACCTGAACGAACTTATTTCAATAAGATCGGTTTCATGCGAAAGCAGTGATGAAGCTGAAAAAGCCCTTGATTATATGCTTGAAAAGGCTGACGGAATGGGTTTTATTACCAAAAAAGTGACAAGGGATTCAGGTCATATAGAATACGGTGAAGGCGAAGAAATTGCGGCTGTACTTGCCCATGTTGATGTTGTGCCTGCTGGGGACGGATGGAGTACAGAGCCTTTTCTGCTTACAGAAAAAAACGGCAGACTTTACGGCAGAGGAGTAGTGGATGATAAAGGCCCTGCTGTAGTCGCACTTTATTGTCTGAAAGCACTCAAAGATAATAATATAATCCCAAAACGTCGTATAAGGCTTATATTGGGAGCATCGGAAGAAATAGGAATGACTGATATGGAAGGGTATTTTGCAGTTGAGGAAATGCCGTCTATGGCATTTACACCCGATTCTGAATACGGTATATGCTATAGTGAAAAAGGTATAATGCAGCTGGAAGTATCAGCACCGAGGCATGACGGAACAATACTTACAGAATTTCAGTCGGGTAATGCAGTTAATGCTGTTCCGGCAAAAGCGTATGCACTTGTAGACTGTACGGAAAGCGAAGATACCAGATTGCGTCGTTATGCTGATGCGAGACCTGGAGAATATGATTTTATATATACGGTTGACGGTCTTGTTATACGGGCAAAGGGTAAGGCTGCCCATGCATCGACCCCAGAACTCGGTCTTAATATGGCGACACATCTTATAAAAATACTTGCCGCAAATTTTGGTGAAAGTGTACTCGGAAGCCTCTGCAGCTTTATTGATGATGCAATCGGACTTGAAACAAATGGACTTTCCCTTGGTATAAACTGTTCTGATGAAGAAAGCGGAGCACTCACCGTAAATGTCGGAAGGGTAGATATAAACGAAAAGCGCTGCAGATGTCTGATTGACATACGTTATCCCGTAACCGTGGACAGCAGCAGGATATTCGAGAAAATCAAAGAACGTGCGGAAAAAGACGGTCTTGAAACAAAAATAATGAATCATGAACTCCCTCTTTTAGCAGATAAAAATTCAAAGATAGTAAAACTTTTATCTGAAGCATATGAAGCTGCAGCAGGTGAAAAGCCCGAACTTTATTCAACAGGCGGAGGGACATATGCACGAACACTTAAAAATACAGGAGTTGCTTTCGGGCCTGCATTTGCAGGAGATGAAACACATATCCATGATGCGGATGAAAGCATAAGTACAGAGAATTTTGAAAAACACGCAAGAATCTGTTTGCAGGCAATAATGAATTTATCAGTATGAAAAAACGGCTGTTGTACCTTTTTATCAGTACAACAGCCGTTTTTTTATTCAGCTTATGAAATTTTAACAATCAATTGCACATTGCTGATTGAATCAGAATTTGCCTTCTTTAGCAGCTTCTTCAACGCTTACAGCAACAGCAACAGTAGCACCAACCATAGGATTGTTGCCCATGCCGATAAGACCCATCATTTCAACGTGAGCAGGAACTGAGCTTGAGCCTGCGAACTGAGCGTCAGAGTGCATACGACCCATTGTATCAGTCATA
Organism: uncultured Eubacteriales bacterium; assembly: GCA_900315465.1. GTDB lineage: Bacteria > Bacillota > Clostridia > Oscillospirales > Acutalibacteraceae > UBA1213. Next base: position 590 of record OMZF01000050.1, on the reverse strand, counting down.
CCATAGGAAGCAGGGCCTGCAGCCATGTTATCGGGGTGAAGTGTACGGCCTGTACCGCCGCCTGATGCAACGGAGAAGTATTTCTTACCCTGTTCAACACATTCCTTCTTATATGTACCTGCAACAGGATGCTGGAAACGTGTGGGGTTGGTTGAGTTACCTGTGATGGATACACCAACGTGTTCGTGATGCATGATAGCAACACCTTCCTGAACGTCGTCAGCACCATAGCACTTAACTGTAGCTCTGAGACCTGTTGAATAGGGTTTTTCATATACTACGTTAAGAGTAGCTGTCTTGTAGTCGTACTTTGTCTCAACGAATGTAAAGCCGTTTATACGGGAGATTATCTGAGCAGCATCCTTGCCGAGACCGTTAAGGATAACTCTGAGGGGTTTCTGACGTACTTTGTTAGCTTTTTCAGCTATACCGATAGCACCTTCAGCAGCAGCGAATGATTCGTGTCCTGCGAGGAAGCAGAAACATTCGGTTTCTTCTTCAAGGAGCATTTTGCCGAGGTTGCCGTGACCGAGACCAACCTTTCTGTGGTCAGCAACTGAACCGGGGATACAGAAAGCCTGAAGTCCCTC
>OMZF01000065.1 GCA_900315465.1 uncultured Eubacteriales bacterium | reverse complement strand
TAAACAGAGCCGTAAGTCAAGGAAAAAGTCAGCCTTGCGGCTGACGGGCAATTCATCCCTCCGCCTTAGAGGGTGCGGGTGTCCGGCTGACACCTCTGCGAAGCGCCCGAAGGAAGTGCCCTTGGGGTACAGAAGCACCGACTGAACCGACAGGTGAGACCCGGGGGACTTCTTGCCCATTTAGGTTAAAATTCAAGCAATATCCTTTCTTTTTATAAACTCTACATGACCTTTTGATTTTATAACAATATATTTGCCGTTGCCCACATCAACAGCCCTCTTTATTGAATACAGACCCACAATAAGACCTGTTATCGGAAATATAAGTATCGGATATACAGGCTGTTTTGTTACATCATTGTAAAAATCACACTTCTGAGGGTTTCGTGTATCAACATATATCTTTATTTCCTGTCCTTCAAAATCAAAAAGCTTCCCCATACTGTCCATAATATCATCATCTTCAATATCCCATATTGTTGAAATATAATATTTGCCATCGTATTTATATACTACATCAAGGTTATAATAGGAGTGTTTTTCTCCTGAATAATAATGCTCCGTGCTTGATTCCACCACCGCCATTACACCCTGACTGTTATCGTGAAAATCTACCTGTTCACGCCACTGAAACCACGAAAAAATAAATACCAATGTACCGGAAATTATAAATACAAGTGCTATTGACCAACTGATAAGAAGCAGAAGTCCTCTGTCTGTTTTATCAGAAATTCTTTCTTCAACTTCTTCGTATGTTTTATATTCGTTTTTGTTCATTATTGTCACTCCTTGTACTTTATAGTAAACGACATTAAAACTTTCTCATTGTTTGTTGTCGAGAAGATTGCGGCATATTAAAAATATTATTGCTGTAATAATGATATTCCAGATAAGCATAGGGCCTGCAAGAAGTGATGCCGCTATAAATCCGAAACTCTCTGCACCAAGGGATAATACTAAAAGTCCTGCACCTATACCCGGCAAAAGAGTTAAAAGCATAAGGGATATATAAAATGTTATGAATACACCGCCCGAACTGTCTATTCCTACAAGACGCTGTGCAAGTATATTGGATGCAATATACACACTTCCGAAACTGCCGTATGTTATAGCACATACAAATATGTCAAGCGGATGTCCGCCGATGATCATTCCCATTAGAACAAATGTTATAAGACCGTCTGTATATGGTTTTATAAGTCCTGTTGCCGCTGCTGCCATAAGCTTTTTCACTGCATTATCGGGAATAAGGTATATGTACGGTTTTGTAAGCTCCTTTACCCAGTCGCTTGCCGCACTGAAAAAGAACTGCACATATGCAAGTATTATAACAGTTGAAAGATATATTATGGTCTTATCGATTTCCGGCATAGCCTGAAGGATACCGAATCCTATAACAAATCCCACAAACAGCAATACAAAGGTATTGATATTCAGAAACATGAATCTTGACCTTCTGCTGCCCTCGACCAAATGTTTATAAAATATAGCAGATGCACCTCTGCCCTTTGTAATACCCTGTTTTCTGAGTCTGATCTTGCGGTCACCCATCATTATCTTATCACTGATAGTACCTTCTCTTATTGCTATATTTAATTCATAGCGGCTTTCGGCTTTTGAAAGGACATCTTCGTAATAATCCGGATTTGTTGCGAAAAGTGTAAATATGCAAAGTGCCGTCAGCACGATAAGAAGACTTCCGTAAATTATCATCGACTGCATATTTTCATTCACAAGACCAAATATGAATCCGTGCAGCCAGCCTATGAATGGTATGTATTCAAGTTCTTTGAGAGATATAGCCTCACATATACTGTCATAGCTTATACCCTTTGAAAATACATAAACGATCACTGTACCTATCGGAACAAATATCATCGAATAAATTATCCCTCTTATGATCTTCACACGTTTTGGATTATTGCTTACAAGACAGAATATCATAAGGGTCACAAGCTGCACCAGAAAAAGCATTATAAGTATGCCCAGCAGCATTGTAAGCATCTGAGCGACTTTCAGATGAAACATATTTATCATCATTCCGCCGTATGCCGCAAATGTGAAAAGCAGCAATATCATTGATGCAAGCTGCCGTCCTACCCCATACACAAGTACAGTCCTTTCGGATATAGGTGCTACAAATATGTTGTTTACATCACTCAGTGAAAAAAAGCTTGTACCCTCGCTCAGACCCTTTCTCATAATTGGTATGCTTATAAAAAAAAGAACGGCAAGATACGCTCCGCTCAGAAGTCGTACATCACTGAGCTGTCCGTTTGCCAGTTCTTCCGTATTCATTGTAAATCCGAGTACCGCTCCGTATATCATGCTGAATACTATAAGACCGTACAAAAGAAATTTAAGCGGATGTCTTATAGTGTCCAGAATAGCATTTTTCACTGTTTTTCTTATAAGATATATTATCGGTTTCATTTTTCGCCCTCCTTTTCCGAGGGACGTTCCGTAATACTGAAAAACAACTCCTCAAGATTTTCTCCGCTGTCTTCGACCTGTTTTCTTGAGCGTTCCGCTTCGATACGCCCGTTCATCATAATGAATACCCTGTCCCACACTCCCTCTACACTATCAAGCATATGTGTGGATATGATTATTGTTGTACCCTTTTCCTTTGCTTCTCCAAGCATAAGCTTAAGTTCTTTTATGGCATGGGGATCAAGCCCCACAAGCGGTTCGTCAAAAAGAAGTATTTTCGGCTCGATAAGCATAGCACAGCATATACTTATTTTTTGCTGCATACCCTTTGAAAGCTCTTTGCCGAGTTTATCCTTTTTATCGGTAAGCTCCATTCTGTGCATAAGCTGCTTTGCCCTGTCCTCCCAGTTTTCAAGGCGGTATGCACGGGCAATGAACTCCATATGCTCCCATACAGTGAGCAGATCAAATGGGGCAGGTATCTCAGGAACGTATCCGAGTATCTGTTTAGCCTGTATACTTTTATTTTTAAAACCGCATATTTCTATTTCCCCGTCAAAACGAAGAAGTCCGGCAATACATTTTATTGCTGTGGACTTCCCCGCTCCGTTAGGGCCTGCAAGAACTGCTGTTTCACCGTCTGCTACCGTAAAGGTAAGATTATCATTTGCAATAAACCGATGATATTTTTTTGTAAGATGTGATACATTCAGCATAATTACTTCTCCGTTTTGTAAACCAATGCTACTGCGTGTGCGGCAATTCCTTCAAGATTACCCGTAAATCCGAGTTTTTCTTCCGTAGTTGCCTTCACACTGACTTTATCAATATCTACCTTCATAGCCTTTGCTATATTTTCACGCATATTATCTATATAAGGTTTGAGTTTAGGCTGCTGTGCTATTATTGTAGCATCAATATTTGACACTTCATATCCTTTTTCTCTCACAAGTCTGCATACCTGTTCCATCAGTTTCATGCTGTCCGCATCCTTGTATTTCGGGTCATTATTCGGGAAATGTCCCCCTATATCTCCGAGTGCAACTGCACCTAAAAGTGAATCCATCATGGCATGAACAACCACATCAGCATCCGAATGGCCTACCAGTCCTTTTCCGAAAGGAATATTTACTCCTCCCAGAATAAGTTTTCTTCCTATGGCGTAACGGTGTACATCATAACCGTGTCCTACTCTGAAATCCATACAGATCACTCCTTGTTTTTATAATTTGAATAGTCTTTGCGAATTCCTGTACATTATGTTGTCAAAAGCTTCGGGACTTATCATATCCCTGAGTTTTTCAAAATACGGGCGGTACATTGACGGCTGTCCCATTTTATTGCACCAATAAGTATCCTTGCCGTCTATGGGGCTGTCACTTCCGAAAAGAAGTTTTTCGTCACCGTTTTTCTCTATAAATCTGAGGGTACTTTCCATTCTTACCCATGTAGTATCGCCGTAAAGATTAGGCAGCTGACCTATAAGGTATATAGCCTCGTTATTATCCGTTCCCAGACCCATATGTACCATTACAAAATTAAGTGACGGATGTTTTTTTGCCATATAATAGACCCTTATACATGATGCATTATCCGAACCTCCTGTATGTACCAGAACCGGCAGGTCAAAAAACTTTGCCATTTCCATATAAGGCTCCATCTTATCACAGTCAAAGGGCAGTTTTGAATGAAAAGGATGAAATTTCAAAGCCTTTATAAAAGCTCTGTTTTCCTTGATATAATCATAAAGCTTTTCATCGGGGGCTTCGTGGAAAGGTCTCAGCCACAATGCCGCACCTATTTTTCGGGGATATTCCTTTGCAAAATCGACACAGCCCTTTATACATTCTATCTGTGGCTTTTGCAGTATCTTCGGCAGCTCCCTCTGATGATGATCAAACTCTGCTGCACGGCAATCCGACACGATACTGTAATCAATCCCATACTTTTCCATTGAATAAAGAACTTCGGATTTTTTCATATTGAAATTCAGTATTCTTCCGATGTGAACATGACTGTCAATTATCACGCTATCGCCTCACTTTTCATGCAGAAGCCTCTGAAGTTCTTCCATAAAAGAATGTATATCTTTGAATTGTCTGTAAACAGACGCAAAACGCACATAAGCGACCTCATCCATATCCTTGAGATACTGCATAGTATACTCTCCGACTTTTGAGGACGGGATTTCTCTTTCCATTGTGGCTTGCAAAGCACTTTCCACTTTATCTATTATAGAGTCAATATCATCCATTGATACAGGACGTTTTTCACAGGCTCTGAGAAGTCCTGTAGTAAGTTTCTCACGATTGAACGGTTCTCTTGAATTATCCTTTTTGATTATAATTATAGGTGTAGTTTCTATTATTTCATACGTTGTAAAACGCTTGGCACACTGAAAACATTCCCTGCGTCTTCTGATTCTCTCGCCCTCGTCTGTCGGTCTTGAATCGACCACCTTGCTGTCTTCACAGCCGCAAAACGGACATCTCATGCTGCCCCTCCTTTTTTGACACTTATTAATAAAATCCTTCAATAAATTTCTTTGCTTTTACAAGCTCACTTACGTCATCAAAGCATCCTCTGTATACTTCGATAATAATATCACCGTTATATCCGATACCTTTCAGTGTATCGAAAAAATGATCATAATCAAAACAGCCTTTTCCGGGAAGCACACAGCCTCCTCTCTCTGTTATATCACTTATATGCACATGTTTCAGTTTATCACCCATTATACGAGCAATATAATTCGGGTCATGACCTCCCCTGAGAGCCTGTTTTATATCCAGAACAAAACCCGAACTATCGGGTAATATTTTTTTCATTTCTTTGGTCACAGCCGGACGGTTGCTGTAATACTTATCGACATTTTCCTGAAGCAAAGCTACATTATAAGGTCTTCCTTTTTCATGCAGAACCCTGAAACGTCTGAAATATTCATCCTCTCCTATTGACGAAAAATCATCCCTCATACCATGAAGCACTACCTTATCTGCACCGAGAAATGATGCACAGCGGTAATACATTTCATACATACCCACACCGTCCTCGAAACGTCTTTCATATCCTGAAAAAAGAAGATATGATTCAAAGGATGATGTAAAAGGATGTATTGAAGATATATTTGCATTATATTTTGTGATAAGATTTTTCAGCTTTGAAAGATAATCGGGTTCAAGCTCCGAAAAAGTATTGAAAAATATCTCAAAGGTATCGAATCCGCTGTCAAGCAGAAGTTCAAGGGCTTTTTCGGTAAGCATCGGATAAAGACATCCGGTAGAAATACCTGTTTTCATAATCATACCGTCCATCAAAAATAAACATTTACCTAAGATAATAATAAAACTTTTTGAGCATATTGTCAATTACCGCTGCTCGAATTTATCGATATAATGAATTTTATTTGTTACAAAAGTATTTCTTGACCCCTCCGCCGCCGTGCCGGCGGGCAGCGAGCCGCTGCCAGAGGGGTTAAAAAGTTAGTAATGCCAGTT
>OMZF01000047.1 GCA_900315465.1 uncultured Eubacteriales bacterium | reverse complement strand
GAACAGGCTGCTGTTCATAAGGCTGATATTCCTGCTGAACAGGCTGCTGTTCATAAGGCTGATATTCCTGCTGAACAGGCTGCTGTTGATATGATTGATATTGCTGAGGAGAATTTTGCTGCTGATAACCGCCGTACTGACTTTGCTGCTGATAGCCGCCGTACTGATTTTGCTGCTGATAGCCGCCATACTGACTTTGCTGCTGATAGCCGCCGTACTGACTTTGCTGCTGATAACCGCCGTACTGATTCTGCTGTTGGTAGCCGCTGTACTGTTCTATATACTGAGGTTGTTGAAACTGCTGTGAAAATTCACTTGAATAATCATCATTGTAGCCGCTGCCGTATCCCATATTGGTAAGCTCAGGAAAAACAGTAGGCTGGGGTGGATCGGGCTGCTGATAATTTTGTCCTATCGGTCTGCCGTACTGGTCATATTCGATCTTCGGCTTCTCTTTTTTAGGCCCGCTAAAATCGGGCATGACCTCTGCCTTGAATTCGGTGGAATTACAGATTGTACAAAAGACAGCACCGTCTGGAAGAGAAGTACCACAGTTAGCACATTTTTTCATAATTTCCTCCTGTAATATTGAAATGTTTTTTGCTTTAAACAGTCTTATATGTGAAATAGTTATACAAGAAATACAGTTCTTCTATACATATTATTATAGTACAATTAAATTAAATATGTCAATATCTGAATTGAATTTAGTGTCAATTTGTGGTATGAGTGTTGATTGACGATTATTGTGTTATATGCTATAATTGACGTATTGATATGTATACTTAAATAAAATGTGAGGTGACGTTAAAGTGAGTGAATATGTGCTGCGAACTCTCGGACTTACTAAAAAATTCGGAGCAGTAACAGTTGTAAATACTCTTAATCTTAATGTCCGTAAAGGTGATATTTATGGATTTATCGGGCCTAACGGTGCAGGCAAAACAACTGTTATGAAAGTAGTTCTGGGACTTCTAAAAGCAAACGCGGGAGAAGTTGAGCTTTTCGGAAAAACAGATAACAGGAGTTCCCTCAGAAAAGTAGGCTCTCTTATAGAATCTCCGGGACTCTATACAGAATCTACTGCTTGGGAAAATATGAAAAGATTTTCTATTCTCTGCGGAGGAACAGATGCTGATATTCAGCAGCTGTTGGGAGCGGTAGGACTGGCGGAGGTCGGAAATAAAAGAGTAAAAACTTTTTCTCTCGGTATGAAACAGCGTCTTGGTATTGCTATCGCACTTTTAGGCAGACCAGAACTTATGGTGCTTGATGAACCGGTAAACGGTCTTGATCCTATGGGTATGAAAGCTATGAGAGATCTTATACAGTATATAAACAGAGAAATGGGAGTGACATTTTTTATTTCAAGTCATCTTTTGGGAGAACTTGAAAAAATTTCAACGGTTTACGGAATAATAAACAGAGGTGTTCTTATCGAAGAAATAACCGCATCGGAGCTTGAAAAAAGATGTACCAAAAGTCTGAAAATACGATGCAGTGACCCAAAAGCTGCTGCCGATATAATATGTACTAAGTTCGGGCCTTCTCAGTATCAGATATCAGATGATATGCTGGATATAGTTTTTGATATAAATCGTTCTGCAACCGTAAATAAGGTGTTGGTTGAATCAGGTATCTGGGTTTCGGAACTCGGAATGAATACCGTGAGCTATGAAGATTATTTCCTTACCCGTATGGGTACTATGGATGTAGGAAAGGGAGTGGGACAGTATGCGTGATCTTCTTCATTTTGAATTCAGAAGACTTTTCAGGAGAACAAGTCTTTATATATGTCTGGGAGTTGTAGCAGCCCCGCTTGTGATGATTATGTTTCTTATGGGACTTGCTATTTCAGAGGGAGAAAAAATACCATACTATACCTGTATGACTACAATGGTACAGTATGCGAATCTTTCTATTCTGACAGTAGTATTTACTTCTATATTTGTATGTGAAGACCATGCAAGAGGAACTGAAAAAACTATTTATTCACTCGGATTTTCAAGAAACAGTCTGTTCTTTGCAAAATTTCTTGCTTCAGCTACAGGAGCAGTACTTTTGTATTTGGCAGTAATGCTTTTCGGATTTCTTTCCTGCCTTATTTTCGGTTCGAGTCCGGATAATGCGGACATTAATGCCTTTAATATTAATGAAGTTTTATCTCCAAGTGAAAACCATAATATTTTTCTTTATGCTTTGCAGCAGTTCTTTATTATAATGGCACTTCATGCTTTTTATTATATGTTTGCTCAACTGGTACAGAAAACAGGTATTGCCATAGTTCTGGGTATATTTGTTCCTGGTATGGTGCTTACAGTAGTATGGATGATATGCGGTATGTTCTCAAGTGCTTTACATGAAAATGAAGAAGCAGTAAGAACACTTAATCGCATAGTATACGTTTTTGCACAGTACTGGCTGCCTTCAACTATGTCTACAATGGTTAGCTTTTTCAGTTTTATCGGCGGTGAAGGGGGAGGTACAAACATACCGGTGAGTATCATAGTCAACACAGGCTATGTTCTGCTTTTCGGAGGACTTGCACTTCTTATGACAAATAAAAGGGAAATCAAGGGCTGATAAATAAATGAATATACCTGAAAAAGATGTTTATGAAATACTAAGTCGTACAAATAAACCAATAATTATTTACGGCATGGGAAACGGTGCCGATAAGATAATACATCAGCTTGAGCTGAGGAATATCAAAATAAGCGGTATTGCGGCAAGTGATAATTTTGTAAGAGGACAGAAGTTTCATGAATTTACTGTGAAGACTGTTTCCGCACACGAGAAAGAATTTGGAGATTTTATTATCATAATATCTTTCGGAACATCACTTCCCGATGTGATGGAACATATTTTTTCGCTTTCCCTGAGACATAAGGTATTGGCTGTTGATGTGCCGGTTTATGGTGAAAATATATGGTGCATGGATTTTTACAATGAAAATCGTGCAGATATTGAAAGGGCATATAATTTGTTTGCAGACGACACTTCAAGGCGTGTATACGAAAATGTTATAGCTTTTAAGCTGACAGGTGAGCTTTCATATCTTCGCAGTGTATACAGTGAAAAGGATGAAGTGTTCAAAAGTTTTCTGAAACTCAGAAATAATGAAAATTATCTCGACCTCGGTGCATACAGGGGAGATACTATTGACGAGCTTATTCATTATGCAGGAGGATATTCGCATATAACAGCACTTGAGCCTGACAGGAAAACATTCTCAAAACTGAAAGCCCATGTGAAAGATATGAAAAATATCCGTATTTATCGTATGGGGATATGGAGTGAGGATGCGGATATTACGTTTTCAGGCGGACAGGGCAGAGGTTCTGCCGCAGGTCATGGTGAAACAGTTTCTGTGACCAAAATAGATACATTATTCAGTGTAAGGCGTGTAAGCTATATAAAAATGGATGTTGAGGGATGTGAAAGACTGGCTTTGACGGGTGGAGTGAAAACTATCATAAGGGATAAGCCTAAACTTAATATAGCAGTATATCACAGAAGTGAAGATATTTTTTCATTGCCATTACAGCTCAGTACGATTGAGCCGGAGTATAATATAATACTTCGTCAGCACCCTTATATTCCGGCATGGGATCTGAATATGTATGCTGTGTGTAAGTGACATGATAAAGGGAGCTTTAATATGAAAAAGGAAAATCAGGTCAAAAGTAAAAAAAAATATACTCTCAGAAGAAAACCAAACGGAGAAAATGGTCTGCGATTGGCAAAATACTGGAAAAGAGGCATTTTTTCTGTAATATTCAGTCCGTTGATATTTGTTCTTATCTGGCTGCTTATACAAGCATTTTTCATGCTTATACTCAGTGTTTTTTTCGGTGTGGTTCTTGACTATTATATGATAGGCGGAACAACAATAATAGAGCTTATTGTTCTGATAATACTTTTTAACAGCCGTATGGATTCCACAGCCAAGCTTTCATGGATGCTGCTTATTTCTACAATGCCGTATCTCGGAACAATGTTCTATATATGGACAAAAATAGAGGTAGGGCATCGCTCAATCAAAAAAAGACTTAATCTGCTTATTAAAAATACCAGAAGAATGCTTATTCAGAATAAAGAAACTCTGAATTCTCTCAAAAAAGAATCACATGATTCAGCTTCACTTGCACAATATCTGTATAAGATAGACAACTGCCCCGTTTATAATAATACAAGTGTTGAATATTATCCTTTGGGTGAAGAGAAATTTCCAGCTATGCTTGAAGAACTTGAAAAGGCAGAAAAATTCATCTTTCTTGAATACTTCATTATTGAGGAAGGTTATATGTGGGGAAATGTGCTTGATGTGCTTGCCCGTAAAGCAAAATGCGGAGTAGATGTGAGAGTTATGTATGACGGAACCTGTGAATTTTCTACTTTGCCCTACTATTATCCGAAAAGACTTGCAAGATATGGGATCAAGGCTAAAATGTGGGAGCCGGTAAAACCTGTTGTCACATCATCGTATAATTACCGTGACCACCGCAAGATACTTGTAATAGACGGAAAAACCGCTTTCTGCGGAGGGATTAATCTTGCGGATGAATATATAAACCGTATCGAAAGGTTCGGTCACTGGAAAGATACAGCTGTAAAGCTTAAAGGGCCTGCTGTGGACAGCCTTACCCTTATGTTTTTGCAGATGTGGAACGTAAAGGAAAAACGTCCGGAAAATTTCAGCCAATATTTTAATCACTATGAAAATGATGAAAAGGCAGGGGGCTATGTTATTCCTTATGCAGAATCTCCTCTGAATGAAAGTAAGATAGCGGAGAGGGTATATATGGATATTCTTTATACCGCACAGGATTATGTTTATATAATGACACCGTATCTGATACTTGATGATGAAATGAGGACTGCACTTTGTCATGCAGCGGAAAGGGGAGTGGATGTACGGCTTATTTTACCCGGTATACCCGATAAAAAGGCTGTATGGTATCTGGCAAAAAGACATTATCGTGTACTTCTTGATTCCGGAGTAAAAGTGTATGAATATACCCCCGGTTTTGTTCATGCAAAAGTATTTCTGAGTGATAATATAAAGGCAGTGGTCGGAACTATAAATCTTGATTACAGAAGTCTTTATCATCATTTTGAATGTGCTGTTTATATGCACGGAGTATCATGCCTTGAGGATATAAGAAAGGATTTTAGTTTTACTCTTAACAAATGCCGCAAGGTTACTTATGAAACAATAAAAAAAGAAAGAATCTACGTGAAACTTGTGGGTGCTGTAATTAAACTATTTGCACCGCTGTTATAATTTACTTAAAGGATTTGTCATTCTGAGCGGTGCCCGTAGGAAATGCCCTTGGGGCACGAAGAATCTTTCCGGAATATTCAAAAAGATCCCTCGCTGTGCTCTGGATGACATTTTGGTGATGCTCAGGATAACATAATCTTTAATTTTCTTTTTAAGAAAGTTGATTTTTGTGTAAAAAAATAGAATAATGTTTGAATTTTCGTAATAATGTGGTACAATAAGAAATAGTATGGGAAATTTCAGGAAAAATTGTTATTTCCACGATATTGACGCAAAAAGAGGTTTTTTGTATGAAAAAAGAATACGATGTTCTCATAGTAGGCACAGGTGCGGCAGGTCTTTATGCGGCACTCAATCTTCCTGAATCTGTCAGTATCCTTCTTATATCAAAAAGAGAACTTTCTCTATCTAACAGTTCTCTTGCACAGGGCGGAGTTGCCGCTGTACTTGACAGGATAAATGACGATTATGAACTGCATATCAGCGATACCATGACAGCAGGCAAAAATCTTAATGATCGCCGTGCTGTTGAAGTGCTTGTGAAAGAAGGCCCGTCCGATGTTCTTAAACTGAAAGAGCTTGGAGTTGATTTCGACAAGGATGAAAACGGAGAAATGCAGAAAACTCTTGAGGCAGGTCATTCACGTCATCGTATCGTACACCATAAAGACAGTACGGGCAAAGCTATTACAGATGCCCTTATTGAGCAGGTAAAAAAGAAAAAGAATATTGATATTTATGAACAGGCTCTTTTGTACAAGCTTGAAAAGACAGACGGAGGTTTCTTCGGAGGAATTCTTCTTCAGAACGGGAACTCCTGCATTGTTGCTGCACATTATTGTATAATGGCATCAGGAGGTATAGGCAGGGTATATCAGTATACCACTAACTCCGCTATTGCAACAGGTGATGGAATTACCCTTGCATATATGCTGGGAGCAAGGATAAAAAATCTTAGTCTTATACAATTCCATCCGACAGCTTTTGCTGCTGAAAATGACAGAGAAAGATTTCTTATCAGTGAGGCTGTAAGAGGTGAGGGGGCAATACTTCTCAACTGTAACGGTGAAAGATTCTGTGAAAAATATGACCCGAGAGGACATCTTGCACCGAGAGATGTTGTTTCAAATGCAATAATGCAGGAATCAGCCGCTACACACAGCGAAAAATTCTATTTGGATATAACCTACAAGGGAGCAGATTTTGTTAAACAGCGTTTCCCGATGATATATGAAAATTGCCTTAAAGAAAATATTGATATTACAAAAGACCGTATTCCTGTTTTTCCCTGTCAGCATTATCTTATGGGAGGAATTGATGTTGACCTCAATGCCGCTACAACCGTAGACAGACTTTATGCGGCAGGAGAATGTTCTCATACAGGTGTGCATGGTGCTAATCGTCTGGCAAGTAATTCACTTTTGGAGGCTCTTGTATTTTCAAGGAGAGCAGCAGCGGATATTGTGAAACGTATGCAAACAGATGAAAATAAGAGTTTCGGTGATTTTAAGGAACATGATGACCTTACAGGTAAACCGCTTCCTCATGGCTACAGAACTGAAATAAGAGCATTGATGCAGGCTTGTCATTTTGTTATTCCAAAGCCCGAACTTGTTCTGAAAAGTCTTGAACGTGCAAAGGAAATACTTGATGATCTTAATAACGGAGGATATGAAATAAACCGTGATTTTGTAGAGGCAAGAAGTCTTGCGACTGTAGCGGTAATCGTTTTGTCCGAAGTTGACGGCAAGGATAAATGATTATTCCGGAGGTGAATGTTATGATTTTGAATCGTTTTTATGTTGAAGAACTTATCAGACGTGCTTTGACCGAGGATATTAATTATTGTGATGTAACAACAGATTATCTTATTCCGGCAGAACAGATGGGCGAGGGCAGACTTATGTCTAAGGCAGACGGTATCGTATGCGGTACAGAAGTTGCCGCTATGGTGTTTACAATGCTTGATCCCGAAGTTGAAATAGAAATTCTTAAAAGAGACGGAGAAAAAGTTTCTTACGGTGAGGATATAATGAAGCTTAAGGGGAAAACTGCTGTTTTGCTTAAAGGAGAAAGAACGGCACTTAACCTTATACAGCATATGAGCGGAATCGCTACGGCTGCCGGAAAATATGCCGAAATAGTAAAAGGTACAAAGGCTGTTATCGCTGATACAAGAAAAACTCTGCCCGGTCTCAGACCTCTGCAAAAATATGCAGTAAGCTGCGGCGGAGCTAAAAATCACCGCTATAACCTTTCTGATGCCGCTATGCTGAAAGATAATCATATTGATGCGGCAGGGGGAATAACTGCCGCTGTTATCGCACTCAGAAAGAAAATAGGACATATGACAAAAATCGAGGTTGAGACTCGTAATCTTGATGAACTTAAAGAGGCTCTCCAGGTCGGTGCGGATGTTATAATGCTTGATAATATGTCACCCGAACTTATGAAAGAGGCTGTTGAAATAACCGCAGGACGTGCGGTGCTTGAAGCTTCCGGAGGAATTACAGATGAAACACTCCGTGCTGTTGCCGAAAGCGGTGTTGACATTATATCCGTCGGGGCAATAACCCATTCTGTAAAGGCATTTGATATATCAATGTATATAAAATAAAATTAAAGAAAAAAGGAAGATGAAAATGAAACTTATTACCAACAAGGTCTATGGTGCTGAAGATATTCTCCCGGCAGACAGCTATAAATGGCAGGCTGTTGAAGAGATAATGAGAGGTCAGGCTCAGTCTTACGGCTACAGCGAGATAAGAACTCCTGTTTTTGAGCATACAGAACTTTTCAACCGTTCTGTAGGTGATACCACAGACATCGTACAAAAAGAAATGTACACCTTCACAACAAAGGGAGGGGATAGCCTTTCACTTAAACCGGAAGGTACGGCAGGTGCTGCAAGAGCTATGCTTGAGCATGGCCTTTATAATGACGGTTATCCTATAAAAGTTTACTATCTTACAGGCTGCTACAGATATGAAAAGAAAAATTTCGGCAGACAAAGAGAATTCCACCAGTTCGGTATGGAAATATACGGAGCTGCAGCCCCTCAGGCTGATGCAGAAGTTATCAGTGCTGCACATTCTGTTTTTGACAGGCTCGGTGTTCGTGATATAAGCCTTGAGATAAATTCCATAGGCTGTCCTGAGTGCAGACCGAAATATACAGCTGCACTTAAAGAGTATTTTGAAGGACACAGGGCTGAGCTTTGTGAAACCTGTCTTTCAAGACTTGAAAGAAATCCTATGAGAATACTTGACTGTAAAAGTCCGATATGCTCGGAAATAGCAAAAAATGCACCAAAGGTACTTGATTTCCTTTGTGATGATTGTAATGCACATTTTGAAGGCGTAAAAAAATGTCTTGATGCTGTAAAACTTCCTTACGTTGTAAATCCTGCTATAGTAAGGGGACTTGATTATTATACACGCACAGTATTTGAATTTGTAGCACCTGAACTTGGTACAGTATGCGGAGGCGGACGTTATGATGGTCTTATCGAGGAACTCGGCGGTCAGCATACTCCCTCACTCGGTTTTGGCATGGGTATGGAAAGACTTCTTCTTCTTCTTGAAAAGCAGGGTATACAGATGGATGTTCCTCCTGTATGTGACCTTTATATTGCAGGCATAAGCGATGATGCAAGGATAAAGGCTTTTGAACTTACAGAGGTTATAAGAAATTCCTCTCTTATCGCAGAATGTGATATTGTGGGAAGAAAACTTAAACCACAGATGAAATATGCTGATAAGATAGGTGCAAAATTCAGTATGGTACTCGGTGATGATGACCTCGCAGTCAATAAGGGCAAACTTAAAACAATGGCTACGGGTAAGATACACGAAATACCTCTTGATGATAATTTTTATGATGCATTCATAAAGGTATATCTTAATGCGGAAAATGAAATTTATCTGCAAAAGCTTGGAATTGAAGAGGAGAATATGTAATGGCAGAATTTATGACAGGACTCAAGCGTACCAATTACTGTGGTGAGCTGAGAGCGGAAAATATAGGACAGACAGTAACCGTATGCGGCTGGACACAGCGTCAGCGTGACCTCGGACAGCTGATATTCATTGACCTTCGTGACAGAACAGGTATTGTTCAGCTTGCATTTGATGATAATACAGACCGTGCGGTTTTTGAAAAAGCATTCACTGTTCGTTCGGAATTTGTTCTTGCAGCAGTGGGAACAGTTCGTGAGCGTTCATCCAAAAATAAGGATATTCCGACAGGTAATATTGAAATAGAAGTTAAGGAGCTTCGTATTTTGGGAGAATCTGAAACTCCTCCTTTTGAGATAGTTGATGATTGCAAAACAGCAGAACTTACAAGACTTAAATATCGTTATCTTGACCTCCGCAGACCTCAGCTTCAGAATAATCTTATAATACGCCATAAAGTAGCAAAGGTGACAAGAGACTATTTTGATGAAAACGGTTTTATCGAGCTTGAAACTCCCATGCTTATAAAATCAACTCCGGAGGGAGCAAGAGATTTCCTTGTACCGTCAAGAATACATAAGGGTTCTTTTTATGCACTCCCACAGTCCCCACAGATGTATAAACAGCTTTGCATGGTGGCAGGTTTTGACCGCTATATGCAGATAGCCCGCTGTTTCCGTGATGAAGACCTTCGTGCAGACAGACAGCCTGAGTTTACTCAGATAGACCTTGAAATGTCATTTGTTGATATGGAGGATGTTCTTCAGATAGGTGAGGGGTATATAAAGAGAGTATTCAAGGATGTTTTGGATATTGATATTCCTACACCGTTCCCAAGATATACATATAATGAAGTAATGGAGCGTTTTGGTTCGGATAAGCCTGATACAAGATACGGCATGGAAATAACTGATCTTACAGATGAAGTCAGAAACTGTGGTTTTGGTGTATTCAAAAGTGCTGTTGAGGGCGGAGGTTCTGTACGCTGTATTACTGCAAAGAATGCCGTGAAGATCTATACCCGCAAGGAAATAGACAAGCTTACTGAATTTGTAAGAGGTATCGGTGCAAAAGGTATGGCATGGATAAGACTTACTGATGACGGTATCGCTTCCAGCTTTGCTAAATTCATGACCGAAGATGAAATGAATGCTATACTTAAAAAAGCAAATGCTGAAAAGGGCGATGTTGTAATGATAATCGCTGATACGGATAATAATTCTGTTCTTACAACTTTAGGTGCTGTACGTTCAGAGGCAGCAAGGAAACTTGATATTATCGGTGATGGTTATAATTTCCTTTGGGTAGTTAAATTCCCATTCTTTGAATTTGATAAGGAGAGCGGAGAATGGATAGCCATGCACCATCCCTTTACATCTCCCACAGATGACTGTCTTGATAAGCTGGATGGAAATAAGGGAGAAGTATACGCTAAGGCTTATGATATGGTACTCAACGGAATTGAACTTTCAAGTGGTTCTATCCGTATCACAAATCCCGATCTCCAGAATAAGATGTTTGAGATGCTTGGAATGAGTGATGAGGATGCATATAAAAAATTTGGTTTCCTGATGGATGCTTTCAGATACGGTGCACCGCCTCACGGTGGAATGGGTATAGGTCTTGATAGACTGGTAATGCAGATGATCGGTGCTTCAACACTGCGTGATGTGGTAGCATTCCCGAAAGTACAGAATGCAAGTGAGCCTATGACAAATGCTCCGGCTGATGTTGACCCCGTACAGCTTGCTGAACTCGGTATACAGACAGTATCAGAAGAATAACATAATAAAACGGTTGCTGCAAATGAATACAGCAGCCGTTTTTTTTATAGATATAAAATTTTAAAATAATTATTATCCTGAAACAATACTGCATACCATTGACATTTACTTGCAAATTGTGTAAAATGATTATATATTTTCACAAAAGGAGGAATTTTTTATGATAAAAAATGTTATACAAAAGGAAATTACAGGCTTGTTTTGTATTGTTTTTTTGATGTTTTTTATGTTTTCATCTGTGACATGTGGTGCTATTGATAGTGTAGAACCAGTAAAAGATATTGCATTATCAAATAATGGTACAGATGTTGTGTTTGTTGTGGATAACAGCAGCAGTATATGGCCAAGACAAAATATAAGAAATAGTGCAATGAGTGCGGCTGTTCGTCTGGCTGTCGGATCCGATATAAATATAGGATGCGTATATTTTGCAGATGGTTTGTATAAATATTATAGTCTTACAGAATTAAGTGATGAAGAATCCTATAATAAAGTATCGGGTAAATATCTGAATATGACTGATAAGGATACAAAAAACAGATTTACCAATATAGGAGTAGGTCTTAAAAAAGGAAAGGAGCTGTTTGAAAATCAGGACAGCAAAAGAAGAAAAATAATCATACTCCTTTCTGATGGTATTAATGAAGATGATAATGATGCTGATGACGTATATGAAAATAAAGCAAATCTGCTTACCGAACAACAAGTTAAAGAAATTAAAGACAAAGGTATAGAGCTTTATTGTGTTTCGATACAAGGCAGAAAAAATGAAGCGTATCTTAAAAGTATGGTAAATTATTTTGAAGATACGAATAATTTTGACCAGACCCGTTTCTTTACAGCTGAGGAAAATAATACTGATGAGCTTTATGATCGGTTTATCGAAATATTTTATTCCCTTATTGGAAATGTAAAATATACAAGTATTGATATGGATTCTCAGGGAACATACCCATTTACTTTACCTGATATAAGTGTAAACAAATTGCAGGTATATGTAAGTGATCCGAGTCTTAAAATATCTCTGATCGGACCTGATAAAGAAGCAAAACTTGTGAAATGGGGAGATAGTGAATGTCAGTTTGTTTCAAATCATACTCCCAAGCCTGGCAAATGGAAACTAAAACTTGCATCCGAAAATAAAACTGTATCAAAAAATATAAAAGTAACTTTTGCGTATTATATTGATATGATGGCATCTGCATCATTAAAACCTTCAGACGGTGATAAGCTGATAAGAAATAAAGATGTGTACATACAGGCAAATTTTTTTGACGGAAATAAAAATAAGATTGTTCCTGACGAAACATTGAAACTTGAAGGGGATTTGTCTTTAATATCATCCGGCAAAGAAGTTTTGTCACAAAAATTGCAGTTCAAAAAGAAAGGCGATAGTTTTGTAAGTGATGGTTTTCCTTTAAGTAGTTATGGTACACCTGATCTCAAACTCAGGGTTTCTTATAATTCAGCTATTAATCTGGAATATGATATAAAGTTCAATGAAGAAATAAAACCGATTTCTCCAAAGGTTATAAAGAATTTTGAGGGCGAAAATATAGGTTCGGAAAAAATAACTAAAGAAAACGGGACAGTATATCAGTTTTCGCTGCCGTTGAAAGATTATATAAGTGATGAGGACTCGTCACTCGAATCTATGAAGATAACTCAGGTTAAACAAAATAGTGGTCATAATCCCATAAGTGCATATATTTCTGAAGGAATGATAGTTATTGAGGCAGTCAGGTGTGACTCGTTCAGTGCTTTTCTGGAGATAGAGGATGAGGGAGGACTAAAAACAGATCTTAGTATAAAGGGGAGTTTGAAAGATATGGATATAGGTAATACTTTTATTAAAATATTTATTATAGTATTAATAGTCGTACTATGTATCGGATTAGGTGTCTTGATATGTATTATTAAAAAGAAAAATCTGATAGCAGCGATATTGGAAGGAAATGACAAAATTAATAAGGATAACGATTATTTAAACAGTAAGTACGATGTGCCAAGTGTTTCTGATCTTTCAGACGGTGAGTATGCTGAAATCATCTCAAAAGTAGAATCTTTTATTGGTATTGAGGGTATGTTTGTTCCGGTTATTGATAAAATGCGTTTTGATATTGTTATGGGTAACAATCAAGACAAAAAGCAGCAAACTCTTTCAAAAGATCAGACTCAAAACAGCAAGTTCCAGGATGTTAATGAAAAAATAGATTCTCTTAATGAAATGATAAGTGATACCAAGAAAAAAATAACGGAACATTTTCAATATTGTGACAAAAGTAAAAAAAAGCTTGCTTATTCTAAGGAAGAACTGAATCAATTCAGACTGGGCAAAGTTAAAAGTATAAAGGCTAAGCAAGATAAAATTCTTGAAAAAACAAGTAATCTTGTAAAAGAGGTCAATGATTTCAGTAAAGACTACGATAGAATTTTAAAAGATATTGAAATTGCAAGGCAAGCTCTTAATGATGATGTAGGTGCTATAACAAAGAGACTTGAGGAGTATAAAGAACGTTTCTTTGATTTCAGCCTTAATATACAAATAAATGATTGTACATACTGGCGTAGAAAAAATAAGAATTTTATTATTAAGCTTTCTGATATTAAAGAGTCCAACGGTAAAAAATTGCAAAGTGTAGAGTCATCAAAAGTTGTGTTTATTGCATACAAAAGAACTAAGCAGGTTAAAACTTCTGATGGCAAAACAAAAGAAAAAATTATTACCGGAACAGAAGTATTTGACATAAACGATTCAGATGAATTGTTTAAAATTGCAGAATGTCAAAGTGGTGAAAGTTGTACAGTTGCAGGCTTTACAATACAGGAGTTCAAACTTTCTTTGGTAAAATGACAATTTCAGGCTGTTTGACCTTTTAATGAACAGTCATAACTTAAAAACTTGAAAAATAATATTATTTTATAATTATGGAGGATTTTACTATGAGTAATCTTGAATTTAAAAAAATATGTCCTTATAAGTTTGAAAAGATGTTTGGTGACGATTATGACAAAGAGTTTACTGACATGACCGAAAAGGATTTTATTGACAATATGGTTTTTGAGGTCTTTCCAAAAGGAAGAAACCGAATGGACTTTAAAGATTTTTTGGGAGAATTGTTTAAAGCTTTGCCTTCTGATAAAAGCGAGTCTTTGAGTGAAGCAGAAAGTTCATTTCTTGAAAATTACAGTCCTTTACCTGATGATGATTACGAAGAAAGCTGGAATAGTCTTGATGGAAGTGAATCAGCCCGCGATTTGTTATATCCTTGGGACGATAATAATTACAGAATTAAGGATAATGAAAAAAAGGATAATACAATAAGTGAATTGGAGTTTATTAGAAGTTGCATAAATTCCGTTGGTAATTATAGCTTTGTTGAAAATGAGGGAGATAAATATTCGTATTCTATTAAAATAGGAAGAAATAAAAAGTTTGAGATACGTCCTTGTTGCCCTTGTTGTAAAACACTTTTGCCTGATTTCTGGTTCAGTGAAGAAGTTGTTGACTATATTCCTATCGGACTGGTTGCAAAACACTCCGGAGGCAAAACAACATATATGACAGCCTTGCTTATGAATAATTTTATTACACTGATTAGAAATATTGGTGTAAGAAACTGGGCTGTTTGTAATGCTATACTGGATGAAAAGGAAAAAATGAAAATACAGAAAGTTCGTTATGATAATCTTAATGAACTGTCCCCTGAGCATCTAATAGGAACAAGTATTGAAACAAAATTTCCGAATCCGACCCAACATGATGGTTTGCCTCCTGTAATGTTCCGTATACAAAATGAAAAAATATACGATAGTGAAAGTCATACAAATGAAATGGTTATTGTTTCAATATTTGATTCTAAAGGTGAAATATTTGAAGGTACACCAAGCCATGAAACTCTCGAATTTCTGAGTTATATGTATGCTTATGTATATTTCATTGAGGCATCTCAGATCAAAAAAGACAGTATAGGATTACAATTCAAAAACGAAGGTGAAGAATGTGAGATTATTACACCTGAAGAACAGGGAGAATTGCAGAGTCGTTCAGAGGCAAAAGAAGGTATTGCTGTGTATGATTTGCTGAATACAGATTCAAAAGACGATGCATTTGATATAATGATAAATATTCAGAATGTGGTAAGGTCGATGAAAGCCCGTAAACTATATCCAGCTTTAAAGCATATTGCATACACAATCATTAAATCCGATGAACTGGAAAGGATTATTGACAGGATTCCTGATGAAGAATATTCTCAGTTCAAACAGTATCTGTCCCAAACATCACATACTATTGATCCGTTTGATCCTGATGTGTCAGATGCAAAGAATTATATTATCAGAAAATTTATTGAAGAATATTTTAGCGAGGAAAATGAAAGAGTAGATATTTCTGATTTCTTCGGAAATGATGTCAGCCATTCGTGTCATTGTGTAAGTGTTGCAAGACCAATAGGCGGTGATAGAAGATGCAGAGTTGAACCTGTAAGAATGGCTGATCCGTTGGTAGGATGTCTGATTCCTAAGTTTATTGAACTTGGATGGACACAGGATGAGGAATGACAAATGAAAAATAATGATTTATATCAACAATGTTACTACTATGGAAAATTGAGGACCGGTTTGCGTGTTCAGAGATCTTCAGATAATGATATAAAAATCTCCGATAAGTATTCTTTGAAAGGAAAAGAATTTGAAGATAGTAAAATTCAGGGAATAATAACAGAATTTTCGGAATATTCAAGTTATAGTAATTCATTCATATATGTTGGTGCAAAGTCAATAGATTTGCGTGATAATAATGGACGTTATGACCAGATCAACCATATATTCCTGCACGATGAGCAAGACGATCTTACTGATCCGAGAAGTTATATCAGATATATTCTCCCTTATTACTACAAGGGAGAATATGAACCTGATAATGATTTGAAAAATATTGATATTCCTGCTATTAATATGAGTTGTCGGGAGATACTTGATAAATATAACCTTAATGGAGATAAGAATCTTAAAAAGCTTGCTAAACTGGTGATGCTTTTTTATAATAAACTTTTTAACAGTAACTCTCTGATAATAGCTCTTGATGATAATAAATTCTGTTATGATGATGAAAATTATAATTGTTATCGTCAGGCATCTGAAATAATGCTGTTTCTTCATATAATAGTGCCGGGATGTTTTTTGTCATACAATACAAAAGAAAATCTCAGAAAAAAACTTAAATATTGTATTGTAGAAAAAGTAAAAAGTAATAGTGTTTGTTTCATGCCCAAAAGCTGTTGTTCGGGTGAAAATGTGTTTGATTTTGACAATGCATATAACGATATTGAGGAAGAAGATTTTTATTATCAGCTTGCAAAGAGAATACAGCAGGATGTTACTAAAGAAAGTGCATATGAACAGGATAAAATGGAATGTATGCAAAAATTCCTGCTGAATAATTGTCCGGACGGTAAGAAAATAGATGCCAGACAGGAAAATCTGCGTCATGTTGCTATCAGAACGCTTATCAGGAATTATGAAGCTCTTGCCAAAGCAAGACGTTTTGAAGATTCTCAAAAATTGATAAAATGGAATGAGTCCGGTATCGATAAAATAATCAGCAGCAGAAAAAATGATGACATAAATCTTTGCAAAAGCTATTTGAAACACCTTTTATTATTTAAAGATGACGGAAGTGTGCAGCAGATACCCGGAGAAAAAGAATTATTGCTTCTTTGGGAAAAATATGTTTCTGAAAATGACATCACTCAGGATGAACAGGACGAAATGTTATTTTTGATCAGTTCTCCTTTTGCTTCAGATCAAGTCAGACTTAAAATGATCAAAGATGTTATAAATAACCATGAACTACTTCTCAGATATTATAATACCGAGGGAAACTATATTTTGCAAAAGATTGACAGTGCAGGTTCATCTTTCGCAAATATGAAAAGCTTCTGCGATCTGTTTGGTTCAGTGATGAAAAGCGAGTGTGAATTGTCAGGTAAATTGAAATGGAGTCTTGCACCAAAAGCAGAGGAACTTATCAAAAATATAAATGATTTTAGTGAACAAAAGGTTATTTATGAACTTATAATTGATTTTAACATTACTAAAAAGGAAACAATAGATAATATCTTAATGAAAAAGATTTTTTCTTCGGATGCTTTTGAATCTTTTGAATGTTTCACTCAAAATATAGCTCACAATCAGACATCAGTTTACAGTAATGTAATGATGAATATTTTCTTTGAAGCATTTCTAAGAAAAAGTGAGTGTAATCGTGTATATGATGAAACTAATATTGATGAATGTGAAAATATAAACAAAAAGTGTATAGATAACTGTTTCAAAATTTTAAACCAAACGGATATAGGAGATTATCAGAAAAAACGTCTTGATGATGCCAATGAATTTTATAATAAAATATTGATCGGCAAATCAAAAAGCTTTACAGAATTGCAGTCTCTTTATGGTGAAGATTTCCCCGAATTAAACAGCAGCCTGAAAAAATATTTCTTTGATATTGCGGCAAAATTTGCTGAAAATGTGTCAGACTTTAATGAATACAGAAAAATGCTTGTGTTTAAGAAAAAGTTTGACAGTGAAGATAAAGATAATGCTTTTTACAAAAATATCGACAGAATTTCAGGGAAAATTGCGGAAGAAGTAATGGGCGGAAATTATTCACGCCTGTTTTGGGTCAAATTCAATGACGACCCTGATGTATTCAAGTGTTTGTGGGAACTTTGTGATGTAAAAAGTTTTCCTGTCATTTTCGCAAGCTGTTCTGAGGAATCAATAAAAAAACTTGCGTTTATTGACGGTAAAAAACTTAAAGATTCAGAACTATGGTGGTTGAACTATTCATTGTTTTTGGTCTATTGTGTATTTATCGATCAGGATATTTCTTCAAAAAATGCTGATCTGTATGCAAGTGTATATAGTTTTATTAATAAGCATAAGTTTAAATGGGAATCTGAAATTGAATATACAACTGTTTACGAATTCTTATGTTTAAATGATGTTTATGAAAAAGTTATAGATGAATCAATAGTTGATTATTTCAATCTGGCTGAAAATGTATCCGACAGATATATGATACATCGTGTTCTGTATACAAAATTCGGAGAACCTATCAATACCGATTTATTTCCTAATGGTATTGTTAGAAAAATCAATTATTATGGGGTGTTTAGAGACTTTTTGGATAACACAGAATCACTTGAAACAAATATCGAAAAATTAAAAGATATAATCAATGCTGCTTACAATAAAGAAATATATTTTGTAAATGATGATGAACGTGTTCAGCTGACAAATAAGTTAAAATCAATTGCTTGTTATTATAAAGATAATAACAAAGATCCCGGTAATTATTTTGAAATTCTTGCAGGATTTCCGGTTGTTTCAGAATGGGCATTGGATCAATTTAAAGATATATATGGCTGCTTGCCCACTTTAACACAAAAATATGCTTTTTATAAGAATATCTCTGAAAAATGCAAAGATTTAAAAGTGTTGAATGACATTGTAAATGATAATATAGAAAAAAATAAGGATAGAAATTACCTGCTTACTATTATTACCTCTATTCGACAGGTTATAAAAAGAGAAGATTTCATTCAGGATAAATATGGTTTTGTTTTAGTTTATGCCATATTGAATAATATTATTGCTGATATGATAAGCGTATTTAAAGAATATCCGATAGCATTATTTGAAAATAAACCGTATTCCGAAAAAAAACAGATTTTTAATCGTATAGATAGTAATAAGCTTATATTTGACAGATTGAACAGTCTGTGCAGTGAAAGAAATATCTCTTTAGAAAAAGATAATAAGAAACGCAAAAAAAATTTTGAATATCAGCTTAGTATTAGTGCGGACTACTATTTATATGTTTTAGTTTTTTATGATGAAGATAAAAAAACTTATATTTTTGACATTGATGCCTTTGATAAGCTGTATTCATATTATGTGAAAAAGAATAGTTGTTATACTAATCTTACACAAAATCTGTATTATCATTTCTTTAAGGGATATTCATACATAATTAAAAACAGGGCAGACAAATTTTATTTAAAAGATTTTTCAAAGTATTTGCACAGTAATATCCAGCTAACTCAGAATGAATATGTATGTGAAATCATTTGTCTTTATATAGAAAGGCTTCTTGAGATTATTTCGGATTCTGATGATAATAAGTCAAAACTGAAAAAGCTGGGGCAACTTTGCTATTGGCTTTCCGGAGTTAACGATGATTATAACGATTACTGCTATAAGGTTTTTTATGTTCATTGTTCAAAAGATAATACTCTTCGTGAAATGATCAATGAATATAATAATAAAAATGATTCTAACGAACCTATCGAACCTGGAGAAAAGTTTCTTAACAGATGTTCCAAATGTTTCCGTATATTTGATCAGATGAAAAAAAGTAAACACGATGATATGTATTACAACTGTAGATTTTATGCTGATTGTTATGACAGTGATTTTGTTTCTCAGGAATATAAGGATTTTATAAAGTCAGTTTTTGATGATTATGCAAGTTCTTTGAAACCTTTGAAAGATGATTTTATTAAAGCATATGGTAAAATTAAAGAAATTTATCAAAACAATGTCGAAAAGCTATCCGCAGAAGAAAAACAAAATTCAAGAGTACAGGAGAATAATGCAGTTAGTTATTCTGATCTTGTTACAGTTATGTCAGATAATATAAAGTATTCTGATGCTTTGCAGAATCAACAAGTTATAACTGTTTCTCCAACTCCTTACAACAGGCAGCCTTCGCAATCAACTGAACAGTTGGAAAAACTTTGTAAAATTGATGAACCTAAATTCGGATATGAAAGATTTAAAAGGTGGTTTGAAATCAGTACCCCAGAGAATATTGATAAGTTCCGTTTTTATTATTTCAAATATCCGATAGCTAAGGATTACTATTTTGACGTAGATCTTGTGAGAGGGCTTCCTGAAGAACCTGATATCAATATTAAAGAATTATGGACAGAATGGCTTAATTTGTATAATGAATTGCCGGAGGCTTTATGTGACTTTTTGGCTGACGAAAAATTAATATCAGTAGCGAGACAGGCACAGTTTAAATATCACCGAAAAGGTTATTAAAATTAAAGGTCAGATGTAATTAAGATAATATGTAAATTCCCCGCCTGGTATTGTTGGCGGGGAATATGACATAAATGTTTGCTTTTCATAATGCGGTAGTTTATGTTAGTGATTTATAGTATGAGGAGATGAATGTGAGTGAAAAAGATTAAAAAAATCTCAGAAAAATATCCCGGAATATCTGAAAATAAAAGGTTACTACTTATAATTGCTATTTTTGTGGTATTTGTAATATTCATTTTCCTTTTCATATTTGCTGCAAGCTTTATGAAGGGTTTCATTATGAGTATTTTGTTTTTATGTTTTCTTATTGTATCTTATGTTATAATCAGAATTCCGAAAGTATTTCCGTATGACTATCCGGTTATTATTTTTACTTTGAGTGTTGACGGGGTAGAGGATGAGTTTGAGTATAGAATGAAAGATTCTTCTGTTATTGTAGGTCGTGGGGATAAATGTGATTTGAAGCTGAGCGGTTATGACTGGATTTCAAAACAGCAGTTTACAATAGCCAGACAAAGAGAAGGAAAAAGAAAGTTTGTTTATAAGCTTAGAAACCTTGCAAAAGTTGAGGTATCTCCGACAAGATATATGAATGTGGATAATAATACCATAGTTGATATAGATTATCGTGAAATATTGCTTAAGGATGATCCTGATAAAAATTGTTTTATTGTAGGTAATATTGAGTCCGGAGTTTATGCCAAATTTATGATAAAACTGCCTGATAGTACAAGGAGCTGATGTTTATGAAAAAATTTGATCTTAACAATATAAAAACATCAATGGTTATAAAAGGAATTCTTATTGGATTGTTTGTTATTACAATTTTTGGCTTGTTCATCTCAAAGATAGATCCGGCAGCGTATTTGGGAGTTTTTGCTTTATTTGGCGGATTGGTGTTCCTTATGGGAATCTATGTATGGTGCATAGATGCTGACATCAGAATATTTATTTTTACTGTTTTTATAATGTTTATAGGGCTTTATGCACAGGTCCTTACACTTTCACTTGACTCTCCGGTAAGAAATGTACTTAGTGATATGTATGATATTGCAGAATCCGGAGCGTTGCTTGAAGAATATAAGGACAATCAGGAAATATGTAATGCTATAAATTCTACTACAAAAACTTACGAGGAAAAATTCGGATTTGATTATACAAGGGCTGTTTTGATCTTTAATGATATATCAAATGATGCTCGTATAGATGTAGATGAGATCATGCTTAAAGCAAAAGCAAAAAAAGTGCTTGATAATAAAGAGGAAAATCTGAAGAAAAAGAAAGAGGGTACTGTTTCTGAGGTGTCACACGAAACCAGTAAGGTGGAAACAGTAAACATTGATACTGATAAAAAAGAAAATAATGAAAATCCTGAAAATGAAACTGATGATAAGCAGTTCAGGGAAAATAAAATAGATGAATTAGCAGCAGAATATCATGCGGAAGATAATCTTGATCGTCTGAGATTGAATGATGCTCTTAATTACGATATAGCAACAAAAATAGATGATTATCTATTACAATATGATGGTTTTCCGGAATATCGGTCAATGATAGACAATGAAATATATATTCAGCGTTCTGCTCATGCAAATAAAATGATAATTAATCTTTGTATAGGTTTTCTTTTTGCTGTTATAGGCATTTTGTTGTTTTCGATGGTAAATGTATATCTTGATGCTATAATAATGATTATTATAGAAGCTCAGCTTGTTATTCAGACCGCTTCTTTTATCTTAGGACGAGGGGATGGTGCCAATATTCTTGTAGGCGGTTTTACCTTGCTTGAATTGGTTAAGCCTATGTATATTCTGATTATGGCTGGACTTCTTTCAAAGAAAAATAAAAGTTATTTTATAATTATACCTTTTCCCTTTATAAGGTGGATATACATAGAATTGAAAAAACGTATCAAGAAAAATGCTGAACCGAAAAAAGAAGCGTTTTCATTTGATGATATGCCTTGGTATGCATGGAACCGTATTTATTTTTCATTCTGGTATAATATAATCACATTTTTACTTTTTGCCTGTTGTTCGGAATTTGGTACTGTATTATCTCTTCTTGTAACAGGTGTGTTCCTTACTATTGTAAGTCATGACTTCAGTGATATAAAAAATGCATTTTTAAGCAGTTTTACTCATAAAAGAACTGTCGTGAAAAATGTATCAAATGTTGTTTTGCTGGTGTTTATTGTGGTTACGCTTATCTGGTCAGGCTCATTTTGTTATCGTCTTGCAAATGACACCGACACATTTGTTTATGGACACAGTATATTAGCATATGCACCGAATAATATTCCTGAGCTGGAAAAGACGGACAAGGAAAAGTCTGAACAACCACAAAAATCTGATGAAGAAAAAGAAATTCTTGAAATGAAGGAAAAGCTTTTCGGGGAAAATACTTTGGATACGAAAAGTGTATTATCAAATTATTCTGCTTTGGAAAAAATTGTAATTAAAGTTGGACAGCGTGTATATGCATTTTTCCATGTGAATGATGACGAGTTTGTCAAAGGCGGAAGCGGCTCGCAGTATTATCAGATAATAAAGGCAAGAAGTGTGGCAGGCTGGATGGGTTATCCGGGTGATTCGTATAAGGTCAATATCGCTATAAATGAATCTGATATGGTTTTTGCACAACTTATTCATTCTACTGGTGTTATATGTGCACTCCTGCTTGTATTAAGCTTTATATTCCTTCTGACATTTTCGTATATGTCTGTCTGCTGTGTGCGTGACAATTATTACAGATTGCTTGGAATGGCAATTATATATCTTCTCACATTCCAGAATGTACTTCACATTATTATAAATCTGTCATTATTTCCTATATCCGGTGTACCGCTTATGTATGTATCTAATGCAGGTACTAATCAGTTTGTCAGTTTGCTTATAACATTTATGCTTTGTATAATTTCAAAAGATGAATCGGACTATGATCTTAAAAGCGATGTCTTTGTCGATAATTATCTTCTGAACAGGAAAGTAGATAAAAATGACCTTAATATCGGTGGGTGGTATATATTTAAACTTATTGACAAAATGACAGTTGCAGCGTCTTTTGTAATAGTGATATTATTGCTGCTCGTTCTGTTTGTATTTAACGCAGGAACTATTATAATGATGGCTGCAGTTGTTTTAAGTCTTATAACAGCCGCTTTGTTTGGCATACTTTGTTGGTTTAATTATATCAGAGATAAAAAGTTCAGGAAGATCTGGAAATGATGTCAAGTATACCATAATAAAATTCTGCGTGACGAAGTTTTTTATGACGATAATATGAAGGGATGGTTTAATATGGGTGATACTGATAAGAAAAATTTTAATAATGATAGTGAAAATAAAGAAAAAAGCAAAAAAAATCCTGATGTTTCCGAAACAGAAAATGTTAAGATATACCGCAAAAAAAAATCAACCAGTAAGTCAGATGATGAAAATGCAGATAGTACTAAATTGAATTATAAGGCTTCTGAAGAAGAAACTACTGATGATGACGAAAATCCTGAGGAACATAAAAAGTTCAGAATAGTGTGTTTACACAAAGAAACAGTAACTATGCTTATTATTACTGCCATACTTTTTATGACTTGTACAGCAGTAATCATTCAGTCGGGAGGCTACGGACTTACCGCTGATGAAATTAAAAAGAATTTTGATAAAACATTCGTTGGTGGTGAGGAATCATCTGCTGTATCTGAAAATGATTCTGAAGATCATTATAATTATGAAAATCCGAATATTACACCGGGTAATATTTTAGACTGCAAAGGAAATATTCTTTGTGATCTGTCACATTTCGATGGTATTTCGGATTATGGAAATTATATTGATAATACGCTTTATTCACCTCTTATAGGATGGATGAATTCTTCAGAAAACGGTAGTTCTGGTTTGCTGAATAAGTATTATAAGGTACTAAGAGATGAAAAAAATGGTGCTTTTCATGGAAAAGATATTTATCTCACCATAGACCACGATTTGCAGAAAAAGGTAAGAGATATTTATGCTGGTACCGAAGGACTGGGTACAGAAAGAAAGGGTTCAGCAGTTGTTATGGATGCTGAAAGCGGTGAATTACTCGCTTGTGTTGCTTTTCCGTCTTATGATATTAGCAAGTGGTATGAAAATGATATAAATACCATGAATCAGAGTCCTGTGACAAACAGAGATCCAATTCTTCCGGGTTCTACATTCAAACTTCTTACATCAGTCATGTTGCTTGAGCAGGGTCAGGAGGAAAAAACTTTTGATACCTTACCATTTAATGTTGAAGGAACAAAAGGTAAGCCAATAATAAACTGGTATTCAGATTATGGTAATGCTGTGGTAGATCAAAGTGAGCAAATGGATTATAAAAATGCTTTATACTGGTCATCAAATGTATTTTTTGCAAAAATGATACTCGATGTGAAAGACGGAGATAAAAAACTCAAAGAAGTTTGCAAGAGAATACATATAGGTGAGGACTGGGAACTTGATTTTGGAACTAATGTTACAAAATGGCTTCTGGATGGCAATAGTTTTAAAGATATGTCGCTGTCTGATAAAAAATATACCATTGCTAATACGGGTTACGGTCAGGATGGTGTTCTTATGTCAACTGTTTCCAATGCTATGGTGGGAGCAGCTATGTGTAACGGAGGAATGGCACCTGTTCCGCATATGATCAAAGAAGTTGTAAACTGTAAGAACGAAAGCGAAGATCTCAGTAGTTTGAAAATAGAGGGACTTTCTTCTGAATATAATAGTCTCAGGCTCACTTCTGAGGAAAATGCTTCTAAAATATATTCTGCTATGCTTGATGCTGCTACAAATCCATCTGTTATCGGATTTTCAGAAGATGAAAATGTTGCTGCAAAAACAGGTACCGCTGAAACAGAACAGGGTGATGGTGAATGGTTGGTAGCTTGCAAGGAAATAAATGAACATAAATATGTTGTTGTGTTAAATCAAGTACCTTGCTATTTACCTCATTCAAGTGATCTGAAAGAACCTGTCAGGGAGATTTTTTCAGCAATTGAAGATATTACTTATACATCACCAAATGAATAATTAACTATAGTAAACGTCATTAATAATATCCTATTGTCATTCTGAGGAAAGCTGAGAACCTGTCATTCTGAGCAAAGCGAAGAATCTTTTAAAGATGTTTGTCGTTTACTATATATGTTTTAGATAAAAAAACTACTAATTGTAAAGGGGAAATAGTTATGTTTGATTCTGTATTCAGAACAGTAAAAGGTAATCACGAGGTTAATGAGGATTATGTTGTTTCTGTAAGTGTTACGCTTACTCCTTATAGTCCTGAAGTAAAAATAGGTGTTGTATGTGATGGAATGGGAGGTATGGCAAAGGCAAGGGAAAGTGCAAGAATAGCCGCAAATACTTTTGTATCTGAACTCGTACATTCACTTATTGAACAGTGTGATTTTGAAGTTGATTATTTTGATATATGCAATTACCGTGACAGAATAGTTGCATCGGTTAAAAATGCAATTCAGAAAGCTAATGAAGCTGTATGTGCTTTGGCAGTTTCGGGTGTGCAGAACGGAACTACTCTGAGCGGTGTGTTGATTATCGGTAATTATATGGTAGCAATTAACATAGGTGATTCACCAATATATTGTAAACATGGGGACGATTGGAATCTTGTATCGGAAATAAATAATGAATTTGCCAATGATTTCGATGAAGAAAGTAAGACTGTGCTTACCAATTATCTCGGAAAGTATTCACAGCTTGATGAAACAATGTGTCATATCTATATAGAAGAAAATATGAATGCCGGAAAAACCGGAGGAATATTGATAATGTCTGATGGGTTATATGAAGCAATGGATGATTTCTATAATATTTATGATTTTTTAAAAAATGATCTGGATTATTCAAAGTTTAATGATGATGACAAAACAGTGTTGCTTTTTGAGGTATGACCATGAGAATATCTATGGTATTCAAGGATAAAAACAGCAGATTAAGAAAAATGACCGGAAATGTAATGGTCAATGACAAATCTAATAAGGGATATTATATATGGACTGGAAGTGTCGAAGATAATCGTACTGGGGAGAAGTATTTCGTTAAATTTATAGAGGAACTCAAAACACCTGAATCTATAAAAAATACCAATAATTATGACTCATACGATTATTATAAAAAAGCAAGGCAAAGAATGGAAAAGGAAACTCTTTTTAAAATGCGTTATCCTTTTATAGCTTTTGTATATGATTTTCCTGAACATGCCAAAGTTACGTTTGAGGAAAATGTAAATCATCGTGATATGGATGTTCTTTTCATACTCGAAGAATATTGCGGGGAAAATACTCTCTTCAATCATTATAAGGGAAATCAGCCCCGTAATAAAAAAAATATGTATATACATATGCTTCAGCTTTTGTATGCAATAAACTATTACACTATGATACAAAATGAAGATCATATCATACATCGTGATCTTAAACCGGGTAATGTTATGATTACAGACGATGGTGTAAAAATAATTGATTTTGACTGGGCACATATTGATCAGAAAATGGGTACAAGAGATGGCAGCAGGGCAATTTACGGTACATTTAATTATGCACATCCCATGCAGCATGATAGTAAAATAAAAAAATCTATAATAGGTATGGATATTTATTCAATGGGATTGATATTTCTTTTTATGATTAATGGTCATAACTATATAGAGGATGTCGGAGAGATTACAAATAAACCGCATGATTTTAAATTGCATTTGCGTTATGTGGATGCAAATACTCCTGAATGGCTGTGCAAAATAATAGCAAGAATGATTGCTGTTCCTGAAAAACAATATAAATATGCAGAGGAAGTTATCACGGATTTTAAAAATGCTTTGAAAGAATATGAATGGGATGTTCTTGAAGAATTTGAAAATTCTCTTTTGGAGAAAAATCATATTCTTCCGTCAAAATCAAATTCTGAAACCATCGGAATGGATATTTTGGTTATAGAAAATAATGATTCTGTTAATACAAGATATATAAGAAGCCTTAAAAACGGAGAAAATATTGTCATACAAACTTCTGGTAAAATGAAAATTCGTTTTTTCAGAGTTGGTAATAATATCTTTTACAGAGCTATAAATCAGAAAAATAGTGTTATTGAAAGCAGCTTTGATATATCTGCTCAAAAAAATGATATACTGTTGACAGATAATCAATTGAATAGTAAAATTATAGTGAATATTATAAAATAGGGGAGAAGTATATTATGAATAAAAAAATTGATGGTTTTTTGAAAAAAATTTTTGATCCTATAAGAGAGGATGATGAAGATGAATTTGATGATAGTGATATTAAAATTGCCGATAAAAAAAATAATAGTTCAGAAATTAATGATAATCAAGTAAATCAATACGATGAAAATAACGAAGTAAATCAATATAATAATGAAAATAATGAAGTAAACGATTATGACGAACATGAATCAGATAGTCAGATTGAGTATGAACCCTATATGTATGTGCCCTATGATAATAATACGGTGACAGAAGATGATAAGGTTCAGCAGGTAGTGATCGAAAAAAATATTGAGAAGAAAAGTGTAGTGATTTCAATTTTAATTGATACTACATATTCAATGAGGAAAATATTCAGCCGTATTTACAGGTATCTTATAAATGAAGTAAACTCGGTTTCATTTAGTAATGCCGATATTAAGTGGAGACTTTGCTTAATAAGAGAAAAGGATTATGAATTTATAGGCGAATTAAGTACAGATGACTTTATAAGAAAAATTAGAGATATTACTTTGAAGGGCGGAAGTGAAAGCGGTTATGAGGAATGTATAATCAGTTCTTTGGCAAGTGAATGTTCTGCTATGAAAAATGTTGAGGCTGATTTGAAAGGTTTACTGCTTATTACAGATACCAGTCCTTCTGTTGAACATAATTCTGTTACAATAAATAGTGATCATCTTAGTTTTTGTATTCTTTATTTATATGATGTTTCTTCTGTCAATATTATCAATAAAAGTAAAAATATTGATATATATTCGATCAGAAATTTTATTGACAATGTAAATATGCCAAATCTTAAAGTAAGAATTGAGTCAAAAATCAATATGGCTGAATGATGGAAAAGAGGAATATTTGAATGATTAATGATAAAAAAGCAAATAATATGTTATTTTGTGTTTTACGAAATAAAAATAATAAAAATTCCAAAAGCATTGATCAGGTAAATATTCCGTTATATATGTTTCAAAAGAAACTGAAAGCTGGTACTGACAGTAAGGCTTTTGTCTATCGTTCTGAAAATGGTATTGTTATATATGATTTCGGTGAATTGCCTGTTGATGATATATATTATGCTGATACAAGATGTGAGTCCGGAAACTATGCGGATTGTCTTATGGCTTCATATGCTGTCATGGTTGATCATTGTGAAAAACATCCTTTGGATAATAATTTCCTTTTTATTCTGATGGAACAGAATGTTTCTTATACGGATGTTTTTACATTCTTAAATATGTATAAGGATTTTATGAAGAATCGTTCAAAAATGAAATTTTCAGTTATATTGATCTATAACGATTCCTCAAATATTGCTCTTGAACCGCAATTAAAAGCTTTTATAGAAGATGATAATAATTATATTTCCGGTTGTAAAGGCTTAGTATGTAATTTCAGTGAATTTTCGGATATTGGGGGTGGCACTCTATGAAAGCTAAAATAAAATGTGGGAAACAAATATTTGAGAAATTTGTTGATTTATGGGATAATGATCAGGATGGATTCTATGGCTATACAGATGACAGACTTAAAATAGATGATATTCGATATATAAACAGTATTGCAGAAAAAATAAATTGGAATATTGGTCTGCCCGGTGCGGATAATATATTCGATAACATAAGATTTACTTCTGAGCAGGGACAGGAAGATGCCGTTTATCTTACTACAAAAGAAAGTATAGATATGTATTCGGCAGTTTTATATTATTGTTCATTTCTGTCACATATACGTCTTCATCCCCTTATTTATTGCTATAAGGATGGTATTGTTGCAGGTGTCTGGCTGAGAAAGGAATGGAGTCTTAATAACTTCAGAAACTTCTTTTCCTGTGATGAAGATTTGTTGTATGAAAACGGTGGGGAACTGGCTCTTATAAATGCCTGGAATGTTGTTAATAAAAATGATGAAGCTATCATATTAGGTTCTAAAGATCATCCTGAAATTTTTTCTTCCGATAAACATTACATAATTGATTTTGAAGAAAATAATGATGGTGATTTTTATATTTCTCTGTATGATATTGAGGAACAGCATATACCGGAAAAGCAAACTATTGATGTACAGTATGTGAAGCCTGAAATTGATATTGAAAATATTCATTTTTTGGATATGTCAGCTTACGAAAAAGCTGTGTCGGATATGTTTAGTTCGTATCCACTTTTAATGGTAGAAAATATACCTGCTGATATTCAATATAAAATAGTAACAGATGCCGTTCTTAATCTTATTAAGTACGGTAAAAAAGTTCTTGTAGTGGCTGATGAAAAAGGTAAAAAAAATATACATGAATATTGTGAGTCTGTTGGTCTTGAAAATAAGATAAATGATATTTCTGTTTCGGTTGATGATGAAATTTCTGAAAAATCTAATGAATCAGCTGAATTAAGTATTCCTCAGTTTATAAAGAATAATTTCCATGAAGCAGCAGAATATCAGAAAAAACTAAATGAAACAGATGAATTCACCGGAAAAACTATTCGTGAAATTTATATGGATTGTAATAAGATTTTCCAGAAAAAACTTGCAGATGATTATTTGTATGACAATGATGGAAATTTTTCCGATCCTGATTGTATGTGGGATGATGAACTGATTGATAATTATAATTATGTATATGAATTTAATCAGAAATATGGCAAAACATCATGCATTAATATTGATATGATTCATTCTATGGATATTTATAAATATAATAGTTTTAAGAGGCTTGTATGTGATGTCATTCAGAAACAACAAAAGTTTAATGAATGTTATGACTCTCTTGCAGAAAAACTTGATGTTAATATTGATCCAAAAAGAAAATACGATAGTGAATCTTCTTTTGGTATAGCTCTTTCAATGATTGATATTTGTCGTGAACTTATAAACTTAAATAATCGTAAAAAATCAGGTATATACGAATACTATAAGAGGTATGACGGTTATATCAGAAAAAGAAATTCCTGTTTTAATCCAGAGTCTTTTGAGGAGATTTTCGCTGCTGATAAAAGTGTTCTTCTGGAGTGGAAACAGAGACTTATCACTTTTGATAAGAGAGAACAGATGATATTGAAGAACGCTATAGGTGAAACATGTTGTGTAAGTACAGAAAAAAGCTCGGATGAATGGTTCACAATTATTAAGGAACTTTTGGATGAAAGGTTGATTATATCTGATTATTTTGAAGACTTCAAAATGATAAATCAGATTTTTGGTGAATATGTTGATGATATGACATTTGATATTCAGTATGATTTTGTCTGTAATTATGATGTTAATTCTGATATAATGTTACGTCTGCTTTATGACAGTGCAGCAAAGAAAATTACTTTGGAAGATGAATTATTTAAATTGACAGATCAATTTAAATATGCACTTAATAATTGCATTTCGGCATACGATAAGTTACAGTCTTTCTTTATAAATCATAAGGGTATTGACAAATCATTATTGAAAAATTGGTATGATTTTATTAAAGAAAAATACTATGAAAAATATCAGTCGGCTTATGCTTTTGTTAAAAATAAGATATTTTTTACCGAAAAACTGCTCACTGAAAATGATTCCATGAATAAGCTGAGTGTTATTATAGCTATGCATAATGTAATGGTTCTTAAAAATCGCAGCGGACTGGATTTTGAATTTTTGGAAATTCAGAATAACAGATTCAACAACCTTTATAAACAAATTGTTGGCTTTAATATCGAGTACCTTAAAAATAAAAATACTACTTTTACACTGGCACTTCCCAAAGAATGTGCTGATTTTAATGAAAATGCAGTAAATGGTTTTGACATTATATTTATCTGTAACTCTGAAACTGTTAATTATAATGATGTGTGCAATACATTGTGCAGATGTTTAGACCAGATATATCTGTGTAGTGATAAATATTGTACGTATGATGATTCTGTACTGATTAATGTAGGCGATATAGGTACTGTTTTGATGTACGAGTCTGGTCAGTGAGATGAAACAGGAGGATAAAATGGCAAAATTAGTAAATAATAATTCGGATAATTACCAGATAGATGTTGACTGTCTTTTTGATAATGAGATATATAAGAGTATCAAACACATAGATGAAGATGTTTATAAAAAAATGGATGCTTTTTTCTCCGGATTATCGGATGTTCCTAAAAAACAGCAGAAAAAATATATTTTCGATTGGTCAGAAAAAGCTTTTGAACATTTCAGAATAAAAGGCTTCGTTTTATTTCCGCTTTTGTTTGTTACAGGTGGAGAAAATTCAACAAACGATCAGGTTCGTATCTGGTTTGGATATATTGCTGAATACCTATTGAAAAATACTGGTGACCAGTATATATACGAAATAGTTAATCAGTATCTTAATAAGAATTATATAGAAGATAGTGGAAGCTTTTGTGTTGTAATAAATGATTTCAGAAAAATTCTGTGTGAAAAGCATAAAAGAAATAATACATCTCGTCAATTATTGTTTGGAAGTGTTACTATATTTATTGGGTTAATTATAGGTTTTGGAGTTGGTTTTCTGGTTGGTTTTTCTTTACCGCATAATATGACACAGCCTTCGGAAAATTCTGTTTCACAGATAAGTGAGCAAAGTGACACCGAAAGCTTATCCGATACCATTAATGCATCACAAAATAGTAATAATAACAGCGAAAACTCAATAGAAAACAGTGCAAATGAAAATTCATCTGAAAGTAATGTTGACGGTGAAAATTTATCAGAAATTAACGATGTATCTTAATATTGTGTTTTCTATGTAAATATAGCAGTTTCCAGGTTTTGGAAGAATGAAAAGTGAATTACTCTCCCGAAAGATATAAAATGGTAAGTGACCAAACGAACCGTTTGTAACCTGAAAGGAGTAATTCACATGAAATCGTTATACACCCAAATAAGTATAATAAGCAAGCTCCAAAAAGCATTTTATAAAATATTTTTTTGCTGAAAGTATCCTCAAAAAGAAGCATTTGTTTGATTTGTTGGTTTCTGTTCTGTGCCTGAATGGATTTTCCGGCGTCAATTACAACTTTGAAAAAATGGCAACCGCAATCCCACCGGCACACAACACTGTCAGCGTATGGAGAATATGTACTCGGTTTATAACATAATCGGCATTATGTAATCAATTGTTGTAAAGGCGGTGACTTGCATTTTGCGTTAAGAATCAAAATAAGCATAACAATCAGGCTCTATAATACCGACCTGTCCTTTTTGGGATGGGTCGGTATTTGAATATATGCAATTGCCAAGTAGTTACAGAGGAAGAATTTTGATTTCTGTAGAGGCATCTTTCAAGATAAAGTGGTATAATAGCATTAAATGAACCGAAAGAGGTCTGCACTATGGAACTACGCAAAATTCAGAAATCTGATTATAGGGATATAAAAGTTATTTATACCGGAGCATTTCCTCACGACGAAAGAGTACCATTCCGCTTGCTCAGAAAAAGAGCAGAACAGGGCAGAGCGGATTTTTGGATAATAAGTGAGAAAGGAAAAAACATAGGTCTGGTTTATCTGGTGACTTATAAAGATCTTGCTTATTTGTTCTATTATGCTATAGATTCATCCTACAGAGGTAAAGGCTACGGAACAAAGGCAATGAAAGCAATAATAGAAATGTATAAAAAATATCGCCTGTTCCTTGCTTTGGAGGATTGTAAAGAAGAGTCAAAAAACGAGATGCAGCGTATCAAAAGACACGATTTTTATCTTAACTGCGGTCTGCATGACCTTCCATATAAGCTAAAGGAAGCAACTGTGATTTTTTTTATTATGGGAATCGGCATAATTGGAATCAGTGTTATTCCGGGGATTGTATATGGTATACTTATATGTGTTATCGCTGCTTTCCCTATGGCATTGCTTGGTATTATACCTCAATCAATTGTGGCAGATGTTGCAGAAGCAGACAGCTATGCGACAGGTGAGAATCGTGAAGGAATGTTCTTTGCAGCAAGAACATTCGCTATGAAATTCGGACAGTCAGTAATGATATTACAGCTTCTGTACTTGGTATGACTTTTGTTGGTTTTACAGCTGTTTTGTTCTGTTCAGTTGGAGCATTGATACTCAGCTTCTACAACGAAAAGGTTGTAATGTCCGCTATTGAAAAAGGAAAAAATAAATCAGGTGATTGAAATGATCAGAAAACTAAGCGGCGAACGTCCGGCGTTTGTCCTTGATACAGAAAATACAACCTATGTTTTCTCTATCTCTCCATCGGGGCATCCGGAGCATTTATATTACGGGAAAAAAATCCGGCTTGAAACATGGCAGGAATGCGATGCAATGCGTGAAAAAAATGAATTTGAACTTGGAAATACTATAGTATATTCAGAAGAATTCCCTTCAGAAATGCCGGAAAATATGTGTCTGGAGATTTCCACACCAGGTCACGGAGATGTGAGAGAGCCGTTTCTGGAGCTTGAAATAGAAAATGGCATCCGCAGCTCAGATTTTCGTTTTTCAGATTATGAAATAGATGATGAGGACTCAGATTTTACCTCTTTACCATCGTCTTATGCCGAAAAAGAGATGACTGAGCATCTTTGTATCATACTTAAAGACGGCAGTCTGACATTAGAAATTCACTATAGGGTCTATTTTAATTGTGATGTTATAACCCGTCGTGCAAGGCTGTACAATAATGGAAGCAGTGATGTTGTAATAGAAAGAATAATGAGTACACAGCTTGATTTGCCATTCAGCAGCATGAGCATCACATCCTTTCACGGTGCATGGGCAAGAGAAATGAATAAAAACACCATTACCCTTTCAGCAGGAAAATATGTTATAGAAAGCAATGCAGGCTGCTCATCAAATCGTACAAATGCCTTCTTTATGGTACATGAGCCTTCCGCCGCAGAAAACAGCGGAGGGGTCTATGGATTTAACCTCATATACAGCGGAAATCATTATTCCGCTGTACAGGTCAATGCTTATGGCAAGACAAGGATAGTTTCCGGCATACAGCCACGTGGTTTTAGATTTCTGCTGGATCAGGGAGAAGGGTTTGAAACTCCGGAAGCAGTTATGACATATTCAGACAGTGGCTTTTCCGGTCAAAGCATAAATATGCACCGCTTTATCAGAAACCATATTGTACGAGGCAGATGGAAAAATAAACCTCGCCCTGTTCTGCTAAACAGTTGGGAGGCATGTTACTTTAAAATAAACTCATCAAATCTTATGACTCTTGCAGGTATCGGTAAAAAACTTGGCATAGAGCTTTTGGTTGTGGATGATGGATGGTTCGGAAAAAGAAATGATGATTCAAGTTCACTGGGAGATTGGGATCCGGACGAAAGCAAACTGCCGAGAGGACTCAAACCGCTTTGCAATAAAATAAATGCAATGGGAATGGAGCTTGGCATATGGGTAGAACCTGAAATGATAAATGTTAACAGTGACCTTTATCGACAGCATCCTGAATGGGCTATGGCAATTCCAAATCAGCTTCATTCAGAAGGAAGAAAACAGAGAATACTTGACCTTGCAAATCCAAAAGTTCAGGACTTTATAATTGAAAAAATGACCAGCGTCTTTTCTTCGGCAGATATAAGTTATGTTAAATGGGATATGAATCGTATATTTTCTGACGTATACTCACCTTATCTTTCTCCGCAACATCAGGGAGAAACCGCACACCGATATATCTGTGGGCTTTATCATATAATGAAGGTGCTTACAGAGCGTTTTCCGGATGTGCTGTTTGAGGGCTGTGCATCAGGAGGAAACAGATTTGATCTTGGAATACTGTGCTATTTCCCACAAATCTGGGGCAGCGACAACACAGATGCTGTTTGCAGGGCTTCTATTCAGGAGGGCTACAGTTATGGATATCCGCAGTCATGTATTGGTGCTCATGTCAGTGCCGTACCTAACCACCAGACACTAAGAAGCACACCTCTGCAAACCCGTTTCGGAATCTCATCATTTGGCTTGCTGGGATATGAACTGGATGTTCGTGATCTTGATTCGGAGCAAAAGAAAAAAATAAAGCAGCAGACAGAGCTATATAAGAAATGGCGTAATATTCTGCAATATGGTCAGTTTTACCGGATTGCATCGGGAGGAAACATACATCAGTGGATTTGTGTTTCTGAAGATAAAACAAAAGCTGTCGGATTTATCATGCAGGAACTTACAGTTCCGAATACACAGTATCTGTGCTTTAAAGCAACCGGGCTTGATGAAGAAAAAACATATCATTTCTACAGCTTATCCGAAAATCTTGATCTGAAACAATTCGGCAGCCTTATCAATACTGTATCACCTATACACATAAGACAGGATTCCGTAGTGCATAATGTAATTGTGAAAGCTGTGAAAATGAATGGAGAATGTGAGGACAGCATTGTTTCCGGTTCACTGCTTATGAACAGCGGAATTGCTTTGAAACCTGCATTTTCCGGCAGTGGTTTCAATGATAATGTCAGAGTATTCCCGGATTTTTCGGCAAGAATGTATTTCATTGAAGCAATTGAATAATTGCGGGGAGGTTAGTTGATGAATACACTATCCATTTATTTTGAAAAAATATTTGGCAAAGAAACACAGCTTTGCTGTTTTGCTCCCGGAAGAGTGAATCTTATCGGTGAACATACAGATTATAACGGCGGATATGTATTTCCATGTGCAATAAATATGGGTATATATTGTGCGGCTGCAAAAAGAAATGACAATGTGCTGAGATTTTACTCTGCTGATTTTCAGAATCAAGGCATCATTGAATACAAATCTGATGATTTCAACTTAAAAAACTGTTGGGCGGATTATCCGGTAAGTGTAATAAATTCTCTCGCCTCTTTTGGATATGAGCTTCCATCTGGTGCTGATTTTCTTTTCAGCGGTGATCTTCCGAATGGAGCGGGACTTTCATCATCAGCGGCATTGGAGGTTGTAACGGGTACGATTCTCAGAGAGCTTTTTTCTATTCCGTTGACAAATCAGGAAATTGCTTTGATTGGTCAGTTTGCAGAAAACCGTTTCATTGGTGTGAACTGCGGAATCATGGATCAATTTGCGAGTGCAATGGGCAGAGAGGGGGATGCAATTCTACTTAATGCTAATACACTTTCATACAACTATGCACCTATCGGCAATGCAGCCATAGTAATAGTAAACAGCGGTGTAAAGCACTCTCTTGCATCTTCAGCATATAATCAACGGAGAAGGGAATGTGAGTATGCCGCAAGTGAATTAAAGATCCATTCGTTATGTTCAGTCATTCCGGATGAATTTGAAAGCAGAAAAATGTTGATTACTGATGAAATATGCCGTAAACGTGCAAAGCATGCTGTATATGAAAACCGCAGGGTAATTGACGCTGCGGATGCTCTTGAGAGAGGAGATCTGCAAACCTTTGGTATGTTGATGAATAGTTCCCACACTTCACTCAGGGATAACTATGAAGTTTCCTGTGAAGAACTGGATTTTCTTGCTGAAAATGCACAAAGAATGCCGGGAGTATATGGTGCAAGGATGACAGGCGGTGGTTTTGGCGGATGTACTGTAAATCTTATGAAGCAAGATGCTGTGGATAACTTTATTTCAGATATAAAAAGCTTATACGAAAACCGCTTTGGCATAAGGGCAGAGATCTATTCTGTTAGTGCGGCAAACGGTGCAGAAATATGCGGAATGTGAGGTGAAAACTTATGGTATATCGTACAATTGATCTTCTTGTTGATTACGGTTTAAAAACGGGGCTTATAGGTGAAAATGAGAGGATATATACTCGTAACAGGTTGCTTGATATTCTTAGAGAGGATAATTATGAGAATGGGGAACCTCTGCCTGAAAAAAGTCTTTCCGAAATACTTGGAATACTGACGGATTATGCTGTCAGTAAAAATCTTTGCACAGATACTACCGAAAGCAGAGATATTTTTGATACAAGACTGATGAACTGTCTGACACCTCGTCCGTCCGAGGTAGAGAGAATGTTTTGGGAACATTACAAACAGTCTCCGACGGCATCAACTGATTACTTTTACAAATTCTGCGGTGATGTGAATTATATCCGACGTGACCGTATTGCCTGTGACCGAAGATGGAAATATAAAAGTGAATTCGGGGAAATGGATATTACCATAAATCTCTCCAAACCTGAAAAGGATCCCCGGGATATTGCCGCTGCAGGTAAAACTGCATCATTGTCATATCCCCTGTGTCAGTTATGCAGGGAAAATATGGGATATGCGGGAAGAATAGGGCATCCTGCGAGAGCAAACCATAGGATTATTCCATTGAGCCTTACGGATGAAGATTGGTTTTTCCAATATTCTCCATATGTTTATTATAATGAGCATTGTATTGTTTTTAACAGCCGTCATGTTCCTATGAAAATAAACAGACAAACTTTTGAAAAAATGTTTGGTTTTGTAAGACAGTTTCCTGAATATTTTATAGGTTCAAATGCTGATTTACCGATAGTAGGAGGATCAATCCTTAGCCACGATCATTTTCAGGGAGGCAGGTGTTCCTTTGCAATGGAAAAGGCAGCAGAGGAATACAGCTTTACAGTCGGCGGATATGAGGGGATAAGATGTGCTGTTATAAAATGGCCGCTGTCAGTTA
This sequence comes from uncultured Eubacteriales bacterium, assembly GCA_900315465.1. GTDB lineage: Bacteria > Bacillota > Clostridia > Oscillospirales > Acutalibacteraceae > UBA1213. The sequence goes on along the minus strand of OMZF01000047.1, from coordinate 911 downwards.
TCAGACTGAGAGGCAGAAGCTGTGAAAGGATTGTCTCTCTTGCTGATCATATTTTAAGCAAATGGAGAGAATATACTGACGAGGATGCTATGATATTTGCCGAAACGGAAGGTGTTCCACATAATACGATCACACCTGTTGCACGTTATCGGGGAGATAATTATGAGCTTGATCTTTGTCTGCGTAATAATCTTACCACTGAGGAACATCCTCTCGGACTTTATCATCCACATGAAGAATACCACCATATCAAAAAGGAAAATATCGGGCTTATCGAGGTAATGGGGCTTGCTGTTCTGCCATCTCGTCTGCAGAAGGAATTAAAGGTGATGGAAAAATTAATTGAAGAAGGTCGGGATATTTCCTCAGAAAAGTCTGTCCAAAAACATGCTCCGTGGGCAGAAGGTTTTGTTGGAGAGCTTAGCGGTAAAACAAGTGAGATAATCCGTGAGCGGCTTGAACAGGAGGTAGGGAGAGTTTTTGTAAATGTACTGAAGGATGCCGGTGTTTTCAAATGCACAGATGAAGGCAGAAAATCATTCAAACGTTTTATTGACACACTCCGACCACTCCGGCACGATTTATCCATGCACAAACTCCACCTTGTGCATGAGCGTTTTGGTAGGCATGAATCAACATTATTGCCTTTAGCATATTGACGTTGTATCATATTTCTGTTCCACTGTCAACCGCTTTTTCAAAAATATATCCCCCGGCAACCATGCCTTTACGGTATGACCACCGGGGGGTCGTGCTTTTATTCAGTTGTTTGTATTATCATTGACACTAAGTCGAAAATAGTGTAGAATAGTATATGCAAGGCGATCAGCCTACGGAATGCGGCAGTCCCTGAGTAAATTCTTTTACAAGGGGGCGAAAGACTCTTTATGCCCCCTGAGTCTATACAAAGG
>OMZF01000151.1 GCA_900315465.1 uncultured Eubacteriales bacterium | reverse complement strand
TTTCAATTCCGAATAAATATAAAAGCTTTATACAGGCAGATACTGTAAGACATATAAGCAGAGAATGATATATCAGATCAAAAAATATCGTTTTTCTCTTGCAGTAAGGATAAAAACATGATAGAATATGTCTATCCGATATGAAATTTAATGGAGGAATATCAATGAAAAATACGGAAAAAAACCTTGATAAGATCAAGGCACTTTGTACGAACAGAGGTTTTGTTTATCCCGGCTCCGAAATTTACGGCGGTCTTGCAAATACATGGGATTACGGCCCTCTCGGTGCAGCACTGAAAAATAATATAAAAAATGCATGGCTCAAAAAGTTCGTTCAGGAAAACAAATATAATGTCGGACTTGATGCAGCTATTCTTATGAACCCTCAGACATGGGTGGCTTCGGGACATCTCGGCGGTTTCTCAGACCCTCTTATGGACTGTAAGGAATGTAAGACAAGACACAGAGCTGATAACCTTATCGAAGAATTTGACGGCACTAATGTTGCGGGCTGGTCAAACGAACAGTTAGCTCAATATATTGAAGACAAAAAAATACCTTGTCCGAAATGCGGTAAACATAATTTTACAGAAATTCGTCAGTTCAACCTTATGTTCAAAACATTTCAGGGTGTTACCGAGGACAGCAAGGATACACTTTATCTCCGCCCCGAAACAGCTCAGGGTATTTTCGTAAACTTCGCAAATATCCAGCGTACAACAAGAAGAAAAGTTCCTTTCGGTGTTGCTCAGATAGGTAAGTCTTTCAGAAATGAAATCACTCCCGGCAAGTTCATTTTCCGTGTGAGAGAATTTGAACAGATGGAGCTTGAATTCTTCTGCAAGCCCGGTACAGACCTTGAATGGTTCAGCTATTGGAGAGGCTTCTGCCGTGACTGGCTGTATTCTCTCGGCATTAAGGAAGAAAATCTCAGACTTCGTGACCATGACCCCGAAGAGCTTTGTTTCTATTCAAAAGCTACAACGGATTTTGAATATATGTTCCCGTTCGGTTGGGGCGAACTCTGGGGCGTTGCCGACAGAACGGATTATGACCTCACTCAGCATATCAATACAAGCGGTAAGAGTCTTGAATATTTTGACCCGACCACAAATGAAAGATATATCCCCTATGTTATCGAGCCTTCTCTCGGTGTTGAAAGACTGTTCCTTGCAGTTCTTTGCGAGGCTTATGATGAGGAAACAATAAAAGATGATGATACAAGAGTTGTTCTTCATCTTCATCCTGCACTTGCACCCATCAAGGCTGCTGTTCTTCCCCTTTCAAAGAAGCTTAACGAAAAGGCTGAAAAGGTATTTGAAATGCTTTCAAAGGATTTCATGGTAGAATTTGACGATGCAGGTTCTATCGGCAAGCGTTATCGCCGTCAGGATGAAATAGGTACTCCTTTCTGCATCACATACGATTTTGACAGTGTTGATGATAACTGTGTGACAGTTCGTGACAGAGATTCAATGGATCAGGAAAGAATTTCTATTGATAAACTTACGGATTATATAAGAGAAAAAATGAAATTCTGATTTACCGGCTGTCTGTTTTAAAACGGGCAGCCGCTTTTTCTTATGGAGATGATACTATTATGAATAAAGCACTTAAAACAACAGGCTTCATTTTATGCGGAGTTATATTTATTTCTACAATACTTTATCTCACCCCGTATAATGGAGAATGCAGATAATATCTATATGACATGTATTACTGCACTTATGTTTATTCAGGCACTCGAAAACCGTAAGACAAATAAAGCAATTGCAATAATTTCCTTGTCTGCCGGTATATTTATGCTTGTTATTGTTGTGTCTCACTTTGTAAATGTTTTCCCTGTCTGAAAATAGTCTGCCCTTTTTCGTGAAGAATTAAATCTTAATATTGACAGTCTTTTTATTTGGTAATATAATATGTGTGTATTTAATTTTTGAAAGGAAGTCCTTAAATATGGAAAAGAAAAATATTGACTGGAATAATCTTGGTTTCGGTTATATTAAAACCGACAAGCGTTATGTATCCAATTATAAGAACGGTGCATGGGATGACGGTGCTGTGATCGAAGATGATATGATCACTATGAGCGAATGTGCCTGCGTTCTTCAGTATGCTCAGACTATTTTTGAAGGTCTTAAAGCATATACAACAGAAAAAGGAAACATCGTTATCTTCCGTCCGGATCTCAATGCCGAAAGACTTGCAAACTCCGCAAGACGTATGGAAATGCCCGTTTTTCCCGAAGATAAATTCATTGATGCAGTTGTTCAGACAGTTAAGGCTAATGACGCATTCGTTCCGCCTTACGGCACAGGTGCAACACTTTATGTACGTCCTTATATGTTCGGTATAAACCCTGTTATAGGCGTTAAACCGGCTGAGGAATTCCAGTTCAGAGTATTTACCACTCCTGTTGGCCCATATTTCAAGGGCGGTGCAAAGCCTATCGTTATAAAAGTAAGTGATTTTGACCGTGCAGCTCCTAACGGCACAGGTTTCATTAAAGCAGGTCTTAACTACGCTATGAGCCTCCATGCTATCGTTACAGCACACAACGAAGGTTTTGCAGAAAATATGTATCTCGATGCAAAAACACGCACAAAGGTTGAGGAAACAGGCGGTGCTAACTTCCTCTTCGTTACAAAGGACAACAAGGTTGTTACTCCTAAATCAAACAGCATCCTCCCATCTATCACAAGACGTTCACTTATGCATGTTGCAAAAGAATATCTCGGTCTTGAAGTTGAGGAAAGAGAAGTTTACTTTGAAGAACTCAAGGATTTCGCAGAATGCGGACTTTGCGGAACTGCCGCTGTTATCTCACCTGTCGGCAAGATAAATGACCATGGCAATGAAATTTGCTTCCCCTCAGGTATGGAGGAAATGGGGCCTGTTACAAAGAAACTTTATGACACTCTCACAGGTATTCAAATGGGCAGAATCGAAGCTCCTGAAGGCTGGATAAAGGTTATAGAATGATTTGTTGAAACTATGAACATATAAATCAAGCTGCTGCATTCACAAACGATTGCAGCAGCTTTTTTTACATAAAACTATAAATGAGCAAATCTGACAAAAGACTTGTCATTCTGAGGAGTGGCAGCGACGAAAAATCTTTTCAGTAAAACTGAATTAGTGGAAAAGATCCTTCGCTTACGCTCAGGATGACAGCATTATTTTGCATAATTATGAATAACCATAAATTTGATAGTTTATAGTATAAAACTACTATATACTCCAAAAGTATACAAATTTTTACAAAAAAATATAGTTTTTCTATTTACTAATACTCCCATATTGTGCTATAATGTAAACAATGATTTTATATACGGAGGTAATATCTTATGGGAAAACTTATCAGCGAATTTAAAGAGTTCGTCATGCGTGGAAATGTTATGGATCTGGCAGTCGGTGTTATCATCGGCGGTGCATTCGGTTCTATTGTTACATCTCTTTGTAACGATGTTATCATGCCCGGTATCAGCTGGATCATAGCTGCTGTTTCAGGTCAGGATTTCACCAATCCCGAAACAGGCCAGCTCGATTTCTCAAAGGCTACTCAGGTGCTTAATGTAGGCCCTATTTCTCTGGGTAACTTTGCAGCTGCTATAATCAATTTCCTTATCATGGCTATAATCATTTTCGCTATGGTAAAAGCTGTAAACAAGCTTACATCTCTTGCTAAAAAGCCTGAGCCTGAGGCAGAACCCACCACAAAAGAGTGTCCTTTCTGTTTCAGTGAGATCAGTATCAAGGCTACACGCTGCCCCCATTGTACAGCTATGCTTGAAGAAGCAGCTAAGGCAGTTAAAAAATAATTGATCAAAGCTTAAAATCATCGGCAGTATATTTCGGTATAGCCGGAAGGTTTTTCGGTTCTCTTTTTAATGGATCGTATACATACCTTTTGCAGGTCTGTTCAAATGATGAAGACCCGTAACGGCATACCGGATTACTGCCGGCATTTTTTATGTAATAACGGCAATATTCACAATCGGGAGCGATATTGTTTCCAAAAAGCTTTTTTAATGACATTTTTAGTCCTCCAAAATAATATTTCAGCTGTTATTATAACATTAAAAAAATGAATTTGCAATTTAATCGAAAAACTATTTACAAATCATTTTATATTTAGTACAATAGGAACTGTTGTAATTTCTGCAGCAATCATCGACTGAGCTTTTTCACAGAAAGGGTATGACTATGGTATTTAAAAGTAAAAACACAGATCTGAATTTTGTTGACGGAGTTGCATTTCTCCGGTTTCCTTCACTTAGTGAGTTGGATTTTATAAATCATGCCTTTTCTACCCGTATAGGCGGTGTGAGTGAAGGCTGCTATAAATCAATGAATCTGAATTTCAAACAGGGTGATGACAGAGAAAAGGTACTCGAAAATTACAGAATTTTCTGTGATGCAACAGGCTTTGATTTTGATACATTAGTAAGTTCATCTCAGGATCATCATACTTTTGTACGCAAGGTTACTTCCGCTGACTGCGGCATAGGCATAACCCGACCGCATGATATGGCAAGTGTTGATGCACTTGTTACAAATGAACCGGGCGTTACCCTTGTGACACATTATGCTGACTGCACTCCCCTGTTTTTTGCCGATCCCGAAAAGAAAGTTATTGCCCTTGCCCATGCAGGCTGGAAAGGCACTGTAGGCAAAATCGGAGAAGCTGTGGTAGAATGTATGACAGAAGACTACGGCTGCGATCCCACAGATATAATTGCTGTAGTAGGCCCTGCAATAGGTGCCTGCTGCTATGAAGTTGATACCCCTGTTTTTGAACAATTTGCCTCACTTACAGAGCTTAAACCTGCTTATTTCACAAAAAGTCTCGGACACGGAAAATATCTTATTGACCTGAAGGAAACAAACCGACGTATGCTTATGGATGCAGGACTTCTGAGCATAAATATAACTATAAGTGATGTATGCACAAAATGTAACAGCGGTCTCCTTTACTCCCACCGTGCAAGCGGAGGAAAAAGAGGAGGTCTTATTGCTATGATGGCTATTAAATAAGCAAAAAATTCCGCACCTGCCGTAAAGACAGATGCGGTTTTTGTTTTACTCTGTAATAAGTCCTTTTGCATATTTCCAGGCAATAACTCTTGTAGCAGCATGATCAAGAACGTCAGGGTCTATTTTAGCATTCTGAACAGCAGTTATCATATCATTATATGCTTCTTCATAATCTGATACGCATAACATATCATTACCGGCAAGAACAGCGGCAACATTCGGAGAATAATCTGTGATATATTTATTTATAGCATCCATTTCCAGATCATCCGTTATTATAATTCCCGTAAAGCCAAGTTCATTTCTGAGTATATCATGTACCTTTGACGATAATGATGCCGGATAATCTTCATCCATACATTTTACTATATTATGACTTACCAGAACCATATGTGCCCCTTCGTCAATTCCTGCTTTAAAAGGTTTGAAATCGTTTTGTACAAAGGTTTCATAGGTTCTTTCATCGATTGCTATACCGGTATGTGTATCTGCATTATTTCCGTATCCCGGAAAATGTTTCAGTGCTACCGATATTCCCTCTGACTGACTTACCGATGTATATTGTCTTACAAAATCTGATGTTATATCGGGTGCTTGTCCCAAAGAACGTGAATACATGAAATCTTCTTCTGACATACTTATATCACACACAGGTGCAAGATTTGTATTTATATTCAGACTCTTCATAAGCTTATTCTTTTCGGATGCCTCATCTATTATTGCCTGTATGCCTCCTATTTCAAAAAGCTCTCTTGGAGATCTGAATTTATGGTCTGTCAGTTCAGGGTTGTAACTAAGCCTGCTTACATCTCCACCTTCTTCATCAACAGCAATTATCATGGGGATTTTCTGTGAATCAATATATGCTCTGTTATTTGCTGTTATTTCATTCCTTGTGTAATCATCAAAATCACGTCCGAACAGAACATATCCTCCGAGATGAAATTCCTTTGCCCATGCAGCACCATCAAGTGCAGGACATCTGGCAAGAATTATCTGTCCTGCCTTTTCCTCAAGAGTCATATTTTGTACTATATCATATGCTTTCTGATAATATGCCGAAAATATTCCGTTATCATTCCAGCTTTCAGGATACACCCTTGTACCGTAATCAGTAAAACCGCTGCTTTCCTCTTCCTCTGAAACTACTGAAACGCTTGATGATGAAACAGAAGATGGAGCTTTTGATGATGCTTTTGAAGATCTATCATTTCCCGTGCATCCGGATGTACATAATACTGATGAAAGTAAAACTGATATTATTAAAAGCTTTGTAATTCTATTCTTCATAATTAATTTCCCTCATATAATTTTATAGGATGTTCTGTTACATTCAATCTGAAAGATTCACAATAATTATAAGCAACCGGAATATGATGATCCCAAAGCTGTTCAACTGCATGGCAATCAGAACCTACCGCAACCCTTACATTTCTTCCCCTTACCATTTTCCAGAAACGGTCATCCGGATACTGATACCTCATACCGTCAGGAAAATACTGCATACCTCTTCTTAAACCATTGGCATTTACTTCAAGAGGAATATCATACTTTTCGGCAGTATCAATTATAATTTCAAATGTTTTTTTCATGTTTTCATCCCATGCAAAATTGTTTTTGCAAAGCAGATCGGGATGTGCAATAAATGAAAAAAATCCTGTTCCTGCGGCTTCTTCAATACTTGCAGCAAATTCAAGATATTCACTTGTTGCCTTTGCAGCGGTAATATATTTCAGTTCTCCCCTGCTGTCTGTATAATTATGCTGACCGAGCAAAAGATAATCTATGCCGGCTTCGGTAAGAAGGTATTTGTAATAGTCATTATATTTTTTATGATATTCTATTTCCAGACCTTTATAAAGCTTTATTTTATCTGCGTATTTAAGTTTAAGTTCATCTATTGTTTTTATATAGTCTGAAAGCTCATCATATTCCATTCTCAGTCCGTAATCTTTATCCGGAAACGGGCCGTGATCCGAAAAACCAAGCTCCGAAAGACCGTTTTTTATAGCTTCTTCAACGAAATCTTCTTCCGTTCCCCATGCGTGTTTACATCTGTATGTATGTGTATGAAAGTTCGTTTTCAATTTTTCTCACCTCACTGTTTATTATAGCATAACTGTAATGCAAATACAAAACAATAATTAATTTTTTACTAATCTTGACATTTATGTGAAATAGATGTAAAACATATATGTAAACCAAATTATTAAGAATCTTAAAATAGTTTAAGATTAAATTAAAGATTTGTTATTAAAAAATCTTATTTTTGTTGACAAACTATTTTTTGATTTGATTTATAATAACATCACCAAAGAAAAACAAAACCAAATTCAAATGGAGGTCTTAATCATGGATGAAAGAGAATTTAATAATATGAACGAAAACGAAGGCAGATATTCAACAGGACTTGAAGGCGTATTCTCCTCGGAAAGTGTATCCGCTAAAAATGAACAGCAGTCTGCTCCTCAGACACCTGAAAGCTATGAAACAATACAGAATTCTGTTTCTCAGACACAGGATGTTGATACACCAATACAAAATGCAACTGTGCAGACATCAGCTTACAACTCACCGGTTCAGCAGGAAACATTCAATTATAACCAAAACAGCGTAAACGGCAGTGTTTATTCAAATAATACAATGCCCCTTCCGCAGTACGGTCAGTATCAGCAGTATAACGGATATACCAACCCTTACTCACAGCCTGTTTCAGCCGCACAGGAAACTCCTAAGAAAAAATCAGGTGCAGGCAAAAGAGTTGCTATGATAGCAGGTGTTCTTGCTCTTGCACTTTGTGTAGGTGCAGGCGGTGCATTTATAGGCGGTTCACTTGCAAAAGGTAATGTGGTTACTGACGGAAGCCAGACTTCCTCATCATCTCAGGTATCAAAAACAGAAAGCAGTGATTCTCAGCTTGTTATAACTCAGGCTTCTGACACAGATATAAAACCTACAACCGTACAGGAAGTTACCGCGAAGGTAAAGGATGCTGTTGTTGAGATAACAACAGAAACAACAAGCTATGATTCATTCTACGGTCAGTACGTTTCCAAAGCAGCAGGCAGCGGTGTTATAATATCTCAGGATGGTTACATTCTTACAAACAACCATGTTATTGATGGTGCTACAAGTATCACCGTGCGTCTTACAAATCAGAAGACATATACTGCAAAGCTTATAGGTAAGGATTCAACGCTTGATATTGCCCTCCTTAAAATAGAGGAAACAGATCTCACAACAGCAACTTTCGGAGACTCTGCTAAACTCAGTGTGGGTCAGGTAGCTATCGCTATAGGTAACCCTCTCGGTCAGCTTGGCGGTACGGTAACAGACGGTATCATCAGTGCAATGGACAGAGAAATCACCATTGACGGTAAAAAGATGAATCTTCTCCAGACTAATGCAGCTATCAACCCCGGTAATTCGGGCGGCGGACTTTTCGACGCAAACGGTAATCTTATCGGCATCGTTGTTGCAAAATCTTCTTCCACATCATCAGGCACTTCAGTTGAAGGTCTCGGATTTGCTATTCCGATAAATGATGTAGTTTCAGTGCTCGATGACCTTAAAACAAACGGTCGTGTAACAAACAGAGCTTATCTTGGTGTAAATGTTGTTGATATAATCAACGAAAATGCAAAGTTCATGTATCGTGTAGAAAAAGAAGGCGTTTATGTAAGCTATGTCCAGCCCGATTCAGCAGCCCAGCAGGCAGGCATCAAAGCTTATGACCGTCTCGTAAAGATAGATGACAAGGAAATTTCCGAATCAACTGATCTTACAAATTATCTTGCAAAGCACAAAAAAGGCGACAAAGTTAAAATTGTTGTTGAGCGTGACGGAAAAGAAATTACTCTTGATGTAACACTCGGTGAACGTCCCTCTGACGAAGAAACAGAAAAACAGGAACAACAGACAACTCCCGATTACAGAAATAATTATGATCCTTTTGAAGATTTCTTCAATAACTGATTTTGCTTACACCTCATTTCTATAATTTCTCCTACAGGCAGACACTGCTGTAAAAAGCAGTGTCTGTCTTATTTTTTACATAAAATAAGCGGTCAGAATACCGGAATACAGTAAACTGACCGCTTTAAATTATTTATTTTTTATCAGATACCGAATTTTTCACATACAGATGAAAGCATGTCGCCTGAGATCTTTATTGCATCAGCTTCTGATTTGCCGACTGCTGTAATATAAACTTTGATCTTAGGCTCTGTGCCTGAAGGACGTACTATTACCGAGCCACCATTTTCGAGTGAATAAGCAAGAACATTTGATTTAGGAAGATCTATCTCCTTACGAACTCCGCTTAAAATATCCATTGAATATGATTCAAGATAATCCGAATATGCAGTTACTTTTAATCCTGCAAGTTCCTGCGGGTGTGCATTTCTGATAGATGACATTATATCGCTCATCTTCTGCATACCGGCTGAACCATCAAATTTAAAAGCCTTAGTTTTATTATAATAATATCCGAATTCATCATAAAGCTCATTCATAACATCATTAAGACTCTTGTTCTGCTTACGGTAATAAGCAGCCATCTCGCATATAAGCATGGACGCAACAACCGCATCCTTATCTCTTACATAAGTACCTGCAAGATAACCGTAGCTTTCCTCAAACCCGAATACATATCTGTCCTGCTGATTTTTCTGTTCAAGGAAAAGTATCTGTTCGCCGATATATTTGAAACCTGTAAGAACAACTTTAAGCTCACAGCCGAATTTCTCACAAATTTTATCTACCAGCCTACTTGTCACAACAGTTTTTACAGACAAGGGGTTTCCGGGCAGTGTGCCGTTATTTTTACGGCTTGAAAGAACATAATTAAGGAGCATTATACCTGTCTCATTACCCGTCATAAGACGATAACCGCTGTCTGTCTTTACAGCAATACCTACTCTGTCACTGTCAGGGTCTGTTGCAAGGAGAAGGTCTGCATCTTCTTTTTTACAAATTTCAAGTCCGAGTTCAAGTGCTTCTTTTTCCTCGGGATTAGGATAAGTGCAGGTCGGGAAATTTCCGTCAGGAGCTTCCTGTTCCTTAACGACAATGACATTTTCAAGACCGTTTCTTTTAAGAATTTCTCTTACGAGCTTATTGCCAGCACCGTTAAGAGGAGTATATACTACCTTAAGATCTGATCCTTTGCAAGCACCCGGATTTACACTTTGTGCCTGTACATTTTCAAGATACTTTTCATAAACATCATCAGAAATGATCTCTATCATACCGTTTTTAACGCCTTCATCAAAGCTGATATACTTTATATCACCATTGAAATAGTCAACACTTTTGATCTCTTCAAAAACGGCATTTGCATTTGCATCCGTCATCTGACACCCATCGCTGCCGTAACACTTATAACCATTATATTCAGCAGGATTATGGCTTGCCGTTACCATTATGCCTGCCTGAGTTTTAAGCTCACGGACAGCAAATGATACAACCGGTGTCGGCTCAAGCTCAGCACTGATATAAGCCTTGACTCCGTTTGCAGCAAGAACACTTGCAGCTTCTCTTGCAAAAAGATCTGCTTTTATCCTTGAATCATGTGATATTGCAACCGAAGGATTTTCATATTTCTTTTTAAGGAAATTTGCAAGTCCCTGTGTGGCACGGCGAACTGTATAAACATTCATTCTGTTCGTACCTGCACCAATAATCCCTCTGAGGCCAGCAGTACCGAATTTAAGTTCTGTGTAGAAGCGTTCATATATTTCTTTTTCACTATTTTTTATAACTTCAAGTTCTTCTTTAAGATCCTTATCTGCATTTGCATTCGCAAGCCAAAGATTAAAAGATTCATTAATATTCATAATTAAATACCCTCCCAAAAATCAAACACATAATATAAAATACGGTTTTCATATTACCCAAATTAAGAAAAACCGCTCAAATAAAGGAATTTAATGGAAATAACAGATATTTCCTCTTGTATATAATAGCATATTTTTGGTTTTCTTTCAACAGCAAATTATAAAAGCAGACACACTTTTCTCAATTTTACTTACAGATAATTTCTACCAAAAATAAGATTTTTTTGTTTAAAAAATACATTTCAGACATTTTGTGTGTTATGATGCAAAAATAATAATATTTTCTTAGAAAAAACTTCCATAATCACTTGTATTCGTTGGAAATATCAGTTAAAATAATATTGTATGGTTTTGGATAAAGCTGTACAGCATAATATTGTGTTTTTTACCGGAGATGATAACCTGATGAATGAAACCGAAAAAATATCGAAAAAGAAATCACACCCAAAACATTACCGTGCACCTCTTTATACATCAGCTGCAATATTTTTAGGAAGTGCAGTATTATTCGGCGGCTGGAAATGCTTTTTCGATACATCAATAAACGGGTCATGGGGACTGGAACTTAATCTTCCTGATTCAGATGAAAAAATTAATTACAACTTCACATTTGACGGAAACGGAGGACTTCGCTACCAGTCGGGCGGACAAACAGCTATTGGTAAATACTTTCTCGGTACTGAGAATGGCAAATCGCTCCTTACCGTTTTCCTTACAAACGGAGATGATCACCTTTCCGCAAAATTCAATTATAGCATCGGAGGAAATGTTTTTTCGGGCCGCAGTCTGGAGCTTACAGACCTTTCGGGGTTTTATTTTACAGCTGATACTGAAGAATCCGATAAGGAAACCATAGAAGCTAAAAAGAAAATAACAGACAGCGTTACAGAAGACGGAACTACATATTACAAATGGAAATTTGTTCCCTCAAATATAAAAATAAAACAGGATAAACCCGAAAATTTCACACCCGATAAAGCTATACTCGGAACATGGTTTTATAAAGCAGAAGAACCGACATACAGCTATACTTTCACTTTTAATGATGACGGTACTTTTGAACAGTATAACAGTCAGAATGAAATATTCGGAAGCTATAATGTCGTTTCCGATGGAAAGCTCAAAGTAAGCTATTATTCAATTTCAAATACACAAATGGAGGGTGAACTGACATATTCACTGAATGGTGACAAACTTACTATCGGTTCACATGAATTTGAAAAAACAAATGATAAATACGCCTTTAATACAGAGATAAAATAAAGACGTAATTATATGCCATCAAAAATTTATTATAAAGGAGAATTTCACTATGTTAAACGAAATCTGGAAACATTTCAAAAGCGGCACTGACATCAGAGGCGTGGCTACGGAAGGAGCAGGATTTGAAGTAGACCTTACCGATAAAAACGTCACAGCAATGGTTGACGGATTTATCCTCTGGCTTTGTGCTAAAACAGGAAAAAATGCCCATGAATTGAAAGTATCTGTCGGACGAGATTCCCGTATATCCGGACAGTATCTTCTTGATCTTGCTTGTGCAGCTATGGTTCGTGCAGGTATTACAGTTCTTGACTGTGACCTCGCATCTACCCCCTCTATGTTTATGACAACAGTAGATATGTTATGCGACGGTGCTTTAATGCTCACAGCAAGCCATCACCCTTATTACAGAAACGGACTTAAATTCTTTACCCGTGACGGAGGTCTTGAGGGCAAGGATATTGAAGCTATACTTGAATATGCTCAGGACAACAAAACTCCCGAAAAAGCAAGAGGAGGAAAACGTGTTGACAGTGACTATATGTCCAGATATGCTTATTCTCTCCGTGAGCTTATTAAAAAAGAAGTAAATTCTCAGGATGATTATCATCATCCTCTCAAAGGATTTAAAATAGTTGTTGATGCCGGAAACGGTGCCGGAGGATTTTTTGCTACAGATGTACTTGAAGCACTCGGTGCAGATATAAGAGGAAGTCAGTTCCTTGAGCCGGATGGTACTTTCCCGAACCATATCCCGAATCCTGAAAACGAGGTTGCCATGGCTGCAATAAGCAAGGCTGTAAAAGCTGCCGGTGCCGACCTTGGAGTTATCTTTGACACAGATGTTGACAGAGGAGCTGCTGTTGATTCACAGGGCAATGAGATCAACCGCAATCGTCTTGTTGCTCTCGCATCTGCTATTGCACTTGAGGATAATAAGGGCGGTATGATCGTTACCGATTCAATCACATCATCAGGTCTTAAAACATTTATCGAAAAGGATCTCGGCGGTGTTCATCTCCGTTTCAAGAGAGGATACAAGAATGTTATAAATGAAGCTCTTGCACAGAATGCAAAGGGGATAAATTGTCCTCTTGCTATTGAAACATCAGGTCATGCAGCTATGAGAGAAAATTACTTCCTTGATGACGGTGCATATCTTGTTACAAAGATAATCATAAAAATGGCAAAACTCCGCACTGAAGGCAAAAAACTTGAATCTGTTATTGCCGGTCTTGCCGAGCCTGTTGAAAGCATTGAAAAGAGAATTGCCATTACCGCAAAGGATTTTGCTGAATACGGTACAAGAGTTATTCAGGAACTTACTAAAGCAGCAGAAGCTGATAAAAGTTTCAAAGTTGCAGAAGATAATCACGAAGGTATTCGTGTATCATTCAATAAAGCTGACGGTGACGGTTGGTTTTTGCTCAGACTTAGCGTTCACGACCCAATAATGCCTCTTAATATTGAAAGTGATTCAAAGGGAGGAACAGATAAGATCTATAACAAGATCAAAGATTTCCTTGCAGGCTGCGAAGGACTTGATACATTTGATAAAAAGGCAAAGGTAACTGTTCCTCTTAAAGTTGCTGTTAAAAAGGCTGCTGAAAAGAAAGATGATGTCAAAAAGACAGATAAAAAAGTAGCTGCTAAGAAAGAAGAACCCAAAAAGGCAGAAGCTAAGGCTGAATCTGCTAAAAAGGAAGAACCCAAAAAGGCAGCAGTTAAAGCTGAACCTGTTAAAAAGGAAGAACCCAAAAAGGCAGCAGTTAAAACTGAACCTGTTAAAAAGGAAGAACCCAAAAAGGCAGAAGTTAAAGCTGAACCCGCTAAGAAGGAAGAACCTAAAAAGGCAGAAGTTAAAGCTGAACCCGCTAAGAAGGAAGAACCTAAAAAGGCAGAAGTTAAGGCTGAATCTGTTAAAAAGGAAGAACCTAAAAAGGCAGAAGTTAAAGCTGAACCTGCTAAGAAGGAAGAAACCAAAAAAGCAGAAGTTAAAGCTGAACCTGCTAAAAAAGAAGAA
>OMZF01000018.1 GCA_900315465.1 uncultured Eubacteriales bacterium | reverse complement strand
GAGGATTACCCAAGTGGTGAAGGGGATCCCCTGCTAAGGGATTAGGTCGGGAAACCGGCGCGAGGGTTCGAATCCCTTGTCCTCCGTGCAAACCCTCTCGCTTATGTGAGAGGGTTTTTTAATATTAAGATCACTTTACCGCGTGAAATAATTTTTTAAGTTGTTTCATGCGGTAATTATTTTACTGAATGTAACAGTATCTAAAATGTGCTATAATAAAACCGTATAAATATATCAGGAAAAGAGGAACAATATATGAAAATACTTATTACAGGTGCATCATCAGGTATAGGTAGAGATATTGCAAGAAAAGCTGTAACAAGATATGATGAAATGGTTTTAGTCGGACGTAATGAAGAAAGATTGAATTCGTTAAAAAATGAATTACTTGTGAACCATGATGTAAATATTATAACTGTGGTTACAGATCTGAGCATACAGGAAAATTGTATAAATCTTTTCAATTCACACAAGGATGTTCATTTATTGGTCAATAATGCAGGCTTCGGTGATACAGGAAAGTTTAACGAAACAAGTCTTGAAAAAGATACTGCTATGATAAACACAAACATTCTTGCTATGCACACTCTTATGAAACTGTACCTCGGGGAAATGAAAAAAAGAAACAGCGGTCATATACTTAATACTGCTTCGATGGCAGGATTTTTTCCGGGACCACTTATGGCTACATATTATGCTTCTAAAGCATATGTAGTGAGTCTTTCTCAGGCAATAAGAGAAGAGCTGAGACGTGATGGGTCAAAAGTTACTGTTAGTGTACTGTGTCCCGGTCCGGTATCAACTAACTTCGGAAAAGCAGCAAATGTTGATTTTCATTTTGATGGATTTGCTTCAACAAGTAAATATATAGCCGATTATACAATGAAACATTTACCTGATTTTTATATAATACCAAAGCTTGAAATGAAGGCAGCTTTTGTTTTATCAAGAATACTTCCGCCGTCTTTCTCAGCTTCTGTATTATACTCTATACATAATCGGAAAATAAAATGAGATACTCAAGAAATATATAATAAATATAACAGATGCAGAATACCAAAAAATAATAGTTCTGTATCTGTTTTTTTATGAATAAAATATAAAATGAAAAAAATCCCAAAACCTATTGACATAGTAGGTTAATAGTGATATTATATAGGTGTTCCAAGAACAAATACTTCAAAGGGAGGTTATTGCAGTGCTTAACATTACATCACCAAAGCAGAACAGAATAATGTGTTGTCGAATGCTTAACTCCCGGGTATATAATATGGTCGGAGTTTCTGATGATATTTCAGTACTCTGTAATTCAAAGCGATGTTGAAGATTTGTTTTGTATACCATTTTGCCCGGGAGCCTCAGATGCCTTCGGGTGATTATTTATTTTAGATATAATATTTATTTTGAAAGGAAGAATTAAAATGAGTTATAAATTTGAAACATTACAGTTACACGTTGGTCAGGAGCAGGCTGATCCTACTACAGATTCAAGAGCAGTACCGATTTATCAGACTACCTCTTATGTATTTCACAACAGTAAACATGCAGCAGATCGTTTCGGTCTTGCAGATGCGGGTAATATCTATGGCAGACTTACAAACTCCACACAGGATGTACTTGAAAAACGTATAGCAGCTCTTGAAGGCGGCAGTGCGGCTCTCGCAGTTGCATCAGGAGCAGCGGCTATAACATATACTATTCAGGCACTTGCTGCAAAGGGAGGTCACATCGTAGCTCAGAAGACAATTTACGGTGGCAGCTATAATCTTCTTGCACACACATTACCGCAGTTCGGTGTTAACACTACCTTTGTCGATGCACATAACCTTACAGAAGTAGAGAATGCAATTCAGGAAGATACAAGGGCAATATATCTTGAAACTCTTGGTAATCCGAACAGTGATATTCCTGATATTGATGCAATAGCAGAAATCGCACATAAGCATGGTTTGCCTGTTGTTGTAGATAATACTTTCGGAACACCGTATCTTATCAGACCTATTGAACATGGTGCAGATATAGTTGTTCATTCAGCTACAAAATTTATTGGCGGTCATGGTACAACGCTTGGAGGAATTATTGTTGAATCCGGAAAATTCAACTGGAAAGCAAGCGGTAAATATCCGAATATTGCTGCTCCTAATCCAAGCTACCATGGTGTATCGTTCTATGATGCAGTTGGTGCTGCAGCATTTGTGACATATATCAGAGCAATTATTCTTCGTGATACTGGAGCTGCAATTTCTCCGTTTAATGCATTCCTGCTTTTACAGGGTGTTGAGACTCTTTCGCTTCGTCTTGACAGACACGCTGAAAATACCAAAAAAGTAGTTGAATATCTTAATAATCATCCTCTTGTAGAAAAAGTAAATCATCCGTCACTTGAAGATCATCCCGATCATGAACTTTATAAGAGATATTTCCCGAATGGTGGCGGTTCAATATTTACCTTTAATATTAAAGGCGGAAGGGAAGAGGCTTGGAAATTTATCGATAACCTGAAAATTTTCTCACTGCTTGCAAATGTAGCAGATGTAAAGAGCCTTGTGATCCATCCGGCTTCAACAACACATTCTCAGCTTTCAACGGAAGAACTCAGCGAGCAGGGAATATTTGAAAATACGATTCGTCTTTCTATCGGTACAGAGCATATAGATGATATTATAGAAGATCTTGATAATGCATTCAATGCAATTAAATAAGGAGGTATTTGTCATGGCTAATATTTTTAAAGGAACACTCGGACTTATAGGAAATACACCTCTTGTTGAGGTAGTAAACATTGAAAAAGAAAAGGGAATCAATGCTACTATCCTTGCAAAACTTGAATATTTTAATCCTGCAGGAAGCGTAAAGGACAGAATTGCTAAAGCAATGATCGAAGATGCTGAAGAAAAGGGTCTTATAAAAGAGGGAACAACACTAATTGAGCCAACATCCGGTAATACAGGAATAGGTCTGGCTGCTATTGCTGCATCAAAAGGCTATCGTCTTATCATTACCATGCCTGAGACTATGAGCGTGGAAAGAAGAAATATTCTTAAATTTTATGGTGCGGAAATTGTTCTTACCGAAGGAACAAAAGGTATGAAGGGTGCTATTGCTAAAGCTCAGGAGCTTTCAGAGGAAATAGAAAACAGCTTTATTCCCGGACAGTTTGTTAACCCTGCAAATCCTGCTATCCATAAAGCAACAACAGGCCCTGAGATTTGGAATGATACAGACGGTAAAGTGGATATTTTTGTAGCAGGTGTTGGTACAGGCGGAACCGTTACAGGTGTAGGAGAATACCTTAAAGAGCAAAATCCTGATGTAAAAATTGTTGCTGTAGAGCCTGCAAGTTCTCCCGTACTTTCAAAAGGCACTCCCGGACCTCACAAAATACAGGGTATAGGTGCAGGATTTGTCCCCGATGTACTAAATACAGATGTTTATGATGAAGTATTTACTGTAGATAATGATTCTGCTTTTGCCACCTCAAAACTTATTGCAAAAAAAGAAGGTATCTCAGTTGGCATTTCCTCCGGTGCTGCACTATATGCGGCTCTTGAACTTGCGAAGAGACCGGAAAATCAGGGTAAAACTATCGTTGCTCTGTTGCCTGACAGCGGAGACAGATATTATTCAACTCCACTCTTTAACGAATAATAGCTGTTGTAATAAAATCGTAACTCTTTGACTTTTTACTCCTTAAATGTTATAATAATATCAAATGCCATAGGATAATTTATATGTAATTAAAGGGGGAAAAGGTCAATTGAGTTATACGGTTTTCAAAGAGGCACCTCCGATAATAAGAGAATTTTTGAATTATATCGGAAATATTAAGGGAAGATCAGACTTAACGGTAGATGAATATTACAGAGATTTAAGAACTTTTTTCAGATTTATTATTAAAGACCGTGGACTTGTTAAAGATGATGTTGATATTGACAGCATAGATATTTCTTGTGTTGACTTGGAAATGGTGGAATCTGTTACATTTAGTGAAATTATCATATTTTTGAATTATTGTAAAGATGAAAGAAAAAATAATGCTGCTACCAGAGCCAGAAAAACCACAAGTCTGAAAGACTTTTTTCATTATCTTACAGTAAAAGTTCATAAATTATCACAAGATCCTACAGAGGAACTTGAATCTCCAAGACTTGGTAAAAAAGTTCCTAAATATCTCACATTAGAAGAAAGCTTGAAATTACTGGAAGCAGTAGACGGTGATTTCAAAGAAAGAGACTATTGTATTTTGATCTTATTTCTTAACTGTGGTCTTAGACTTTCGGAAATGGTGGGAATAAATCTTTCTGATATTAACAGCGAATATGTATTGACTATAAGAGGTAAAGGAAACAAAGAAAGAACTTTATCACTTAATCCGGCTTGTATAGATGCATTGAAAGAATATCTGAAAGTCAGACCTGTAAATGGTATTGCTGATAAAAATGCACTGTTTATAAGTAAGAAAAATTGTCGTATCACAAGTAAGGGCGTTTACCATATGGTAAATCATTATCTGGAGAAGATCGGACTGGGAAATATGGGATATTCGCCGCATAAATTAAGGCATACGGCTGCAACTCTTATGTATCAGAAAGGCGGAGTTGATGTAAGAACTTTGCAGGCAATACTCGGTCATTCTAATCTCGGAACTACTCAGATCTATACACATATTGCAGATGAACAGGTTAAAAAAGGACTGAATGCGAATCCGTTGTCAAAGATCAGAACAGATTAAAATTTTATATTTTTTATTTTAAAGGAATCGTTCAAAAGCGGTTCCTTTAATTTAATTAATCTTCATATAAAACTATAAACAATAAATAATTCAAAATCATACTTTTATTAAAAAATTCATAGCGAATCTAAATACTTGAATATCTTTAAAAAAACGGTATATTTAACCTTAAGACGCTTCTTCCGGAAGAACCCCTATTCCCAATGTCCGAAAATTTACATTTTGAGACATTGTATATCAGTTTTAAACTTGCCCTTTTCTTCTTGTTTCTTTATGAAAATTTCTATTT
>OMZF01000007.1 GCA_900315465.1 uncultured Eubacteriales bacterium | reverse complement strand
GCCTGTGGAGTTAGTAGGTTACGAGGACGATGAAGCAGGAAGCCCATTGGCTTTAGACAATGGGTAGTTCACATTTTTTTATAATTGAGCATATCCCACTGAATAATTCGGTGGGATAGTGTTTTTGGAAAAATATTTGTATTCGGTATTGATTTTAATACTTTTGTATGCTAAAATTTTATTGTATTAAATTATGAAAACGGGAGGCAGTATAATGAACCCGAAAATCAGAAATTCAAATACTGATACATTATTCAAGGCAATACTGACACTTAAAAACGTAGAGGAATGTTATAGTTTTTTTGATGACCTTTGCACAGTGCCCGAAATAAAGGCAATGGCACAGAGATATGTTGTGGCAAAGATGTTAAGCGAGGGTGAAATATATAACGAGATAGTAAAGGAAACAGGTGCGAGTACAGCCACAATAAGCCGTGTGAACCGTGCATTGAATTACGGGAGCGACGGCTATACACTGACATTTGAACGTATGAAGGATGAAGAGGAATGAGTTATTCTTACTTTGCAAGATATTATGATGTACTTACCGAAAATGTTGATTATCAGGAAAGGGCAAAATATCTTTGCGATATTTGCAGACGTCATAACCATGAATGCGGAGTAACACTTGATCTTGCCTGCGGAACAGGTTCTCTTACAATAGAACTTAAAAAATTTGGGATAGATGTTTTCGGAGCTGATATGTCCTCAGATATGCTGTCGGAAGCTCAGATGAAAGCTTGCGAAAATGATCTCAGCATTCTTTTTTTATGCCAGAAAATGCAGGATTTAGAGCTTTACAGTAATATTGATACCTGCTTTTGTACTTTGGACAGTATAAATCATATTACTTCAAAAAAAGAACTTATAAAAGCATTCAAATCGGTTTCAAAATATCTTGCAGATGACGGGTTATTCGTTTTTGATGTAAATACGATTTATAAGCATAAAGAAATACTTAGCGATAACTGTTATATATATGATACTGAGGGAGTATTTTGTGCATGGCAGAATAATTATCAGGAGAGAAATAATAAAGTCATAATAACGCTTGATTTTTTTGAGCCTGATGAAGACGGGGCATATATCCGCACGTCCGAACAGTTTTCGGAACGTGCATACAGCCATGATCAAATGACAGAAATGTTAGGTGAAGCAGGGTTAGAAATAGAATGTATATATGAAGATATGACATTCAGTTCACCGAAGGAAAACACCCAAAGAGAAATATTTGTAGTAAGGAAGAAGAAAAATGGGAAATGACAGAATAATAAGATGTATAACATCTGACGGAGCTGTAGTAATTTCGGCAGCGGAAACAACGGAAATAGTAACAAGGGCATATCAGATACACCGCACATCACCTGTTGCAACAGCGGCACTTGGCAGACTGCTTACAGCGTGTTCTATAATGGGAGCACAATTAAAGCAGAGCAATGCATCTATCACACTTAGAGTAAACGGTGAAGATGGTACAACAGGTGCGATAATTGCAGTAAGTGACAGTTCGGGAAATGTAAGAGGGTATGTTCAGAACCCCGATTGTCCTACGGAGTATTATGACAGTCATAAGCTGAATGTGGGAAAAGCAGTCGGCAGAAACGGTGTTTTGAATGTAATGCGTGATTACGGTACAGGCGAGCCGTATATCGGTATGGTTCCGCTTGTTTCCGGTGAGATCGCAGAGGATATAACAAGTTATTTTGCCACAAGTGAACAGATACCGACAGTTTGTGCATTGGGAGTTCTGCTTCATAAAGAAACACATGAAGTATTGGTATCAGGCGGATTTTTACTCCAGCTTCTGCCGGGGGCATATTCCGAAACTATAGATAAGATAGAGGAAAACATTTCAAAACTTGAGCCTGTAACAACAATGCTTGCAAAGGGTATGGATATAAAAGAAATATGTGATAAGGCACTTGAAGGATTTGAGGTTGAAGTGCTTGATGAAATGCCAATATCATACAAATGTGCGTGCAGCAGGGAAAAGGTGGAACGTGCATTTATGCTTATGAGTGATGAAGACATACGTGCATCAGCAGAGGAAAAAGGTCATGCAGAGGCAAGCTGTCATTTCTGCAATAAGATATACAGATTCAATAAACAGGAGCTTGAAGAACTTATAAAAGAAAAGCACAAAAATAAAGCTGATAATGAAGAATGAAAATAATGTTGTCCGTTAATTGCGGACAACATTTTTTATAAGCTGAAATATTTCTTCTTTAGAAATAAGTTTTGATTCACATACACAGCCATAAGGCGAAAGATGGCTTAATTCATTTATTTTACAAAGCGAATAAAGAGCCGCTGTGAAATATGTTTCATCTATGCAGTCGGGTATAGTGTAATTCATTTTTTCGGGCAGACTAACTTTATAATCATAAAAGACAGTTCCTTTGCAGTTGACTAATGGTTTTGCCGCAGTAAAAATAATTTCTGACGCACAGGAGGGAAAATCTTTTTCAATGGTGCATGGTGCTATAAGAATATCACATGGGGAAATCATTGAAATATCATTTTTGACGATTATTGAAGCACCTGTTTCATTCATTATTCTTGCGGCTTCATTTTCGTAAAATTTGGGCATTTCACTTACAACAGTGAGTGTTGAAGTATAACTCAAAAATTCGGACAGGAATGACGGGTATTGTGCATAAGGGTCATAAAAAATTATTTTCATATCCCTTTTAATATTGTGTTTCAGCAGTTCAATTATAAGATTTTTCATTATCAGGGTCTGATATTCGATATCGTCAAATCTTTTGAACGGAGTATTATCAAGTATCAGTTCTTTGCTGCAAAGTATAGTTTTGGGTTTGCCGATACAGTTTTGATAGATTTTGTCATAACGAATATTTCCTTTTCTTTGTATATAATTGACAGTAAAGATATTCACTCTTTCCTCAGAACAAAAATTTGTGCTGATGGAATATGGGTGAAATGCAGCCGAAATTTTCTCCTGAAAGGTTTTGGGAAAGTTTTCTGTAGTATTGAGTACCGTTATCATTTTTATCACCTGTTTTGATTTTTTTAAAATATATGTGCAGAGAAAAAATATTATGAAAAAATTTTCCATTTTTCTGTAACCCTTGATTGACTTATGGATTATAAGGTTAAAGGAGGCGTTCAGCTATGAAAAATAAATTATTATGTACAGTATTGGCAATCGTTCTGGCAGCCGGAGTTGCAGGATGTAATTCCGCAGAAAATGTTAAAAGTGATGGTGGCAAATCCGTTGGTGAAAACAGTGTTGTCACATCCGCAGCGGATAGTGTAACGGATTCAGAAGAGGGAAGTACCGCAACAGACAAATCGGAACTCAAGGGTGAAGTGAAATCAGAAGATACATATTCCTTTGAGGGAGAAATAAACGCTGTTGAGGGTATAAGAGCCGGTGATGTTACCGCCGCAGCAGATTCTGCAAAACCGAGGAATACTATTAAAGCACCCACATTACCTGAAAAAGCAGCAGAAAAACCGGCAGTAGTGGCAGAAGCACCGAAAATGACGGAAGAAGAAATACCAGAAGTTGTTGATTTACCGGAAGAGCCTTTGCCGATAATTGAAGAACCCGAAATTCCCGAACCGCCGCAGGCAGGACAGCTTACAGCAGGTGAGTGGAACGATAATGAAAACTGGGGATTTTTCAAAAATCTTGTTGATACTGGCAAAATCGAATTTCCAAGTTATGGTATTGACCCGAGACACAGAATAAAAGTGGATGTAAAGAATGACAAGGGTGAAGCGGTGATCAATGCAAATGTAAGACTTATAGACGTGAAGGATCAAAGTATTCTTTGGTCGGCAGTAACAGATAAAGACGGTATTGCATATTTGTTTGCTGACGGCAAAGCAGGTGCAGTAACTATTGAAGCAGAAAGCGGAGGAGTCAAGAATAATTCGGAAAGTATAATTATTGATTCCGAGGACAGCGGAGTTCAGGGAAATAAAAAATCAGACAATTTTGAAGTATCGGTAAAGCTTTCAGACAGTGGAAAGAAGTATAAGAAAACAGATGTAATGTTCATTCTTGACACAACGGGCTCAATGGATGATGAAATGCTGTTTTTGCAGAGTGAATTTACCGCAATAGCAAAGGAGACAGGTACAGAGGATGTACGCTATTCAGTGAATTTCTATCGTGATAAAGGCGATGATTATGTAACGAAATGCAATGAATTCACTGATGATATTTCAAAACTGCAAAAGCTTCTGAACTCCGAAAGTGCAGACGGAGGCGGAGATCTGCCGGAGGCTGTAGCACAGATACTTGATGAAACAATGAACAAGGTAAACTGGGATGACGAAAGTGTAAAGCTTGCATTTTTGATCTTTGATGCACCGCCGCATGACGGAACAGAGGAAACTGTAGTAAAGGCTATAAAGAAAGCGGCTGAAAAAGGCATACACATAATCCCTGTAGTATCTTCAAACAGTGACAGAAATACAGAGCTTTTCGGAAGAGCTGTTGCAATAGCAACAGGATCAACATATGTATTTCTCACGGATGATTCAGGTATAGGAGGATCACACCTTGAGCCCATAATCGGAGATTATGAAGTTGAAAAACTGTATGACATTATAGTTCGTATAATAAAGGATTATCAGCAGAAATAATAAAAAAACACAAGCCTCCGGACTGATTTGAAAAAAGTCCGGAGGCTTGTGCTATAAGGAGTTGTCATATTTTATTTGAGGAGCTTTTCGATAACGCTTTCATCGGCAAAACCTATTGAAGCACCATTGAAGCCAATTTTGATACCGGCAAAAATAACGGCTCTTTTAAGTGCATTCTCTGTACTGTGACCTTTTAGATAAAAATGTATAAATGAAGAAAACAAAGCGTCTCCTGCTCCCACTGTATTTACGATTTTTTCAGGCTTATAAGCCGGAATCAATTTTATAGTATCTGTTGCAGAGTCAAAAAGCATAGCACCCTTTGAACCCATACCAATAACGATAATTTTGTTGTGGTATCGGTTATAGAGCTGACGGATAAAATCTTCGGGAGAACAGGGAAGATGTTCGTCACTGAGAAAAAGAATATCTGCATTCGCCATAAAATCCCTGTTATAATCATTGTCAATATTGCTGAGAACATGAACATCGGTAGCTGTAAGGATACCCTCATCATGTACTGCTTTTATAAGGTCACGATTGAAACCGATGTTACAAAGAACTGCAACATCAGCGTCTTTTATTTTACCCATAACATTTTCGGGAGCAATACGCCTCGTTTGAATATCCTTGAGGTCACAGTAGACCTTTGCCTTTACCCATTTCAGTTTGGGCAATTTAACTTTGTTGTCGTCAAAATCTACCGCTATATTTCCGTTTGTAAAGTTGGTTGT
>OMZF01000192.1 GCA_900315465.1 uncultured Eubacteriales bacterium | reverse complement strand
TTCGCTTCGCTCAGAATGACAGTTAACAAATTTTTTAAAATGACACAATAAAACTGCCTGAATGTCATCCCGAGCGTAAGCGAGGGATCTTTTGAATAAATCAGCTATCTGTAAAAGATTCAATGACAGGTGATTACACATTGCTAATAAATTATCTGTGTATGTATAGTCTTGTGAGATGATCTTCGCCGTCACCCTGAGCCATGCAGTAAAATTCCCAGCCGTATCTTTCATAAAAGCCTGTATGGTCTGTGACTATATAGATGGGAGATATGCCCTTTGATTTCATATCGTCTACTACCATATTGAGAAGTTTTCCTGCAATTCCCTGACAGCGATATTCTTCATTTGTATAAACGGCACATACATTTGGAAAAAGGTCTTTTCTGTTATGAAAGTCATTTTCTATAACGCCCATCCCTCCAACTATTTTATCACCGTCAAGACAAAGATACCATCCGTATTCAGTTTCTTTGTTCAGGTATGAATCCATACATTCAAGATAAGCTTCTTCGGGTACACCCCATTTGCTGCTGAACCATTTTGCAGCATTGTTTTTTATTTCGGGTCTTTCTCTTAATGTTATAAATTTGTAGTCCATATTATTTATCCTTCGTTTTTTTAATTTTATTTATAATTGAATTATATCTTGTTTTCTGAGCGACATTTCCGAGAGGTGTTGATAATACTCCTCCCGCTATACCGATTATCCATACGAATTTCCAGCTGATAAGGAAACCGAAAAGACAAATAAGAGCAATTACGCAGAGCCAGTAAAGTAACATAAATATTTTGTTGCCTTTGTTAAGTTCTTCCATTACGTCAATACCTTCGGATTTATGCGGAGCATTTAAAATGAAATCCGCAGCTCCTTTTGTACCCGGACATGAACGGAAATCTCTGTGACATTCCATGGCAGAATCAGCATATGATTTATTATCAAGTATCTGCTGTACGGCATTCTTTATGCCTTCAGCTGAATCGTCTGTCAGCATGATACCTGCACCAAGTTCGCTTACTTTTCTTGCAACAGCATTCTGTTCGCTTGTCTGAGGATAAAGTACCATAGGTGCAGCCATATAAAGACTTTCCGAAACACTGTTCATTCCGCAGTGTGTGATGAATACATCAGCTTTTGAAAGTATATCGAGCTGGTCAACATAGTGGAAAGCATTTACATTTTCAGGCAGTTCTCCCAAAAGGTTTTTATCCATATATCTTCCGTATGATATTATAATGTCTGCATTCATGTCTTTAAGACCTTTGATACAGTTTTTATAAAAATCGGGTCGCTCATTTATTACCGTACCCAGAGAAATGTAGATAAGAGGCTTTTCCTTTTCTTTCTGAGGCAAAACATCAGAAAATACCGAAGGACCTGCAAACAGATAATGATTTGAAAAGCTTTCTGCATACGGCTGAAATCTTTTTGAAGTATATACTATCGAGTCAGTATAATTATCACTTTGAATCAGTGACATAGCACTTTTTACTTTATATCCGTACGGTCTGAGAGTTTTGAGTTCCTTTGAGATCTTCGGCAGACCGAATATCATATCTTTCATTTCTGCTGAGCTGTATTTCATATATTTTGATGAAAGCTGATTGAATGCAAATGTGCTTGTTGAAACAACCATTGGTACTTCAAATTTCCATGCGTTAAGCTTTCCCCAGAAGCATACGGAATCTGTATATACTACATCGGGTTTGAATGTTTTGAATTCGTTTTCAAGAAAGTCGTTCATTTTAAGAGTAATGCGTATATCCTGAATACTCATTTCCGTTGTGGAAATACTTTTTACCCTTTCTTCTTCTTCCTTTGTAAGTTTGGGAAGATAAGAACTGCATGATATAAATTCTGCACCTGTTTTCCTGATTTTTTCTTCAAATTCATCAAATGAATAGAAACGTACTTTTTCGCCTCTTTTTACAAGCTCCGCAGCGACAGGGAGCATAGGATTTGTGTGACCGTGAGCAGGAATACAGAAAAAAGCAATATTTTTCATTTATTATCGTCTTCCTTTCTGTCAAAAGCTATATTATAAATATCTGAAAATGCTGATTTATTCGGTATGACTATACCTTTTTCTTCGTCACCGAGAATTATCAGGGTATCACCGGGTTTTATATCGAAAATTTCTCTTGCCTGTTTCGGTATGACTATCTGACCTTTTTCTCCTACTGTTGCTGTCCATGCATGTTTACCTTTTGGTGCTGGCATTGTTATCACTCCTCAATAAGTATGATTTGTTATACAAATTATACTTTTTATACTTTCGTAAGTCAAGTGTTTTTTGAAAAAATTTTACCGTTTGTTGACAAAGTGAAAAAGTGCTGATACAATATTAATCAGAGGAAATAAAAAATCTGCATGGGCTTCCGGCTCGTGCAGATTTTTGTTTCCATATAAATAACAAACGCTGCACATATTTTGCAGCGTGATTTTTATATTTATTATTAAACATAGGTTTAAAAATGACTTGAAGTTTTAAAAAAAAGAATAATTTATACGAATTTTGCATAAAGTATTGACAAATGCACTTTATGGAGGTATAATCTATGTTAGTAAACAGAAAGGAAATGACTATGGAGTTTCAAGAAAAATTTTTATTTACAAAAGAACATGCTGACAATCTCCCTACCGTAAGAATCAAAAAGATTGAACTGAATAATTTTAAAAGTGTGAAGCACGGAGAAATACTTATGGACTGCGGAAAGCAGTTTGTACCATATGGAACAAGATCTGATATTCTTGGTGTTTATGGTCAGAATGGTTCGGGCAAAACCGCACTGATCGAGGCTCTTGCTATACTCAGGACAATTATGTGCGGCAGAAGTGTTCCTAATGTTTATGCGGAATGTATTTCTGTCAACGAGAAATTTTCCAGACTTGTTTTTACTTTTGACCTTCAGTATAAAAATGGTGAAGTGAGAGAGCTTGAATATGCTTTCAGCCTTGAAAGTGTCAGACTTACTGACGAAGAAATACAGGAGCGTTATAAGGATGCACCTGAGAGTTTTGTCGCTCCTTCTGATGTATGCAAAGTCAGAGTGTATGATGAAGTTATCAAGCTTGTGGGAGACTATAACGGCAAAAAGAATAATAAGCAGATAATTATTGATACGTCCGTAGATAATGCACCTTTCGGCTCTGCTCCGAAACTCAGGGATTTTGTCGGCAAAAATAAAGAAGCAGTTTCAGAACTTATGTTCAATAAAAAAACAACAGCAGAAAAATCCTGCTCCTTTATTTTTAATAATAATACACTTAAAATATTTAAGGATACCGGAGAATATTCCGTATATTATCAGGTATTGCTTGAAATGCGATACTTTGCAATGTTTTACTTTTTCGTTATAGATACTAAGTCTTCGGGATTTATAAGGCTGAATTTTGCACTCCGTTTCTATACAAGAGAAGGATTTTTCGATTTTGATTCCAGAAGACCTCAGATATTCTCAAATAAAGATTTTGAACATTTTAGTAATGTGCTTTATAATCTCAGCGAAGTTCTTACTCAATTGGTTCCGGGACTTAAAATAGGTCTCAAAAAGGTAAGTGATGCTATCACTAAAAAAGGTGATCCTGGCTGTGAGGTTGAACTTATGGCATATAGAAACGGAAGTGAAATGCCGCTTAGATATGAATCTGACGGTGTAAGAAAAATGATCTCCGTTCTTAGCCTTATTATTTCCGCTTATAACGATCAGTCAATTACTCTTGCTATTGATGAATTTGATGCCGGAATATTTGAATATCTGCTCGGTGAGATACTTGAGATTTTTGAAGAGTCGGGAATGGGGCAGTTTATATTTACTTCCCACAATCTCAGACCTCTTGAAGTAATAAACAAAAAATTCCTTGTATTCACCACAACTAACCCTGAAAACCGCTACTTCAGGCTTAAAAATATTGCTGCTACAAATAATTTGCGTGACACATATTTCAGGGAGATAATTCTCGGTGAACAGGAAGAACAGGTCTATAATAAAACAAAGAGTTTTAAGATCGCAGCTTCCATGAGGAAAGCGAGGTTGTCCAACGAATGAAAAAACAAAAGCCGCAAAGACCAAAAAGAAAGGTGATATTGTTCCTTGTTGAAGGTTGGTCTGAAGTAACCTTGCTGAAACCTTTAATGTTAGCATTATATGACAGTATAGATCCTGAAATACAGGTGTTTTTTTCTATAATAGAAGAAGATGGGGTAAACTGCGGAGGAGATATTACATCAAAATTTGGTGTGTATCCGGGTAACATAGAGAAAAAAATATATGAGTTTTTTATGAAAACATTTTTTTCCGAAAATAAGCTTTATCCTAAAGATATTACAGAGATAATTCATATAGTAGATCTCGATGGAGCATATATTCCGGATGACAGGATACTTTTGCAGCCTAATCCTAAAGGTGAAGATAGAACGTATTATGACAAGGATGCAATACTCACTAATAAGGTCGAAAATATTATAAAAAGAAATCAGAGAAAACGAGAAAATCTGGATTATCTTATGCAGCTTTCGCAAATGAAGGTTGCTTCCAAAACGATAAAATATTCGGTTTTCTTTTTCTCGAGTAATCTTGATCATTTTTTCTGTGATAATGCCAACACGGGTAACCATGATAAAGTTAGTTATGCCAGAAATTATGTGTGTGAATTTGAAAATGATCCGCAGGGTTTTGTTGCAAATGTAAAAAGTATAGATGGTATTTTGACCGATATGGATTATGAACAGTCATGGCAGTTTATAAAAGAGGGAAATAATTCTATCAAAAGGCACTCAAATATAAATATTCTTTTGGACAGGATAATAAATGAAAATTAAGGAGTGAAGATAACCATGAATTTGAAAGAAGCATTCAGATTCCAGAACCACATTGACCACCTTATTGCAGAAACGGAAAACATTTTGTCTTCTGAGGATTGTGTAACGATCACAAGACGCACTTATCTTTACAAAAAAGCAAACCCGGATGCAGAAAACGAAACAGTTACTGTTATTCCCGATACAGAATATTACAAACAGATCAATGAACTTATCGAGTTCATAATGTATCTGCTCAAGCAGCGTGAGAAACTTTCAGAAGCTATTAATAAAACAAAACGCAGTCTTCCGATAGACCTTGACGGAGAGATCAGTCTTAACCGCTATCGTCAGAGAATATCAGGCATATTTCGTGATATGGCGAGAATCAAGGGCAGAGAAGTCACTGAAACCAACAGCGGTATAGGCTATCGTTTCAATAATGAAGGAAATCAGGTTTCCTACAAATGTGATGTGAAGCGTGTGACCACCATAAATTTTGACCGCAATACTGTCCGTAAATATGCATCGAGCCTCAGTGAAACAGCAGATAATACGTCTATTGAAGTTGATAAATGCCTTATAAATTACGAGGTCGATTTTGAACCCCCGTTCGATGTTAATGACAGCTTCGATGAGGTATTTGAAAAATTCAATACAAAGTGATGGTTCATTTCTGACCGTTTCAGGCGTAACAGGATACAGAACGGACAATCGGTTCAGGTGCAGATGAACTATAAGGCTGCACATATAATGATGCTTTTAGTAGCGAATTTTTATTAACAGGAATTAAAGTGACGAACAGAAAGCATCGTTTTCTCAA
Source organism: uncultured Eubacteriales bacterium (assembly GCA_900315465.1). Taxonomy (GTDB): domain Bacteria; phylum Bacillota; class Clostridia; order Oscillospirales; family Acutalibacteraceae; genus UBA1213. Next base: position 677 of record OMZF01000192.1, on the reverse strand, counting down.
TCGTGATCCGATAATATGATAGTGAACCATTACTATATCACTAAAAATCGTAATCTCAAAAACCGTTTCCAAAACTTAATTTTTAAATTTTTGCTTTTTATATGCAACTTTTGGGGAATATATTTATTCTGAAAAAAGACTGCAAAAATGATTGAAAGTTTTGCTATTCTGCTGCGTCTGAAACGGTCAGAAAAGTCAAACGGACAGCCGTCCAATGTCATTAACTTAAGGTTGTCACCCTGTCATCCCGAGCGTTAAGCGAGGGATCTTTTGAATAAAACTGTTATTCTGGAAAGATTCTTCGTCGCTTCGTCCCCCAAGGGCATTTCCTACAAGCACATCTTAAAATGACAAGCTTTTTATAAACCCCTCCACCACTCGCCGTTGGCGAGCGGTCCCCCTCCCCTTATCAGGGGGGACTGTGACGCTATATCACTTTATTGTGAGATAACAGCCGTATAATAAATATAATATAGCCGCAAAAAGCCGATGAAATCTACAAACCCGAAAGCCTCCCCTGGCAAGGGTTCAGTGACGCCCCAAGAGTGTGAGCCAAAGGCGAAGCACGATTGGCAGGCGGAACTAATACAAAGCATTGTAGAGGTGTCATTTCGTCACTTTGGTGACGAAATGACGGAGGGGTAAAAAGAAATGCTTTTATAGCAAATTAAATTCAT
>OMZF01000085.1 GCA_900315465.1 uncultured Eubacteriales bacterium | reverse complement strand
TCCCTTGATATTTTTGTTGTAAAAGGCATTCCAGCCAATGCTTACAACATCAAAGCCCTCTATTTTCGGAGGAATTATAAGGTATTCTTCATCACCGTAATAGCCTATGATGTTCATAGTATTGTTTTCTTCATGCGGGTCGAGCATAAGAAGCTGGGTATCGTAAACATATTTGCTGTCATGTTCCTGCTGCTCAGAATTATCAGTTCCGGCAGCGGATACTTCCTGCACCGGAACAGTAAATACAGATGAGCCGAGCATCAATGCACTAAGCAGGAATATCAGACTCTTTTTCATAATAAAACCTCCTGTTCTGTTTTTTGGCATATCGGAATGTTTTATACATATTATAATTTTGTATGATGACACTTTTATGTATAGTATATTAACATAAAAAATGTTTGTCGTCAATATATTTTATGAATAATAACTTATTTTGGGGGTGATGTCAGTAATATATAATCTTGGATAGGGAGCTTATTTTATGAATAGAAATGACCCCGCACTGTATACTGACAGTACGAGGTCATTTTATAATAATTATCGTTTTACAATTTTCTTCCTGATATGCTCCAGTCGGTTAAGTGCCTCAGAAAGTGTTTCATTTTTCTTTGCAAAATGCAGCCTGATCAGATGGTTCACATCCTCACGGAAGAAACTTGAACCCGGCACTGCACCTACGCCAACATCTCTTGCAAGAACTTCACAGAATTCAAGATCGCTTTTGTAACCAAATTCTGAAATATCAAGAAGAATATAATATGCTCCCTGAGGAACAGTATGTACAATACCTATATCATCAAGACCTTTCAGGAACAGGTCACGCTTTTCAGTGTATTTTGCCTGCAAGTCCCTATAATAATCATCACCAAACCGAAGTCCTTTTACAGCTGCCTCCTGCAAAGGTGCTGCTGCACCAACCGTCAGAAAGTCATGCACTTTCTTCGCAACTTCAATAATATGCTTAGGAGCAATTATATATCCCAGACGCCAGCCGGTTATGGAATAGGTTTTTGAAAGAGATGAACATGAAATAGTTCTTTCCCACATTCCGGGGAGAGATGCAAAATATGTGTGCTTATACGGTTCATAGACGATATGCTCATATACCTCATCAGTAATGACGAAGGTATCGTATTTCTGTGCAAGATCAGCAATGATTTTCAATTCATCATAGGTGAAAACCTTACCGCAGGGATTGGACGGGTTGCAAAGTATCAGAGCTTTCGGATTCTGTTTGAAAGCCGCCTCCAGTTCATCAACATTGAAATTGAACTCCGGAGGATAAAGCGGAACATAGATCGGTTCTGCACCGGAAAGAATTGTATCCGCACCGTAATTTTCGTAGAACGGTGAAAATACAACAACCTTATCCCCCGGATTCGTTACCGTCATCATAGCAGCCATCATTGCTTCCGTACTGCCGCAGGTAACGACTATCTCTCCATTTGGATCTATATTTCTGCCCATTAGTTTTGACTGCTTTTCTGCAAGAGCCTCACGAAAATTCTGTGCACCCCAAGTTATCGAATACTGGTGGAAATCTTCCCTTGTTACCTCTGCAAGTCTCTCAAGCAGCTCACGGGGAGGTTCAAAGTCGGGGAATCCCTGAGAAAGATTGACCGCACCATATTGATTTGAAATGCGTGTCATTCGTCTGATAACTGAATCTGTAAAGCCTTCTGTTCTTTTAGAAAGTGTTGGCATAGTATCTGCCTCCGATTGATAATTTTATTTTTTAAGGCTGTCCGAAAACCGCAAGACCTTCAGACAGCCCCTATTTATTATATTAAGATCATATGTTATAATCAAGATTTCTTTCGTCAATAACTCTCTTTGACTTATGCTCGGAACGTGTATTCAGTCCTCCGTCAGGGTGTACAACAACTCTTGCAGGCTTAACACCGATACGGGCTTTGAGTGCTGCTGTAACCTCTGCTGCTACTTCATCATCAGAATTTGGATTATCAGCAGATTTTTCAATCTCAACAGCATACTTGTTGGTAAAATCCTTCTCAAAGATACGGATAAGATATTCGCCGGTAATGCCCTTATGCTCACGGACAACAGCTTCAATATCGCTCGGGAATACATTAACTGCCGAAACAATAAACATATCATCCTTTCTGCCGAGAATATGTATTCTTCCGTGAGTTCTTCCGCAGGAGCACTTTGTGGTGTCAATTCGTCCAATATCACCTGTACGGAAACGGATAAGCGGACGTGCGTGCTTTCTGAGAGTAGTGAATACCAGCTCGCCTACCTGACCGGGTTCGAGAACCTCTCCGGTATGTATGTCAACAGTTTCAACAAGAATATGATTTTCTGCAATATGAAGTCCGTCCTTTGCTTCGCACATTGCTGCACATGCTCCGAATATATCGGACAATCCGTAGAAATCATATACCTCCGCACCCCAAATATCCTCTATTGCCTTTCTCGTAGCGTCGATAGAACCGCCAAGCTCACCGGCAACGATAATTTTCTTGATATTAAGGTCTTTTTTAGGATCAATGCCGCTTTTCAGTGCTTTTTCACCAAGCTGCCATGCATATGACGGTGAAGTCCAGATAACTGTTGGTTGATAGGTTTTAAGAACGAACAGCAGTCTTTCGCTCGGAAGAGTACCTCCCCATATGCAGAGTGCACCTAAATTCTGTGCACCTATTACATCAGGGCCGCCTACATAAAGTGAGAAGTTCAGTGCGTGTACATATCTGTCATTCGGACGCATACCAATCTGCCAGAACCAGCGGCTTTCCGTATCCTGAAATTCGTCAAAATCCTTTTTGGTGAAAGGGCTCATGGTAGGAACGCCTGTTGAACCTGATGAGGTGGAAATAAATACAACATCCTCCTCCGGCACTGCTGCCAGCTCACCAAGGAATGAACCAACACCCTGAGTATCACGCTGTGTTGTTTTATTGATAAACGGAAACTTCTGAATATCCTTAAGTGTCTTAATATCCTCGGGCTTTACTCCGGCTTCGTCAAAGGAACGTTTATAATATGGTGCATGATCGTATGCGAATTTTACGATCTCCTGAAGGTCAGCAAGCTGCCTTTTTTCCAATTCTTCACGAGGGAGCGTTTCAAGCTCCTCGTCCCAGTATTTATTGTTTATATCTCTGCTCATTGTAGCTTTCTCCTTTTCACTTGAAATTCTTATGTATATATTCCCATTTTGCATCACGGGACTGCTTTATTATCTCTATATCCTCGTCTGTAAGGTGTCTGAAACGGGCCTGCTTTCTGAGATAATCCTCAACACTTGAAAACTCCTTCGGATCATGGTTCAGCGTAAAGCTGCCGTTTTCGTATTCGGCAAGATACCACAGTCCGCAGTCAACAACTTCCTTTGCAGCTTCTACTGTTTCATCCGTTTTTATTCCCCAGCCCGTCGGGCATGGGGCTAAAATGTGGATATACTTTGTGCCTTTTATGCTTTTGGCTTTTTCCACTTTACGCATGAAATCGTTTATATAACCAACGCTTGCTGTTGCTGCATAAGGAATCCCGTGAGCTGCTACGATCTCAAACATATTCTTTTTCTGTCTGAGGTTGCCATGAATATTCTTTCCGGCAGGTGTAGTTGTTGTCCTTGCACCGAAAGGCGTCAGGGAGCTTTTTTGAATGCCTGTGTTCATGTAGGCTTCATTATCGTAGCAGATATAGAGAATATCATCATTCCTGTCTATTGCTCCGGACAGTGCCTGTAAACCAATATCCGCAGTACCTCCGTCACCGGCAAAGCCCACAGCATGGAAATTCGTTATTCCCTGTGCCCGCAGTCCTGCCTCAACGCCTGTCAGCATAGAAGCTGTTCCGGCAAAGGTAGAAATAATGGCATTATTGCCGAAACAAAGCTGTGGAAAGTTAAATCCGACTGCTGACATACAGCCTGCCGGAACAACGGCTATTGACCTCTCTCCAAGCACTTTAAGTGCTATTCTGACTGCCAGACTGCCGCCGCAGCCTGCACATGCCTTATGCCCGTAGAAAAATTCTGTTTCGTTGAGTGTTTTTGCTGTGACCGCCATTTATCTCACCTCAATTCCAAGAAACTTAACGGCTGATTTTTTCTGTTTCAGTTCTTCAAATATTCCTTCGATCTCCTCAGCCGAAATGTTTTTCCCGCCGAGACCGCCGATATAATCTGAGGTCGGAATGCTTATCCCCGCTTTTTGCAGAGCGGAATTCACATTAGTATAGACTGTGCCCTCATTACCGAAGGAAATATCCTTTTCCAGAACAGCTACAGCTTTTGCATTTTTTACTGCCGCTGCTATTTCGTCATTCGGAAAAGGACGCATATATCTTATCCTTAAAAGACCTACTTTTTCGCCCTGTTCTCTGAGCCTGTCAACGATCTCACGGGCAAGTCCGGAAATGCTGCCAAGAGTTATCAGAATATAGTCGGCATCATCTGTTTTAAAGCTTTCGGTAAGCCCTGTATATTTTCTGCCGAAAATACTTTCAAACTTACTTTCCGCCTCTGCAACTACATTTCTGACATTGAGTAACCCTGAATGCTCCTTATATTTAAAGAATGTATTTGTGTCGGGACCTGCAGAAAAGCCAAGATTTTTCGGATTGCTCAGCGACAGTTTGTTTTCCGTTTCAAACGGAGGTAAAAACTCATCCGCCTGCTCCGCTGTCGGAACATCAACTACTTCATAGGTATGAGTAAGAACAAATCCGTCAAGATTTGCCATAAATGGTGTGCTGACGTTCTTGTGTTCAGCTATGTAAAAGCTCATAAGAGCAATATCAAGAGCCTCCTGTGCATTTTCTGCATACGCCTGTATCCATCCGCTGTCAAGTTGAGAAAGTGAATCCCTCTGATCGCCGTAAATATTCCACGGGAGAGCTGTTGAACGGTTTGCGTTCATCATAACAATGGGGAATCTGCCACCTGCCGCATATGGCAGACATTCTGCCATATACAAAAGCCCTTGTGATGAAGTCGCTGTAAATGCTCTTGCACCGACTGATGATGCACCCATGGCACATGACAGTGCCGAATGTTCGCTTTCTACATGGATAAATTCAGATCTCAGACTTCCGTCCTCAACAAATTCCGAAAGCTTTTCCACAACTATAGTCTGTGGGGTAATAGGATAGGCAGAAATAACATGGGGACGGGCCAGCCGCACACCATAGGCGAAGGCTTCGTTACCTGATAAAAACTTTCTTGCCATTACTTTTCCGCCTCCAGTTCTATTGCACCGATCCGGCATATCTTTTTGCAGATACCGCAGCCTTTGCAAAAATCATAGTCTATCTGAACTTTGCCGTCCTTTTGATAAATAACTCCGTCCGGACAATAAAGATAACAATTCAGACAGCCGACACATTTTGCTGTGTCTATCACAGGCCGGACATTTCTCCAGCCTGCATTTTTTGTCACTAAATAGCCGGCTTCATAGGAGGTGTTTTCGGGAATATCCTCAAAGCTTGTGGGGACTTTATCTCTCAGATACGGTTTCATTTTCCGACCTCCTCATAAGCCGCCTTTACAGCAGCTATATTTTTTTCGTGAAGTCTCGGCGGCATTGACTGTTTAACAGCCTCTGTCAGATCAGCAAGGGAGATGAATCCTGAAACAGCAGCCAATGCACCAAGGAGTATCGTATTCGTAATCGGCAGACCAAGATATTTTTCTGCAATACTGTCGCCATCAATTGTAATAACTCTTTCGTCGTTGATTTCTTTTTTGGTATTCAGAAGTATTTTTCCGTCAGGCTTTAGTTCATCAAATACCTGCTTATTAAAAAGCGTATCATCAAGAAAAATACTGTAATCAGCCCTTGAAATTTCGCTGCGGTTCCCGATGGGCTTTTCGTCAAGCTTTGTAAAAGCCCTGATCGGAGCACCTCTGCGTTCGGGCCCGAATGACGGAAAAGCAAGAACAAAGGTATTTTCTCTGTGGGAATATGCTTCGCCTAAAAGTCTTGCGGCGGTGAAAGCACCCTGACCTCCTCTGCCGTGCCATATTATTTCTTTCATCCCTGCACCTCCGTCACTGCTTCCAGCGAAGCAGAAATTTCTGTATCCTGTTGAATATAAACGAAATGAATACGATTACAATTCCGACAACGATAAGTCCAACTATTGTTCTTGTATAATCTCCGAAATCGGAGTAATTCTTTATATAATATCCAAGACCGCTTTGTGCACCTATCATTTCGGCAGATGTCAGGAGTACGAATGAAACTGTAAGTCCCTGATTGCATCCGATAAATATCTGCTGGAGGGATGCCGGAAGTATTACCGAGAACATCATTGTAAATCTTCCGACATTCAGCACCTTTGCGGAATCTATGGTCTTTTTCTCAACATTCATAACACCGCTCATAGTTCCGGCAAGCACCGGCCAGAAGGTAGCAAGAAAGATAACGAATACAGACACACTGCGGAAGGTTGGCAGAAGTGCTATTCCATAAGGTATGTATACAATTGGCGGTATCGCACCCAAAAACTTTGATATATAGGTTGCCGCACTTCCCAGCCTTGCACTCCAGCCGAGAAACAGTCCAAGAGGTATTGCAACAACAATTGCTAACAAATAGCCTTGCAGAATGATACCTATGGAGCTTTGTATATTAGTAAGTATCTTGTCATAGTCGCCGATAAACTGCCATAACACCTTTCCCGGAGGTGGAAACAATGCCGCTTTCAGAACATTGAATTTAGCCGTTGCCAGTGTCCATGCTATCAGAAGACCATAAATGAAAGCTACAATATCAACAAAGAGATTCAGGCTTGCCGGCTTTTTGATAAGTGCTGAAAGAACAAGGGTAAACACCTCAACGCCGACTGCGAACCATATTGCATATGAAGAATATGTTTCTGTGGTAAGCTGATCGGGTAAAAACTGTATCAGAATCAGTACAGCAAACAGTGCATGAACCACTCTGAAATATCTGCGGAAAAATTCTGTTCTGATCTTTGATGATTTTTTTTCAATATCTATTTCCGGTGCGGCAATTGTTTTTGTTTGTATATTCATTACAGCACAACCTCCTCGCCGCCAATCTTGCTTACAATGTCGCTGTAGAACATCGCAAGCAATTCATTTCTGAATTTATTGTATTCCTTTGTTTGAACAAGCTCTATGCGGTTTCTCGGGCGGTCAAAGGGAACTTTTATCTCACGATAAACACGTCCGGGATTCGCCGTCATCATCACGATCTTATCCGAAAGAAATATTGCCTCGTCAATATCATGGGTGACAAATACGACTGTCTTTCTTGGTGTAGCATTTTCCCATAGTTCAAGAAGAAGCTCCTGCAAAATGGTTCGGTTCTTAGCGTCTATTGCTCCGAAAGGCTCATCCATAAGAAGAATATCCGTATCCATTGCCAACGCCCGTGCTATTGCAACACGCTGCTGCATTCCGCCGGAAAGCTGAGACGGATATTTATTTTTGAACTGTTCAAGCCCGACCTTCTGGAGAAATTCGTCAGCAAGCTGATAGCGTTCTGCCCTGCTTGCAGTCTTATTGACCTGCTTAATGCCGAAGGCAACATTCTTCCTTGCTGTCATCCAGGGGAACAGGGAGTAGTGCTGAAATACAACACCTCTGTCAGAGCCTGTTCCGGTAACAGGCTCACCGTTTATCAGTATTTCTCCCTCTGTGGGACTGTTGATACCTTCAAGTATACTCAGAAGTGTGCTTTTGCCACATCCGCTGGAGCCTATCACGCTGACAAACTCGCCTTCCTCTATGGAGAAGCTGACATTTTTCAGTGCAGTAAAGCTCTTTTTCTTTTCAGTATAATTGACTGTCAGATTATTGATCTCTATCTTGCTCATTTTTATCATCTCTTCTTTTTTCACCGGAGCCGATTTTTCATTTCATAAATACAATTTATTCAAACTCGTCAAAGTGTTTTTTGAGCTCGGCATATACTTTATCATCAGGATTTTCGCTGATAAGGCTTTCAAGTGCATTTTTATAAATATCTGTATTATAGAGCTTGTTAATGTCGTAATCCTCCGTATAGCCAAGCTCAACAATTGATTTTTTGAGGGCAGCTGTACCCTGCTTGTCAGGGTCAGGAACAGATGTACCATAACCGCCATATATTTCAGTTTTTATAAGATCTTCTTCTATGTCAATGTACTTCTTTACATCTTTGATAGTCTGCTCCTGATCTTCCTGTGTGAATTTATATGCCTTGATAAGTGCTCTTTCAAATGCCTGATAGGAATTTGGATATTTGCTAAGTGCCGCTGTAGAAGCAACCTGACGGCAGCAGGGCTGATTTTCAAGAAGCGGTTCCTCTGAGCAGCGATAAACTATCTTATAGCCTTGGCTTTCGGCAAGTGAGGTATAGGGTGAATATGCTGATACAGCATCAATACTGTCATTCTGTAGTGCATTGTAAGCGTCTTTCTGACTATCAAAATAAACTATATTTACCTTGTCAGCACCTTCGCCGATTTCAATTCCCTTATCCTTCAGAAGTATCTGGAGTTCGGCATCCTGTACACTATTTTTAACAGAAGCAACATTTCTGCCCTTGAGGATGCTTACATCCCATTTATCAAGACCTTCAACAAACTGGGGCTTTATAACATAGCCATGACCGTTTGTCATTGCTCCGCCAAAGATCGTCAGGTCATGTCCCTTACTCTGAAAGGTAATAGACGGCACAGAACCGATAAATGCAACATCCAGCTTATCAGATTCAAGACCGGTGGAAAGCTCCGCAGCCGATGAAAATAGTGTAAGAGTCACATCAAGTCCTTCTTCTTCAAAATAGCCTTCCTCTTTTGCAACAAAGCCTAAAAGGTGAGCAGTTGAATTGAGGTGTCCTAAATTAAAACTTGTCTTTTCAAGTGAAGTTTTCTGATTCTCCGTTGACGAATTTGCAGCCGATGCAGATTTACTGCCTTCAACTAATGCATTATCATCAGGTGTGTTACAGCCTGCAAGAGCTGTCAGTGCAAGTATTGCTGCAATGACAGCAGCAGTTATTTTTGTTTTTGTATTAGTATTCATCATTATCTTTCCTTTCTCTTTTTGTTTTTTATTCTCCGTCACAGCAGTCGGGAACAGAAGAACTTTCCTCGCTCTTATTCCCGCAGCAGTCAGAATCTTTGTTTTCTTCATGGCAACAGCTTTTTTCACTGCTTTCATCTGAATTGTATGTTTTCCGTGATACCGTTGTACATCCCGTCAAGACAGTTGCACTAATTACTGCAGCAAACAGCAGTACCGTTATTTTTCTATGCTTCATGTCTTTTTTCCTTTCTATGTGATAATATTCTTGATTTGAAATGTACGGCATCAAGACTTGTACCGAGTACTATAAACAATCCAGCACCGACACCTGCCTGAACGAAATTCGGAAGTATCTCTGCTACCGCTGCTGCTGTATCATACAGCAAAGAATTTGCCACAAAATAACCGCCTATCGTTACTATCGTTGTGGGTATCAGCATAAGTAAATTTGGCAGACTTATTATCTTTTGAAGCTTGGGACTGTTCTTCAAAGCAAGCTTTATAAGGAAGAACGGCAGGACATTCAGTGCTTTTATGATTGCTGTCGGTATTGCCCATTGTGGATATCCTGCAAGCAGATCAGCAAGCCCTCCGCCAACAGCGGCTGCCGCAAAACCCAGTGACCCGGGCAGAACGCTTGCCGCAAGGTATATCATGCTGTCACCTGCGTGTGCATAACCAAGCGGAGCAGGTATCTTTATGTACGCTGTTGTTACAGTGATCAAAGCAGCAAACATTGCTGTTATTGCAGCATATTTTATGTTTTCACTGCTTATTCTGTTTGACGTTTTATTACTCATTTTTTATTCCTCCTTAAAATTGGCAGTAAAAAGGGAAGCCATTGCTGACTTCCTACAGTGAATTCAGATAAACACAGCATCACATTCGGAAAGTGCAGCAAGCCTTGACACAGAAAACCGCTTCCTGAGTCATACACATACAGCTATTCATAAACATTGTCATTACAGTTGTCTTTGTCATGGCATTTAGCTCCTTTCTGTTTGATGTGTTTATTATATCATCTGTCTTTTCATTTGTCTAATATCCGATAGGTATTATAGGTAATAGGTTCAACCTATTACCCGTTCAGTATTTCCATAGCATTTTTCCATGCGATCTGCTCACGTTCATTATTGCTTAAATCAAGTTTCAAAAAGCTTGCTGCTTCTTTTTGAGGATCCCACAAAGGAAAATCAGTGCCGAAAAGTATCCTGTCTGCACCGTAGCCGTGTATGTACCTGACCACCTTTTCAGGCGGCAAAAACATCATTGTGCTCGAGATGTCAAGAAAACAATCCGTATCTCGCAAAATTTCAAATGCCTGCTCAAAAAGCGACCATCCTCCAAGATGTGCCGCTATTATCTGCAAATGAGGAAAGTTATTGATCACATTTTTAAGGCGGCGTGGATGTGAATAGTCAAACCGCTTATCTCCGCAGTGCACAAGAAGAGGAATTCTGCCCTGAATATAGTCAAAAACTTCAAAAAGACGATCATCATCTGTATTGAATTGCTGCGTATCAGGGTGGAGTTTTATTCCCTTTAATCCAAGACTTATTATACGTTCTGTTTCTTCGATAAGATCATCACATTCAGGATGAAGTGTTCCGAAGCCATAAAACTCCTTGTGTGCTCTGACCTCCTCAGCAGTAAATTCATTTATATGATGCACCTGGTCGGGCTTTGTTGCTACCGGCAACAATACAAAGCCTGAAACTCCTGCCGCCTTGCCGGAAGACAGAAGCTCCTGTGATGTGCCGCTGTATGCCGGAGTAATATTATAAAAATCTCCTGTTGCCTGAGAAGCTTTTTCCGCTATCTTATCAGGATATATATGTGCATGAAAGTCAATTATTTTCATCTTGTACTCCCAGATATTTCTTCAATTCTTCAACATACATTTTTCCTACTCTGCTGAGGTGTATATTTTTCTTTGTGATATAGCCTATTTTCATTTTGCTGCCGGGATGTTCGCTGTCCGGCTCAAAGGGAATAGCCGCAAAGTCACTTCCGTTGAGTTCCTCGCAGATAATTCCCGAACACAGTGTATAGCCGTTCAGCCCGATCATGAGATTAAGCATAGTTGCTCTGTCGCTTGCCTTTATAGTACGGGGATACTGATGATTGCTGAGTATTTCCTCATCAAAGTACATAGAACCGCTGCCGCCCTGCTCAAAGGACAGACTCGGATATTCTATCAGTTCATCAAAGCGTATGCTTTTATTATGTGCAAGCGGATGTCCCTTCCACAGATAAACATATGCGTCACAGGTGATAAGCTCATGAAAGTCCAGTTTGTTTGTCCTGAACAGCTTTGTAAGTATCGGAGAGTTGAAATCACTCAGATACAATATGCCTATCTCACTTTTCAGAGTGCTAACATCATCAATCACTTTCTGTGTGCGTACTTCTCTTATAGCGAATTCATATTCATCCGTACTCAGCTGCTTGACAAGCTCTACGAAGCTCTTTACGGCAAAGGAATAATGCTGTGTTGAAACAGCAAATTTCTTCTTTAATGCAGTATTATCTTTGTATCTGTCGGCTATCACCTCATACTGACGGTAAAGCTCCCGGGCATATGAAATGAATTCCGTTCCGTCGCCTGTAAGTGTCACACCTTTTCCGCTTCGGTAAAATATTGTTATTCCAAGCTCCTTCTCAAGCTCTCTTACAGCCTCTGTCAGTGAGGGCTGTGAAATATACAGCACCTCACTCGCCTTATTGAAAGACCCCTGTTCTGAAATGGTTATTGCGTAATGTATCTGTTGTAAAGTCATAATACACCTTTATTCATATATATTTTTTGTAAAATAACGGTCTCCTCTATCAGGAAAAATAATCACTATATTTCCTCTTGCACCGTTTGCTATAAGTTTTTTGGCTGCTGCAAGTGCAGCACCTGATGAAGATCCGGCAAATATTCCCTCTGATTTCGCAAGTTCCCTTGTACTTTTGAACGCTTCACTGTCTGTTATTTTTATGACCTTATCCACAAGGGACATATCCATGGTATCTGCAATAAAATCGTTGCCGATACCCTCAATATCATAATCACTGTGCTCGCCTCCGCCCATAGTGGAACCGACAGGATCAGCAAGCACTCCAATGACGCTGCTGTTTTTTTCTTTCAGGTATTTCACAACGCCTGAATATGTACCGCCGCTGCCTGCTCCTGCCACAAGATAATCAATATTGCCGCCAAGATCATTATATATTTCTTTTCCTGTTGTTTCATAGTGTGCAAGCGGATTAGCAGGATTTTTGAACTGTTCAAGGGTCACTGCATCGGGAATAGTGCTGCGTATTTCCTCTGCTTTTTTCCATGCACCCAGCATTCCGCTCTCACGGGGAGTATTGATTATCCTTGCACCAAGAGCACGGAGAAGCGTCTGTTTTTCCTGCGAAAACTTTGTCGGCACAACAAAGATGATCTGATAACCTCTGTTAAGTGCTGCAAAAGCAATACCGAGACCTGTGTTTCCGGCGGTTGCTTCTACAATAACACTGCCTTTTTTCAGTATACCTTTTCTCTCGGCATCTTCTATCATATATTTCCCTATTCTGTCCTTGACGCTGCCGGAAGGATTATAAAGCTCTAATTTTGCGTAAAGTTTTACACCATCAGGAAGATCAAGATGATTAAGTCTTACAAGCGGAGTATTTCCAATAAGTTCCCGCATATCTTCATAAAGTGCCATAATTAACCCTCGCTTTCTGCAATAGCCTGTGCGAGATCGGCAAGAATATCGTCAATATTTTCGATTCCTATTGAAAGTCTGATAAGACCGTCTGTTATGCCCACCTTCTGACGCACTTCATAAGGAATGGAAGCGTGTGTCATACTTGCCGGATGGCAAACAAGACTCTCCACTCCGCCAAGACTTTCAGCAAGGGATATAAGTTTGAGTGATTTGAAGAATTTTTTTATATCGTAGTTTTCATACAGTTCAAAGGAGATCATAACACCACCGTTTTTTGCTTGTCTTTTATTTATATCATAGCCCTGTGCATCAGGCAGTCCGGGATAATATACTTTTTTTACTGCCTTATGTTCACTAAGAAATTTTGCTGCCTTTTCCGCATTTTCAACATGACGGTCAAGACGAACCCCAAGTGTTTTAATTCCTCTGATAAGCAAAAAACTGTCAAATGGGCCAAGAACTCCACCAGTTGAATTCTGGATAAATGCTATCTGACGAGCAAGCTTGTCATCATTAACAACAACCAGCCCTGCCACAACATCACTATGACCGCCAAGATATTTTGTTGCACTGTGAATAACAATGTCTGCCCCAAGTTCAAGCGGTCTTTGCAGATATGGTGTCATAAAGGTATTGTCAACGATAGAAAAAATGTCATACTTTGCAGCAAGCCTTGAAACTGCACCGATGTCTGTCACGGTAAGCAGGGGATTAGCAGGACTTTCAATCAATATTGCCTTTACATCAGGTGTTATTTTTGTTTCAAGCTCCTCAATGTTTGTTGTGTCTTCGATAGAATAGCCAATACCGAAATGATTGAAAACCTTATCCAACACACGGAAAGTACCTCCGTAAACATTGCTTGAAATAATGATCTTATCTCCTGTGTGGAAAAGACTGAGTACGGCTGTAATAGCCGCCATGCCTGATGCAAATGCAAAGCCTGCCTTTCCTCCTTCCAGCTCTGCGATAAGTGCTTCGAGTGCCGCACGGGTAGGATTACCTGTACGGGAATATTCCCACTTCGGCGTTTCTCCGATACCGCTTTGTTCGTATGTAGATGTCTGATAGATAGGCACATTGACTGCCTTTGTATATTCGTCTCCGTAAATGCCCCCGTGAATAAGAGCTGATTCGATATTTTTATACGTTGACATAATGATTATTCCTCCTGTTATTTATGAATCAAAAAAATGCTGTCCGTCATCTGTGACAAGACGTTCTGTTTTCGGATAATTGAAAATATCTTTGTTTTTTGAATTTGCTTCAAGATAATCTGCAAATCTTTTTGCATACCATTTTGCCATTCCGAGATTGTGCATCAGGTAATTGCCGCAGTTTTCCGGTGATGTACCGGGAACACTCTGATAAGTTTGTACCTCTCTGAAAGCTCTGAGTATAAGCTTATATATCTCCTGTGGAGAACGGCTGCCTTTGAGTATCAGATAAAAGCCTGTCAGACATCCCATCGGCCCCCAGTAGATGATCTCATCCTTCCATTCGCTGTCATTTCGCAGAAAAGTCGCTATAATATGCTCCAGTGAATGCATTGCCGCCGCATCTATTGCGGGTTCTTTGTTTGGTTTTGTAAGCCTTATATCGTAGGTCGTGATAATACTGTCACCGACTGTATCCGTCCGGCTTGTAAAAATTCCGGGGATAATATATCTATGATCGACTGAAAAGCTTGCTATAAGTTTCATCAAACCGCCTCCTTACGATAATGGTCAATATATCTTTTAAGTTCAGATGCAAGATCGGTCTTTTCCCACGGCAGGTCAATATCTGTTCTGCCGAAATGTCCGTAGGAGGCTGTCTGTGCATAAATAGGTCTTTTCAGAGCAAATCTTTCAATTATGCCTGCGGGTCTTAGATCGATTGTATTTTCAACTGCCTGTCTGATAAGATCATCGGATGCCCTGCCCGTACCAAAAGTATTGACAAGTACAGACACCGGTGAAGCAACGCCTATCGCATAGGCAAGCTGTATTTCAGCCCTATCCGCAATTCCTGCAGCAACAATATTTTTTGCAATATATCTTGCGGCATAGGCTGCACTTCTGTCAACCTTTGTAGGATCTTTGCCGGAAAATGCTCCTCCGCCGTGAGCCGCTGCTCCGCCGTAGGTATCAACAATGATTTTTCTGCCGGTCAGTCCGCTGTCACCTACAGGGCCGCCGATAACAAATCTTCCGGTAGGATTTATCAGTATTTTGTAATCATCATTTTTCCACTTTTTCGGAAGTGTGGGACGGATAACATATTTGATCAGGTCAGTTTTGATCTGCTCCTGTGTTATATCCGGATCATGCTGCGTTGAAATAAGAATAGTATCGATTCCGACAGGCTTTCCATTTTCATATTTAACTGAAACCTGTGTTTTCCCATCAGGTCTGAGATAGGAAAGAGTACCGTTTTCCCTTACCTCAGTAAGCTTTCGTGAAAGCTTATGTGCAAGTGAAATCGCAATCGGCATAAGTTCCTCCGTTTCATTGACAGCATAGCCGAACATCATTCCCTGATCCCCTGCACCTATATCTGCTTTATTTTCACCTCTGTGTTCAAGTGCATCGTCAACACCCTGTGCGATATCGGGCGACTGTTTATCAATGAGCTGAATTATTTCTGCGGAATGACCGTCAAAACCAAGCTCCGCACGGTTATATCCGATATTGTTGATGGTATCTCTGACTGTCTTTTCAATATCGACAATTCCTTTGGAGGAAACCTCACCGGCAAGAACGACAGTATTGTTTTTTACCAACGTTTCAATGGCAACACGGGAATTTTTATCTTCTCTCAGGAAAGCATCAAGTATTGCATCCGAGATCATATCGCAGACCTTGTCGGGGTGTCCCTTTGTAACCGATTCTGATGTAAAAATATAATTTTTCATTTTCTCATTCTCCTTATATGCCAACATAAAATGTATATTTTCAAATGCCTTGATTCCGTCATCCCTGTCCGCAAAATAATGCTGCTGTATCATCTGTGGAGTTTCATGATCAACTATTTCAAAGCCGTATTTATCAAGCACGGAATTGATCTCCGGGAAAGAATAACCATGAAGCATTTTTTCTCCGAGCCTTTCGGTGATAAAAGCAAGTGTATGTACTCTTTCAGAGCTTTGAGCTGCAAGTGTTGTTTCATCAGGATAGTCAAATGCGACTTCTCCTTCTGCATGGCAAAGCTTACTGATATTTTTTATCGTTTGCTCAAAAACCGGCAGAGTCAGATAATAAGAAACACCCAATATTGCAAAGAATGTCGGAATATTCTGATCAAATCCCGATGAAAGCAGCACCTCTGTCATATCGTCCTTTGAAAAATCTATGGGAACGAAGGTCAGATTCTTCGGAATATTCCATTCAAGCTCTTTTATCCTTTCACGCTTATAGCGTCCTGTGTCCGGATGGTCAAGCTCAAATATCTTTATATTTGCCTCTTCGTTCCTGAATGCAAATGTGTCCATTCCCGCACCGCATATAACATATTGACATCCGGAATGCTTTTTCGCAAATTCAAGAAGTCTGGTTTCGGCAAAAGCGATTCTTGAAAGGGGAATAGGTGTTATATAGCGGTTAAGCTTAGGATTGATCTGCTCCGCTGTAAATTCTGCATTATCGGCAATTTTTTCAGTATCAAAATCATTCTGTATGAGTTGACCTATTTCTTCAAATTCCTCCTTGCCCATAAGATCATAGGCAAGATAATCGTCAAATATTTTCTTTCGCCCGATATTTGAGTGATAAGCACGGGCAAAGGAACATAATTTTGCAGTAATGCTTTCCTGTGCTGCTATCATAATAATTATCTCCTAAACATAAAAAATACCGCCTGTACTGCATAAGTGCAGACAGACGGCTATGGTAGAAAAACTGTTTTACGGTAAAATAAAACTACTCTGTAAGCCGCCTGTATCAGTACAGCACATACAGCAGCAAACAGGTGCAGCAATGCTGCCGGAAACAAATGCATTGTTTTCGGCCGATACATTATTAAGCTGTACATTGCTGCGGATATTCATCTCAATTACCTCTTTCTTTATACTGAAAACATTGCAGTTGACAGGTATCTTTCACCTGTATCGGGCAGTATTGCTACAATGATTTTTCCTTTGTTCTCAGGACGCTTTGCAAGTTCTGATGCTGCCCATACAGCCGCACCGGAGGATATTCCTACAAGCAGACCTTCCTTTTTAGCAAGCAATCTTCCTGTTTCAAAAGCATCCTCATTTGTTACCTTTATAACCTCGTCATATACTGCGGTATTCAGTGTTTCGGGAACAAATCCTGCACCGATACCCTGTATCTTGTGTGGCCCGGGTTTTTCTCCTGAAAGAACAGGCGAACCGGCAGGCTCAACTGCAACCACCTGAACATTCGGATTCTTGCTTTTAAGATATTCACCCACACCAGAAACAGTACCGCCTGTGCCGACACCGGCAACAAAGATATCCACTTTTCCATCGGTATCGTTCCATATTTCAGGTCCTGTTGTATCATAATGGATTTTCGGGTTTGCACTGTTGGTAAACTGACTTGGAATAAAGCTGTGTGCATTTTCGGCAGCAAGCTCCTGTGCTCTTTCGATAGCACCCTTCATACCCTTTACTCCCTCGGTCAGAACGACTTTTGCACCATAGGCTTTGAGAAGATTTCTGCGTTCAATACTCATTGTTTCAGGCATTGTAAGAATAACCTGATACCCCCTTGCGGCTGCGACTGCAGCAAGTCCTATTCCTGTATTTCCGCTTGTAGGTTCGATAATTATTGAATCAGGCTTAAGAAGTCCCTTTGCCTCTGCGTCGTCTATCATAGCCTTTGCTATTCTGTCCTTTACGCTTCCTGCCGGATTGAAATATTCAAGCTTACCCAAAATTCTTGCACCAGTATCTTTGCTGACGGTTTCCAGCTCTAAAAGCGGTGTTTTTCCAATAAGATCGGTTATTTTCTTATATGTTTTCATTTATTTTCTCTCCTCGGATTTTATTGTGAAAGATAATAAAACATCAACATCGCTTTTGAAGGGTATTTATATTCATACAGTTTTCTCCTTATTAATAACATATTGCCTATATGATTAGTAGGTTTATACTACATAGTATTATCTCATAAACAAAGAGATTTGTCAAGAAATAAGTTCCATTTATCGATATAGGAACTTTCTATATCTCGCTATAGGAAAATCATATTGTGTGTTGTCCTTTTCTTTTTCAGCAGCATGATCTTGATGTGAACTACCCATTGGCTAAAGCCAATGGGCTTCCTGCTTCATCGTCCTCGTAACCTACTAACTCCACAGGCGTAAAATCGGGCT
>OMZF01000016.1 GCA_900315465.1 uncultured Eubacteriales bacterium | reverse complement strand
TGCCCTGAGGATATAAAAACTAATAAATCTACTATCATATTTTAAACCATTTTTCGTAATAATGCAATACTATAAATTATTTTTCCCTGAGGATAGTGTTGAAAAAAGTAATAGTAGCTGTTATAATAGACTATGTTGTAATTTAATGCTTTTGAGAGAAGGAAAAAGAAAATGGATACATTAAAAGACCTGAAAACAGGCGAAACCGCCGTTATTAAAAAACTCGGCGGTGAAGGAAGTCTGCGTCAGCATTTTCTGGATATGGGTATCATCCCCGGTGTTGAGGTCACAACAGTAAAGCTTGCACCTATGGGCGACCCTATGCAGCTTTCACTTCACGGTTATGAACTTACCCTCAGACTTGCAGATGCCGAAAAAATTGAAATTGAAAAAAAGAAACCTTCTGACATAAAAAAAGAAAAGAAACATAATAAAGAAAGTAAATCTCAGTCTTCACATCATCCCGGTCTGGGTGAAGAAGGTCGATTTCATCTGAAAGGCAGCGGTGACCCTCTGCCGGATGATACTGTTCTGACTTATGCACTTGTCGGGAATCAGAACTGCGGAAAAACGACTCTTTTTAATCAGCTTACCGGCTCACGTCAGCACGTCGGAAATTTTCCCGGTGTGACCGTTGACAGAAAAGACGGCGTTATCAGAGGTTACCCCAAAACCCGCATAACTGACTTACCCGGTATATATTCCATGTCACCATACAGCAATGAAGAAATTGTTTCCCGTAATTTTGTACTTCAGGAAAAACCTCATGCTATAATAAATATACTCGATGCCACAAATATCGAACGTAATCTGTACCTTACAATGCAGCTGCTCGAAATGAATGTACCTATGGTGGTGGCACTCAATATAATGGACGAACTCACCGCAAACGGAGGTTCTGTCGATATAAATACACTTGAATCCATGCTCGGTGTGCCTGTTGTACCAATTTCGGCAGCAAAAAATCAGGGTGTTGACGAGCTTGTAAAACACGCTGTACATATTGCACATTACAGAGAAAAACCTGCTCGTCAGGATTTTTGCAGTGCCGAAGGAGAATCCGGGCCCGTTCACCGCTGTCTTCATGCTATAATCCATCTTATCGAAAACAAGGCGGAAAAAGCTGATATTCCTGTACGTTTTGCGGCATCAAAGCTTGTTGAGGGCGACGAACTTATCCGAAAACAGCTTGACCTTTCCTCTGATGAAGAAGATATGATTGAATTCATTATAAAACAAATGGAAAAGGAACGAGGTCTTGATCGTAATGCTGCAATAGCAGATATGAGATTTTCTTTCATACGCAGGGTATGTGAGCTTACTGTGGTAAAACCCGTTGAAAGCCGTGAGAAAAAGCGGAGTCTTAAGATCGACAAGGTTCTGACAGGCAAATACACCGCTATACCTATGTTTGTACTTATAATGATATTTATCTTCTGGATGACATTCAGCGTCATAGGCGGTAATCTGCAAGAGCTTATGGAGCAAGGAATAGAAGCTCTTACAGAAAGTGTAAGGTCACACATGGAAGATGCATCTGTTAATGAAGTGCTCGTCGGACTTGTCACAGACGGTATTTTTGCAGGTATAGGCAGTGTTATAAGCTTTTTGCCTGTTATAGTAACATTGTTCCTGTTTTTATCAATACTTGAAGACAGCGGATATATGGCAAGAGTAGCATTTTTTATGGACAAGCTTCTCAGAAAAATCGGTCTTTCCGGACGAAGTATAGTACCGCTGCTCATAGGCTTCGGCTGTACAGTACCTGCCGTAATGGCAACACGCACACTCCCAAGTGAACGTGACAGAAAAATGACTATACTGCTGACTCCCTTTATGAGTTGTTCCGCTAAGCTGCCGATTTATGCCTTTTTCACAAATGCTTTTTTCCCTCGTTACAGCTGGCTTATTATTTCGGGACTCTATTTTCTCGGTATAATCACAGGCATTATTATAGCTTTTCTTTATAAGAAGACACTGTTCAAAGGTGAAGCCGTACCGTTTGTAATGGAGCTGCCCAATTACCGTCTGCCCGGACTTAAAAACACAGGACATCTTCTCCGGGAGAAATCAAAGGATTTTTTTGTGAGAGCGTTTACCATAATATTTATATCAACGATAGTTATATGGGTTTTACAGAATTTTGATATTCATATGAATATGGTAGAGAATTCTCAGGACAGCATCCTCTCTCTGCTTGCAGGCACTATTGCTCCTTTGTTTGCACCGATAAAACTTGGCGACTGGAAAATAGTTACTGCACTTATCAGCGGTTTTATTGCAAAGGAAAGTGTTGTATCATCTCTTGAAGTGCTTTATTCAGGAGATATAACCTCTGTCATGTCAACCGCTTCCGCTGTCTGTCTGCTTGTGTTCAGCCTGCTTTATACACCGTGTGCAGCTTCTGCTGCTTCCGTAAGACGTGAATTAGGCGTAAAATGGTCTTTAGCACTTGTTATCTGGCAATGTGCTGTAGCATGGATAATAGCATTCATATTTTCACTTGCTTTCGGTTTCTGAAACCTGAAAATATTTTTGTTGACATAACAAGCAAATTATATTACAATCATTTTGGCTAAGTCTGTCCCCGCCTGTTCAGGTGGGGGTTATTATTGCAAATATACTAAAAGAAAGGAATCTTATCATTCAATGAAACATCATTTATATAATCCTGACTTCAAATTTGTGATCGAGCCTGAAAGTTTCAATAAATATACAGACAGAGAATTGCTGCAATACTGTCTTGGGGCTACTATGTATATGCCAAGCACCAAAGATTTTACACCGAAAATCCTTTCAAATGCCATGCCCGGACTTACTACCATCGTATTTTGTTTTGAAGATGCTTGTCCGGAGGATATGGTTCTGCAAGCAGAAGAAAATGTGCATAACATTCTTGATACTGTAACCAATTCAATAGATAACGGCAGTCTTTCATCTGATATTGTTCCTCTGATCTTTGTTCGTGTTCGTAATCTGGAACAATTCAAGCATTTTTCTAAAGGACTTACCAAAAATCAGGTCAGGTCTCTTTGCGGTATTAATTTCCCAAAATTCAACGCAGAAAACGGTTATGAATATTATTCTTATCTTAAAGATCTTAATGAAAAATTTGGTGAAATAATCTATGGTATGCCTATAATCGAGGATGAACTGGTTGCATATAAGGAAACAAGGATTCAGGAGCTTATAGGTATTAAAAAAATACTTGATAAATACCATGATCTTGTTTTGCAGGTTCGTGTGGGGGGAACAGACTTTTCTTCCGTATTTGGTGTTCGCAGAGGTGTGGATTATTCTATTTATGATATTATGACTGTAAAAGAATGCCTCTGCGATATTTTGAACATATGCGGAAGAAATAATGATTATATCATCTCAGGCCCTGTGTGGGAATATTTCAGAGCACCAAAGGAACTGATGTTTGAAAAACTCCCCGAACATGGTCTGGATGATTATCTTATGAAAAGACTGCCTATCGTGAATAATGAAATTGACGGTCTGCTGCGTGAGGTAATACTTGACAAAGCAAACGGCTTTGTGGGACGCACCGTTATCCATCCTACACATGTTAAATTTGTAAATGCTCTGATGGCAGTAACAAAAGAGGAATATGAAGATGCTTCAATGATACTCGGCAATAAAACCGGAGGTGTTATAAAAGGAGCCGGGGATAATAAAATGAATGAAATAAAACCTCATACCAACTGGGCTAAGAAAATAATAAACCGTGCAAGAGCTTTCGGTGTTATCGAAAATGAAGGTGCATATGTCAGACTGTTTGCATTGAATAAATAATACTCTCATAGTTCATATCATTCAATGGATTATGAGGGTATTTTTATTCAAGCTGACCTGTTTAATTATACCTTTCAAGGTATAATCATATATTTCTTCCGCTGACCATTGAAAAGCTATCTGCTGCGGAATGATTTGAAAGCAGACACAGCTTTTGTGTAACACATAAAATCAATAATTTCGTACAGATATTTCAATAAACAAGGAGGATAAAATATTTCTTATGATTGTAAAACGGGCATCTGATTTTTATATAAAAATCAGACTGACAAACGAAAATGCCGACGGTATTATTTTAGGTGAAAATGATAAGCTTATATTTGCCGTAAAAAAAGATTACCATACAAACAGCGAAGAAAATACTATCATCAGAAAAACATTGCAGGAATACGATGAAATTCTGGGCGGTTATCCGTTTAAGCTGACGTCTGAAGAAACAGACATTCCTGCAGGCATTTATTATTATGATATAGGTCTGCAATGCAGTAACGGTGAATTTTATCACATTACAACGGCTGATCAGTTTATTATTAAAGAAAGTGTTGCAAGAAAGGATGATACAGTATGAATTACTATAACATAGATGCATCAGTCGATATTCCGACAACAGAAGAAAAAGCTTATGCCCAGACTAACAGCAGAATTAACAGGCTGGATACAAAGCTTACTAATACCGCACAGCAGCTCAAAAGTGAAACGGACAGCAAAATAAGCAGCATGACACGCACACTTAATACCGAAATCAACAACATGAATAATTATATTGATTCTCAGGTTTCCGAAATGCATATATCTCTCGAAAATGCAGAAAATGAAATGAATGACAAACTTGATAACCGTATCAATGCAACAAACAGCCGCATTGATAATATCATAGCCAATAATGCCGATTCAGAGGGAAATACCGAGCTTATTGACATACGCACTGCCGCTGACGGTAAAATATATGCTTCGGCAGGCACAGCTGTCCGTGAACAGATATATGATACAAATAACCTTCTCGGCAAGGTCGATAAAGAAGTATTTACTACCACTCTCAGAACACTTGAGCTTACATATGAACTCGGTTATCAGCACGTTGACGGTACTTTTTTTGAAAGTAATCTTTATTCCCACACAGATATAAGGGTAAATTCAGGTGATGTGTTTTATATAACCGGCTGGAATTTTTATAACGTACTTCTGTTTGCTGTTTTAGATGAAAATAATAATGTTCTCCGTCAGGAACAGGAAAGCGGTTCGGGTGCAGCCGATGAATACACCGATTTTAAACTTATTATCCCCGACGGAGGATATATACTTCGTATAAACAAACGTGAAACTCCTCAGCAGTCAAATTTTGTTCCTACCGTTAAAAAGGAAATTAAAACACCAAAGTCGGCTTCTGCTATTTCTCAGCTTTCAGACAGAGTTACAGCTTATGAAAATTCTGTGACGGATAATATTTCTTCAATCAAATCTGAATTATACTCCCGTACTTCTGCCCTCGTTGATATGAATGCTCTGCACACAGGCATGATGATAAAAACATGGGTCACTTCCGCAAATAAAGATAACCCGTCAAGCTATCTCGGAGGAAACAGCGAACGTATATATACAGATGTCTACCCTGTTGAACACGGAAGTATAATAAAATCTGCATTTGAGAAAAAAGCCCAGATGAACTTTACTTATATGCTTTTTGACATCAACGGTAATTTTTCTTCTACGGGTACAGGTACTTCTCTTACAGTTGCCAATGACGGATACATTATATTTGACTTTCCAAATTCTCTGCTTTTGCCGGAGGGTATTGTAATTGTTTCAAATGCCGATGACCACCCCTACCCCATTCCCTATCTGAAACGCAATCTTAAAAAGGAAACTGATTTTAATACAGAACTTCCCCTCGACAACATAGACCGTACAGGAGGTTATACTGCAATTTTCCATGATATAGGTATTATCGGTGACAGTCTTGCCTGCGGATGTATGGAAGGTGTTGACGAAATAACAGGTGAATACAAATATACTGATAATAATTCTTATTCATGGGGTGCATGTATTGCAAGGGCTACTGGCTGTAATGTTCATCATTTTTGCCGCGGCGGTCAGTATCTCCATAATAATAACTGGTATAATGAATGGAAAACCGCTGTTGCCGCTTCACCTTGCACGGCTTATATCATAAATATCGGTTTCAACGATTATAACTGGCTCAGGGAATCACAAAACAATCTCGGAACATTGGCGGATATAAATAATGATTATGACACAAACCCCGATACGTTCTACGGTCAGTATGGTAAAATGCTTTCATATATACTTTCTGTTCAGCCGAAGGCTAAGATATTCCTTGTAAATATGGAATGGAATTCGACAGATAATTCGGATATCAATACCGCTGTTTCGGAAATATGTGAAAATACAGATAACTGTTATCTTTTAGACCTTAATACCTATGCACATGAACCATATTGGGGCGTACCGAATATTTACAAAACGGGTCTTTATCATAAAAATACCCTCGGTTATCAGAAAACAGCATGGGATATAATGAGTTATATAGATTATATCATAAGGCATAATCCTGAAGATTTTATTGATGTACAGTTTATCGGAACAAATCTGAGACTTCCCACACAGCAGGAAATCAATCAGCAGTAAAAAAAGTCAGCGAATCCGAGTGAATTCAGGTTCGCTGTTTTTTTGTAATATTCTTGATAAGTCCGATACTTTCCCTGCACTCCTCACTTTTAAAACAGGCAAGAATAAAAAGTGTGTTCGGCAAAATAAGACAAATAAACATTCTTACAATAAGTGTCAGTATATTATCAAATCTG
>OMZF01000002.1 GCA_900315465.1 uncultured Eubacteriales bacterium | reverse complement strand
TAAATCAGGCATCTCTTACTGGAGAAAGCACCCCTGTTCATAAAAATACTGAAAGCACAGTTTATGCAGGAACAGTTATTGAAGAGGAAGAACTGACCGTCTGCGTAAAAAATGCTGTTGGTTCTACAAGGTACGAAAAAATCGTCTTTATGATAGAGGATACAGAAAAGCTGAAATCGGAGGTAGAAAGCAAGGCGGAGCATCTTGCCGACAGGCTTGTACCATATACCTTTTTCGGAACTCTGCTTGTCTGGCTCATTACGAGAAACATCACAAAGGCATTATCTGTTCTGATGGTTGATTTTTCCTGTGCATTAAAGCTTGCAATGCCCGTTACGGTTCTGTCAGCTATAAGAGAAGCCAATAATTACGGTATAACTGTCAAGGGCGGAAAGTTTATTGAAAAGTTGGCACTTGCCAATACGATAGTATTTGATAAAACAGGAACACTTACAAAGGCAGTTCCCACAGTCAGAAAGGTTGTTTCTTTCTGCGATATGGCTGAAGACGAGCTGCTGAGAATTGCAGCATGTCTTGAGGAGCATTTTCCCCATTCTATTGCAAACGCAGTCGTCAAAGCTGCTAAGGATAAAAATCTTATCCATGAGGAAATGCACACGAAGGTAGAATATGTTGTTGCACATGGTATAAAATTCACTATCGACGGTAAGATCGTGCTGATAGGCAGCTATCACTTTATATTTGAGGATATGGGTACTGCTGTTCCTCTTGGAGAAGAACAAAAACTTCTGTCCATTTCTATGGAATATTCCAGATTATATATGTCAATAGACGGGTACCTTGCAGCAGTGATCTGTATTGAAGATCCTCTGCGTGAAGAAGCCGGAGATATAATAAATGAACTGAGAAGCTGCGGCTTTACAAATATCGTGATGATGACAGGCGACAGCAAACACACAGCCGGAGCAATAGCCGCAAAGGTTGGTGTGGATTCCTTTTATGCTGAAACTTTGCCGGAGGATAAAGCCGGATTTATTCTGAGTGAAAAAGCAAAGGGAAACACGGTTGTGATGGTCGGAGACGGCATAAATGATTCTCCTGCCCTTTCGTCTGCTGATGTAGGTATTGCAATATCTGATGGTGCGGCTATTGCACGAGAAATAGCCGATATTACAATTTCTGAGGACAACCTTCGAGGGATAATTTCCATCAGAAGACTCAGCACAGCTATGATGAAACGCATACAGCGAAATTACCGCTCCATACTTGCAATCAACGGCGGTCTGATTGCTCTGGGTGTAACAGGAATTGCACCACCCACGCTTACTGCTACAATACATAACGCTTCTACTATAGGTATCGGATTGATGAGTACAAAAAAGCTGCTCTGAGTGTAATATTTTCAGGAAGCAATCATTCAGGAGTTATTCCATACTATTAATCCATTAATTACACACAGTTTTCAAAAACAGTAATTCAATAGCGGAGGGTATGTTTCTTTTTGAAAACTATGACATAGAGTCATCATTTCATCCCCGATGGTATGTATTTCTGTCATCAGGCTTTCAAACTGTTCATCAAATTCTCCCGTATCAGCCTGCTCAATATCAATGCTTGTCAGAAATCAAACTTCTTTTGCAGTTCTTGGAGTCGTTCTTGTTTCGCAAGGATACTGCTTGTATCCTGCTGCGTCTGATACATTGGGATGTGCTGCAATATTCTGTCTATTGAAGCTCCCTTGTTCTGAGCTTTTCGGGTGGTTGCTCCGGCTATTGCCCCGTGCAGTATCATTTTCTCAAATGAAATATGCCTATATACGCCGAAAAACAGCTATCGGAGGATTCCGTAGCTGTTTTTCGTTTCTTCAGATTTTTGTTTGTTGTGATTCACTTGATGTCCTTTAGTATTTTCAGAGTTTTTTTCGTTTGACCTTTCCTTACTGTTACAGCCTTGCCTATCCTGTAAAAGAACAAAACAGGCAGAAGTGCTTTGTGCTTATAGTAAAACGGGTAGTTCTCTTTTACAATGTCAAGCGGTAAAAATAGCTTGTCTTTTACATAAGCCATTTTTCCTTTCTTTCCTCCGCCGTTTTTCTTTACACCGTTTTCAACACTGTTCTGAAACGTACCGTATGTACCTGAATATATCATATACTCCAGCATTTGTCTATCCTGCTTTGTAAGCTCACCATCTCCGAACAAATGCAATGCAAGGGAACAATTTTGCTGTTCAAAATCACTGATGCCGAGTTTTTTCGTTTCGGCTGAGATGTATTCCTTATCAAGCTGACCTGCGTACTTTTGCCAAAAAACATAGGTATCAAGTAATGATCGCAGTCCTGTTCCGCCGTCTGAATAGTGTTTGTATTCGTGAGCAGTCAGGTAGATGTACAGATCTTCATTTCGGAAATGATAACCGAAATTATTATCATCATCCTTTATCAGAAGCCTTTTGATATCCTTGTAATATTCATATATTTCCGCCTTGTCAGCTTCTTTAAAAAATAGCTCGGTGTGCATTTCAAAATTGCTGACAGGCTGTTTTAAATATACATCGTGATTACCTTTTCCGAAATGCTCACAGGTAAAGCCGAGATCAAGCATTATGTCACGGACATTTTCGGCGTATTCCTTGTCAAAAAGAATATCAAAATCAGACATCTGACGAAGCCCCAATGAAGGGTACATTTCTTTAATAACAGTCCCTTTAAGCGGCATATACCATATTTTTTCCTGTTCCATACGTTCAAATAATTGCTTTTTATCAATTTCCATTGCAGAAATCTTGCGGATGGATTTCATTTTTGCCTGATATAGCTTATTATCTTGAATCCCTGCTGTTTCCAGTGCATAACAAACGATTGCTGTAAGGAAATGCTTATTAGCTGCCTTTCTGAGCTGCTCTGTATCCAAACCCTCTATAAGTTTTTTATCTGGAATCGTACCATTCACGGCACAACCGGAAAGATATATCACTGCGTTTATTGCTTTACGGTATTCCTCTTCAGTCAAGTTTCTTCCACTCCTTTTTCTGTAAATTTAAGTATTCTGTCACAAAT
>OMZF01000081.1 GCA_900315465.1 uncultured Eubacteriales bacterium | reverse complement strand
TTAGCTGTAAGCTTAATTGTGCCGCCTGCTGCAACTGATGTTGCACTGATTGTTGAGTTGTTTGCAAGTGCTGAAGATGAACCTACTGTTACATTAAACACTTTTGAAACAACCTTTAATGTAGAATCCTTGATAAGCACTGCTACTTCATATGTGCCTGCTGCTGCTATTGAGAAACTCTTTGTTGTACCGGATACATTTGAAGAGCCTAATGTCGTCCAGGAAGAAGCTCCGCTCTTTCTGTAACGATATGTGTAAAGGTACGGACTTGTACCGCCTGTAGCCTTAGCTGTAAGCTTAATTGTGCCGCCTGCTGCAACTGATGTTGCACTTATCGTTGAGTTGTTTGCAAGTGCTGTTACTACTGAATCCTCTGTAACAGTTACTGAAACTGTTGCAGTCTTACCGTTGTTTGACTTAGCTGTAATTGTTGCTGTACCAGCCTTAACACCTGTGATAACGCCGCCTGAAACAGTAGCTACAGATGTATTTGAGCTTGTCCATGTGATTGTTTTGTTTGTTGCATTTGAAGGTGATACTGTTGCTGTAACCGTAGCTGTTTCGCCTTTCTTAACAGATACGCTTGATTTACTTACGCTTACAGAAGTAACATCTACATTATCTTGTTTCTCGATAGTCTTCTTGTAGCCTGCCTGTGTATAATAACCGCAGTCTACATATTCGAGGTCTGCTGTCTGTTTGCCATCACCACTATTGAATACAAGCATCAATGTTGATGTGGGATTGGAATATTCATAACAGTAAATATCTTCACCCATATCCGTCATCTTTGTACCTGGCCAGCTTGCTCCTACTGTTGAATTCGTTGCCGAATCAAACAGGTAAACATACGCATTTGACCAGCCTGACGGCTTTTCAAAATATACACCGTGGTCGATAGTCTTGAACTGCTTGGGAGTTACTGTTACTGTTGCTGTTGCTTTGTAACCGTTGAATGTCGCTGCTGTGATAGTTACTGTACCCTCTTTTACTGCTGTAACCTGACCTGATGCGTTTACAGTAGCAATTGTGGTGTCGCCTGATGTCCATGTTATTGTCTTGTTTGTTGCGTTTGAAGGTGCTACTGTTGCGGAAAGATTTCCTGTTTCACCCTCAATAAGTTCAAGTGATTGTGTTGTCATTGTAATGCCTGTGGGCTTTATAATGCTTGTGTTTTCGGTTACTGTTACTGTACAGGTAGCTTCAAATCCGTTCCATGTCTTGGCTGTGATCTTGGCTGTACCCTTTGATATACCTGTTACAGTACCACCTGATACTGTTGCAACTGAAGTGTTGCTTGATGTCCATGTAACTATCTTGTTTGTTGCATTTGAAGGTGCTACTGTTGCTTTGAGAGAAACTGTTTCAGCTTCTCTTACTGTAGCACTTGTTGAGCTGAGGCTGATACCTGTAGGCTTTACAACATTTACATTTGCATTGCCGATAAGTTCAGCTGAACCGCCGTCTGTAATATATGCACCATTAGGAACTATTCTGCCCGGACCGTTAAGTACATAAACTCTGAGGTTACCCTTGCCTGAGCAAGTTGCAGTAAGTGTGCCGTTTGATACTGTCTTTGTGTCGCCGGTTACAGCATCAACATATGTGCCGTTCGGAATACCTGAGAATGTTGCTCCGCCTGAAATACATACAAGTGCAAAGCTGTTTACACCGTTGCCTGTATAACGTCTCTTGAATGCGAAGCTGCCGCTGCATCCATCAGTTGAATACTGACCTTTTCTGAGGGCAGGGATTGCCTGACGGATACGGTTAAGTCTGATGATGTGCTGTGCAAGGGGGTGTTTGAGAGTTTCTGCAACATTACCGCTTGCGTTAAATACTGTAAAGTCGCTTGTTACTATATCTCCTTCGAGATAATCCCCGAAGTATGCACGTCCTGATTCTGAAAGTTTGATAAGCGGCCCCTTATCTATGAGCTGCCCCTTCTGGAACTCAATCTCAGAGCCGTAGTAAATACAAGGAATACCACGGAATGTGAAGATAAGTGAAAGGTTTTCTGCCCATGTGTCCTGACTTCCTGAAAAACGCTGATTTTCAGGAGCATTATCGGGAGCATAGTCGTGTGAATCAACATAAGTTACGTTCCATGTACAGTCGTTATAATACTTGTCGCCGCCGAGAGCCATGTTGAATGCACCGCTTGCTTCTCTGAAACACCAATGCATCGGAAAGTCAATCGTACTAAGTCCTGAGAACTTGCTGTAATCGGGAGTATGATATTCATTGCCGTTTAGAAATGCATTATTACTTGTGGGCTGTTCTCCAATGTTATTAGCATTATCTTTTGAACACTGGATAGATGAATTATAGTTTGTTTCCCAATCGGCAGGATCTTCGCTCCATGCATAATCCTTTGATTCCTTCCATGTATAGAAAGGAGTGGACATACCCGGATTATCACGATACCATACACCGCCTGTATGACGGCAGCATACTTCACCGAACATAAAGAAGTCATAGCCATTTCTGTTTGCTACAGCTTCGGGTGTTTTTGAAGCTGCGATAAGCTGCTGGTTGAATGCCTTGTTAAGTGTAAGACGTGAAATGTGACGTACTGTATCAACACGGAATGCATCTACACCCATTTTTATATAGTTGGAATAAGCCTCAACAAGATAATTATAAACAAGAGGGTTCTCTGTATTAAGATCTACACAGTCATCCGCAATCTGAGCTATCTGACAGGTATAATCGTCCCAGTTGAAATTAGGTTCATGATGATAATAATTATTAATATCATAATTTGGATCCTTCATCATTTTCAGACGTGTCTGATATTGCTGACTGGGAGTAAGACTGAAATAATCACTTGGAAGAGGGGAATTCGGAGCAAGCTTAAGGCAGGTATACTTGCTAAGATCGCCTTCCTTTACAAACATATTACAAAGATTTGTTTCACCAAAGTTACCGCTGTGGTTGTAAACAACATCCTGAATAAGCTTCATGCCTTTGCCGTGAACTGCATCGATAAGATCCTGATATGTGCAGTCAGATGATTCATATCTCGGGTCAACCTTTTTGAAATTGAGTGCATGATATCCATGATAGTCATAACCTGAGCAGTTTTCAACAACAGGTGTGATCCACACAGCAGAGAAACCAAGAGCCTTAATATAGTCAAGTTTCTCGATAAGACCTTTGAAATCACCCCTCCATGCTGGATCATCAGCCTCGTAGTTTGCCTTATAAGTACCTGATTCAGGGTCAACCTCCCAGCACTGTGTATCATTGCTGGTGTCACCGTTGTAGAATCTGGTAGTCATAACGAAGTAAATGGATTCATCTCTGAAATCTGTTCTTGTGTTTGCAAAGATTACTCCTCTTTCTTCGTTACTGAGTGTGCTTGCAGCTGCATTTGCTGTCAGAACTGACGCATTTACGCAGGTTGCAGCCATAAGTGAGGACAGTGCGAGTGCCGTAGTTCTTTTTACGGCTTTTTTGATTTTTTCAAATCGACTCATTAAGCAAATCATTCCTTTCTTTGTTTTGATTTTTAAGTTTCCCTTCCGATTATTTTTCACAACACCTCCGTTCTGTTTTTTACAGCCAAGTCCCAAAACGAACTTCCTTAGGTTAATTTTATATCAAACATTGTATTTTGTAAAGTAAGTTTTTTGTTCATAATTTTGTAATATTTTTAAAATTAAAAATTTTTGTTGGCAAATTTATACATCAGACATATATTTAACATTGTTTATAATTACATATAATTTTAGATAAAATATTTATTTTGTACAAATTAGTTGTTCTCGAATTATAAATATCGTCAATCATACATTTTGAACAAAATCGTGAAAATGACATGATATTTTTACATACAATAATCATTTATGTGCATAATTACCCACTTGTATTTTTGTTAATTCTTTACATAAAAAATTCTTTGTCAAGGTTCGTTTTTTAGTATCCGAATTACCTCAGTAATCGACACTGATCGCACATTTCTGATTGAAAAAAATACCGCCCCGAAAAAAATCAGGACGGTAAAATTATTATTCGTTATTATCCGATGTTGCTGTGGTAGCTGCTGTATCTTCTATTCCTTCACTCAATCTTGACAGAATAGACGGCTCTTCTCCGTCAAAATGTATGGAAATACCATTGAGCTGTACTCCTTCATCTGCACGGATCATCACATATTTCGTTCCGTCTACTACTTTCGTTTCGACCATGAAACTATATTGTGGATCGACTTTCAGTGACAGATAAGAATTTTTGAGTTCAAACTGTTTTGGGTTTATTATATTCTGGGGCGGAATTTCTGCTGATTCACCAAATCCGCTTTCAAATCTTTCGTCAAAATTCTCCATTTCCTGTTCATCTGCTCCGCATGTTCTCAGAACTCTCTTTACATCATTTTTATCAAGCAAAAGAGGCTCAGGGTCTTTGCTTTCCTTATGCTCAGTCATCATATCTGAGATCATATTCTGAACGGACTGAACAAATTCAAGGCTTCTTCCCTCACCTGTTGATGACTCTGCCACAAGATTACAGAATGTTTCCTTCTGTTCCTCCGGTGCCATCTGGGCAGTTGCTCCGAAAATCGTTTCAAGTACCTCGGGATATGTTTCTTTTGTACTGCCTGTGTAGAATACAGCACTGTATATATTGGTCTTTCTGTCTTCAAAACCCGGAAACATAAAGCCTACCTTGGGCTGACATACCGAACTTTCAGCTCCTATATTGCTGAAAGTATTTTTGATGGTCGAAAAACCGAGTGATGATCTTGTCATCTTTATTGGACAAATACTGCACACAATATAACGGAACATCTCTGTTGAATCATCTGTATCTTCATCGTTCTTTGAAAATGACGGAACATCATAAGGGTCATATGCAAGCAGTATCAGATAACTTTCATCTGTAATAAATGATGATATTATCTTTTCATAAAATTTTGTAAGCACTTCTTCATCCTCAAGACTGCTTTCCCTCAGCTGCATAAGAAGTTTATGTTCTTCTCCGTTTTCTACCTGTTCATTTGAAAAATCTATATTCTGAAGATTTCTTCCGTATGAACCTGTTACAGATTTTTTCAGGAGCTTCATCAGCCATTCTTTTTGTTCGTCAAGCAGTGTGGATACAGGTATCTTAAAACGGCTGAGTATTTCCTTTGAAGATGTTACAAAACAGCCTGTGACCGATGTGATGTTATTTCTGTCAGGTCTGAAACGCTTTTTTATTTCAGCAAGTTCTTTATCTGTCATCATAAAAAATTCTCTCCCTTTTCAATATATTTTTATCAGGTTTATTTATTATAACAAAAAAACTTTACAAAAACAATACCAATTTTCTTATCATCATCATAATGTTTATTAAATTGTTCAATTTATTGCCTATAATATCCATATAATACCGTTAATTTTTTTTATTGTATTTTTTGTCATATTATGATATTATTAAATGTGTATTGCTGAGGAGGGGTGAAAATGAAAATAAAATACAAAAATATTATAGAAAAACATGGTATTGACATCCTTTCTTCAAAAGGTATGCAGATAGAAAAAAAATGTACTCAGCATGGCACTTTTTCGGTTTATGATCATTCTGTATATGTAACTTCAATGTGTATAGGTCTTTCAAAAAAGCTGCACATCAAGGTGAATGAAAAAGCTCTTGTAAGAGGTGCTTTACTGCACGACTACTTTTTATATGACTGGCACGAACCTAAAAAAGAAAACCGCATACATGGATTTACACATCCCGGAATAGCCCTCAGAAATGCTGAAAAGGATTTCGATCTCGGTAAAATAGAAAGGGATATGATAAAGAAGCATATGTTCCCTCTTACACCCAAGCCTCCGAGATATCGTGAAAGTATTATTCTTTGTCTTGCGGATAAAATATGTGCAACTTATGAAACAGCCGGAGGATTTAAAAAAAGGTTTATGAGAAAAATCAGGAGAGTTGATAAAAATGTCTGATACTGCACTTACAGTTGAAAAATATTTTTTCTGGCTTATTATTTACAGTATGATCGGTTGGTGCTATGAATGTCTTTTGGAAAGCTACCGTCAGAAAAAAATTATAAATCGGGGATTTCTTAACGGCCCGTACTGTCCTATTTACGGATTTGGCTCACTTCTCGATATACTTGTACTCGGCTGGATAGAAAATCCTGTGATACTGTTCCTTGTGAGTGCCTTTCTTACAACATTGCTTGAATATCTTACCTCACTTATAATGGAAAAAATATTCCATGTAAGATGGTGGGATTATAATGAATTCAAATTTGTACTCAAAGGAAAAGTTATCGATGTAGGTAAATTCAATATAAACGGCAGAGTTTGTCTTGTAGGTTTTATTGCTTTCGGTACTCTTTCAATTATACTTGTCGAATTCCTTCATCCTATTATGGTAATGCTTACTGACAAAATGACATATCCGCTGTTTCATTATGTATGTGCCGGTCTTTTCCTGCTTGTGTTGATCGATACTCTTGTAACCGTTCTCGCATTTTCAAGCTTCAATGATAAACTTAAAGCCCTTTCCGCAAATATAAATCAGATAAAAAATGATTTTAAGGATAATATCGATCTCCGTATGCAGAATTCTTCTGTTTATGAAAAAATCAATAGTGCTTATGATAAATTTGTCAAAAATCTTAATTCACAGCAAATTCGTCTTATTAAATCCTTTTCTCAGCTTCGTTCCATTGATTATGCAAAACTTTCCGAAGAAGTGAAAAAAATTATTTTCAGAAAAAAAGAATGATTTCCTAAAGAAAAAATCAGCGTGATACGGTTAAGATCATATGATCTTTAATTGTGTCACGCTGATTTTTCATTAAATATATGATGCACCGGATTTAAGTTACATAAATACCACTTTTGCTGTTACTCTGTCATTCTGAGCGTTAAGTGATGGATCTTTTTCAAAAAAGTGGTTGTTCCGGAAAGATTCTTCGTTAAGTTAATGATATTGGCAGCTCGCTGCCCGATGGTTATTTCTTGTCATAACATTCCTTTAAAAGAGATAACGCCTTCTTTTCTATCCTCGATACATATGAACGTGATATATCCAAAAGTGCGGCAACCTCTCTCTGGGTTAGCGGCTGTCTGCCGTCAAGTCCGTATCTCAGCTTAATAATAAGCTGCTCTCTCGGTGATAACGTAGATTTGATAAATTCGGAAAGCTTTTCCGTCTTTAGTTTTGTATCAAGATCTTCTACTATTGTATCATCAACCGACATTATATCCGAAAGGGTCAATGCATTTCCGTCACTGTCCGAATCTATTTCTTCATTTATCGAAATATCACGTGATGTTTTTTTTATACTCCTGAAGTACATAAGTATTTCATTATCTATACATCTTGAAGCATAACTCGAAAGCCGTATGCTTTTATCGGGTCGGAATGTGTTTACAGCCTTTATCAGTCCTATTGTACCGATAGAAACAAGATCATCCGGATCTGCTCCTGTTGCATAATATTTTTTTACTATATGTGCCACAAGTCTGAGATTATGCTCTATCAGTTTGTCCCCTGCCTTTTGATCACCTTTTGCAAACTTTTCGATACATTCCCTCTCTTCTTCATCGGAAAGAGGTTTAGGGAACTGTCCTGCACCTGTTACATGAAGTATGAATAAAAATGTTATCCTGCTTATAAGATCGGAAAATAAATTAAGCATTATATAAACTCACCTCTGTTTTATTCTTATGTCGAAGGAGCAAAAAAATGAACTGTTTATTATTGCAAAATCTGAGTTAAATATATTAAATCTGAT
Organism: uncultured Eubacteriales bacterium; assembly: GCA_900315465.1. GTDB lineage: Bacteria > Bacillota > Clostridia > Oscillospirales > Acutalibacteraceae > UBA1213. The sequence goes on along the minus strand of OMZF01000081.1, from coordinate 44,113 downwards.
TTTTATGTAAAAGATTGACTATTGACAAAAATTATAGTATAATTATAATCGCTATCAAAAATATTGGTCATTTTACTAATATAACAGATAAAACTATAAAATCTGTGCATAATAAAATTATAAAAATAAGGAGAGATTAATAATGGCAGAAATAAACAGCAGAAAAGCCGCTATCATAGGATGTGGATTTGTAGGCTCGGCTTCCGCATTCGCTTTGATGGAAAGCAGTCTTTTTTCGGAGATTGTTTTGATCGATGCAGATAAAAACAGAGCTGAGGGTGAGGCTCTTGATATAAGTCATGGTCTTCCCTTTTCAAAACCTATGCAGATCTATGCAGGCAACTATGAGGATATAAGCGATGCTTCGGTAGTTATAATAACTGCAGGTGCTGGTCAGAAGCCCGGCGAAACAAGACTCGATCTCGTCAAGAAAAATACAGCTATATTCAAAACAATAATCCCGCAAATAACTCAATACAATAAAGATGGTATACTTTTAGTGGTTGCAAACCCTGTCGATATTCTTACCTATGTTGCTAAAAAAATCAGTGGTTTTCCTGATAACAGAGTGTTCGGTTCGGGTACTGTACTCGATACGGCAAGACTTAAATATCTTCTTGGAAAACGTCTTGCTGTTGACAGCAGAAGTATCCATGCTTTTATTATTGGTGAACATGGTGACAGTGAGATAGCTGCATGGAGCAGTGCAAATGTTTCGGGTATACCTCTTCATAACTTCTGTGAAATGCGTGGGCATTTTGAGCATGAAAAGGCTATGATCGAAATTGCCGAAGATGTTAAAAACAGTGCTTACGAAATTATCGAAAAGAAAAAAGCCACCTACTATGGCATCGCCATGTCTGTTAAACGTATATGCGAAGCCATAGTAAGAGATGAAAAATCTATTCTCCCCGTTTCAAGCATACAGAATACTGATGAAATACATGATGTTGCTTTGAGTATGCCTGTTATTGTGGGAAAATACGGTGTTGAGGGTGCTGTTCCGATAGAACTCGATGATAATGAAAAGGCTGCACTTAAAAAATCTGCCGATACACTTAAAGCAATTCTTGATGATGTACTCGAAAACTGAATTATTCTTTTAAAACAACAACACTACACTGTCAGACAAATAACAGTGTAGTGTTGTTTTTTATAATTTCAGACTTCTGAAAGGATCTATATCACCATAATGTTCGTTTTTATAGTTCATTATATAAGTTTGTATCTGAACATCTCCGTTTCTCTGAGTGTGTTCTATCGAGTATTTCAGATATGTCATTATATTTCGTTTTGATATGAATTTTCCGCATTCAAAAAGTTTCTTTACACTTTCAAAATCATCCGCATCTATAAAATAACGCATTACCTTAGAAAAGTTCTTTTTGATATAATCTTCGGCTTCCGGCTGATTCTCCCTGAAATATATCTGTGAAATAAACTGAAATTTCAAATTTACGGGTAAATTTATAGAATAGGCTTTATACTTCAGCATATTCTGAATATTATCATAATTTGATTCAAACCATTGACAATTACTTCCGTCTATCGTATATCCGAATACAGGCATATTTTCAAGGCTGCTGCATCCGAAAAACGCTTTATCGCTTATATTTTCTATACTGTCAGGGAAATTTATATGTTTTATAAATTTGCACCCTTGAAATGCTTTTTCTTCTATGCTTTTTACTCCGTCACGTATCATAATATCCTTTTTTCCCTGTGGACAGAATAACAGTCTTGTTCCGAATTTATCATAAACCACTCCGTCATACGATGAATAATACATATTTTCCTTGTGAATATCAACACTTTCAAGTTTTTCGCAATATGCAAAAACTTTTGGCAGGTCTAATCTAAGCTGCTCAGGAACTTTGATTTCTGTTAAATCACGGCATGACAGAAAAGCTCCTTCCGAAATATATTTAATATTCTCAGGTAATTTTACACCCTTTAATTTTTCACAATATGAAAACGCATCATTCCCTATATATTCAAGACTTTCCGGAAATATCACTTCATTAAGTTCACTGCAGCCGCAAAAAGCATATTTTTCAATAGTTTTCACCCCGTTTGCAATTTTAACTTTTTTAAGATTGAAACAAAATTCAAAGGTATTCTCCAATATATTCTTAATACCGGAAGGTACAATGATTTCTTCCAAAGAATCACAGTTGTGAAATGCAAAACTGCCTATATATCGTATTTTTTCGGGTAAGACCACATCTTCAAGTTTACTGCATCCATAAAAAGCTCCTATGCCTATTATTTCAACACCGGCAGGAATTACCGCTTTTTTAAGAGATGAACATTCGATGAATGCATATTCATCTATGAACTTTACACTATCAGGAATAATGACATTTTTAAGTACCCATTCTTTTTCAAATACTCTGCTCCCTATCACACGTACACCTTCGGGGATTCTTACACTTGTATCAAATCCTCTGTGACATATTAATATATCATTGACTATTACAAATTCACCTTTCTGACTCCAAAGCCATTCTGTTCCCAAAAAAGCATTTCCACCTATAGAATTTATCCCTTCATGAAATTTTACATTTTTTATATTCGGACTGTTAATAAACGCATTATTCTCTATCTTTGTGACATTTTCAGGAATGGTTATATTTCTTTTTCTCCCGCAATAATTATACAATACATTGTTAATGATAATAAACCCCTGACTGTCCGCAAGACCTTTACATCCTAAAAATGCAGAACCGTCAACACTTATATTATCCGGAAGATTTATATATTTAAGCTTTTCACATCCTGCAAATGCATATTTTTCGATGCTTTTTATACTTTTTGGAAGTATAACACGTTCAAGATCCTTACATGAAAAAAATGCTGATGTTCTTATTATTTCTACTCCCTCAGGAATAAAAACACTTCTGATATTATGACATTCCTCGAAAGCCTGTTGTTCAATTGTTTCCACACCGTCAGGTATGATCACATCATAAACATCTGGCTTTTCAGAATAACCCATCAGGTATTTATCGCAAAATATTTCAAAACCCATTTTTTACACCACCACTTTCATAAATTCGTAAAAAATAACCGCTGCACAAAACTATTATGTACTTGTACAGCGGCTTGCTTTTATTATTTTTTATATTTATTCTTCTTCACTCAGATCTTCAATTGCTTCTGAAAGCTTGATCATACGGTCATTAAGCATAAGCTTATTATTGTATTTGAAATATTCTGCACTTCCGTACTGGCTGAGATATGCTGCTGTGTGTTTGTTGATAGTCATTTCTGTTATTATTATAAGTATCTCCTGACCATCATCGAAAACCTTCTTAGCAAAATCAAACATATTTGTTATATGCTTTTCTGTGGTATCATGCTTTTTTCTAAGAACACCGACACGGGAATTGAAATCCTTTTTGATAACATCGAACGCTTTGTTATTATCTCTTTCAAGATTCATTGCGGAAAATTCTTCATTCAAGATCTTTATCAGCATATTTTGGATATTCTGAGTATCTGCTGACATAACGCCCGACTGTTTTCCGTCAGCAAGAGCTTTTTCTTTACTGCTTATGACATCACTCATACTTTCAGCAAGCGATTTCTTTGCACCTGAAGCCTTTGCTTTCAATTCGGTAACTACAGTCTTCAATTCTTTAAGTGTATGGAAAAGATACATTGTATCACGCATATCAGTACCGATGGCTTCGATCAGAAGTCCTACAAGTGCAAGTCTTTCATCAAATCTTGCTTTTAATGCACGTTCCTTTATACTTTCGTCATAATTACCTGCAAGTATATTATTGACCTGATAATCAGATCTGTATTTCTTAAAAAGATCATAATATGCAGCAAAGTCTTTTGAAATGGCTTTGTTCTGTAAATACTGACCTATTATCTTCTCGTTTACATCTTCTCCTATATCTTCACAGATACGGATCATGTCACTAAGGTCTGACCAGCCTCTTGCTGTAACAAAGCTTCTTCCGTCAACAGTGCTTTCAATCTTGTAAAAATTATTTTTCTTTATATCAAGATATGTAAGTATTGAAGGATGAACAAGTGAAACATAGGCAAATTCTTTCCATGCCGTGTAATCTTCTTCAATATCAATACGTTTAAGTCTGTCCCATGTAACTATATCAAATTCACGGACAGATTTATTGTACTCCGGCGGATTTCCTGCTGTGACCACTATCCAGCCATCAGGTATGCGGTGACGCCCAAATACCTTATACTGTAAAAACTGGAGCATGGATGGTGCAAGCGTTTCGGAAACACAATTTACTTCATCAAGAAAAAGTATTCCTTCCTTGATTCCTGTTTCCTCTATCTTGTCATATACCGACGCAATTATCTCACTCATAGTATATTCACTGACAGGAACTATCTTTCCGTTATATGTTTTGTTTTCAATAAATGGAAGTCCTATAGCAGATTGTCTTGTATGATGCGTCATCGAATAGCTTACAAGTGCTACTCCCAATTCCTGTGATACCTGTTCCATTATAGCAGTTTTTCCGATACCGGGAGGCCCCATAAGAAAAATCGGTCTCTGCTTTTCAAGCGGTATACGGTAATTACCAAATTCATCTTTGGTAAAATAAGCTTTCATAGCGATTTTGATCTGTTCTTTTGCTTCTTTAATGTTCATCTTTTATATCCCCCGGTTCTAATATTAATTTTATTGCCCACGCAGGCACTTCCGGATTTTCATATCCTTCATTGATATATATGAATGCTGTCTTATAATCTGGCTGTTTTTCAGGAAATATACCAAACCCGTCCGTAAAATATATCAATCCTTTGAGATTTGTAAATTCTTTATCTTTGATGAGTTTGTCTACATATCTGAATACCGGTCTGAAATCTGTTCCGCCAAACCCGTGAAGCTTCATTGTCTTAATGTATTCATCGAACTCTTCCTGAGATGTTATTTTTACATCCTCCTGTATAGCCGCATCACACTGTATTATATGTAAGTTGATTTTTGAGAAAAAAGACTCAACACTTTTCAGAATATTATAAGTCTTCTGTACGAACCTCTGAACCAATTCTCCGGCAACAGATCCTGATGTGTCTATGGCAATGGCAAATTCCCTTATACGCTTTACATCTTTATATTCCAACGGCTCTACCAACGGCATATTTTCATAAAGCTGCATACCGTATGTGTAATAAACATAATCAAATTCTTCATCGTTTATTTTCATTGCTTCGCCCATTACGGCAAATTTTTTCAGAAATGAAGTATAATCATATTTCTCACGATTTACTTCCTTAAGATTCTGGGTAAGTCCTCCTGCCAGGTTGCCTCTGTTTTTCTCAAATGTTTCCATAGCAGTCTGCAAATTTTCGGATACTTCTTTCCACATTTTTGCCAACTCTGATTTAGACATACCAATAAGGCTTATGCCTGAACTACTTTGATTGTTTCCCTCTCCACTGCCGTTGCCTTCACCGTTGCCTTTACCGTCTCCCATATCATGCCACTTTGAATGGTCATCCTGTGAAAAAAGCTTCTCTAATTTTTTCAATTCTTCTTCACTGGGTCTGTTATCAAGAAAATGATGATAGAGCATCTCTGCTGTAACATATTTCACTTTTTTTGATAAACTGCGTATCTCACTGTCTTGTTTGCTGACTTCGTCTGTCATAACAGAATCTACATTCAGTCCGTTTATTGAATGTTCAACAGCTATATCACAGGCAAGATTCCAAAGTCTTTCATCTACTAATGTTCCTGTGAACATGTGACGATAAACACAATGAAAAATGGTATGAAGATACTGACGTATCGGCAATTTCTTATCTTTCTGATAACTGCGTATTACATGAATAGGATCAAAAAAATACTTTTCTCCATTTGTTGATGTACTGCCGGTCTCTCCCGGTGTAAGAGTCAAACGGCTTATGGCACTATCTATGAAACGCATATTCACAATAAGTGAATCTCTGCTAAGATTAAGTATGTCTTTTGCAACACCCTCAAACTTTTTCATTTTTTGTTCTCGTTCCTTATCTGTCATAACCATCACCTCAACATAACAAAAATCACAAATTACTATGTTCTAATTCTAACACCTTAAAAATACATTGTCAATAAAACAAAATAATTCCTAAAATAAACTGTACTATAAAATGTACAAATCTAAAACTTAAGTCCATACATAGAATCCATACTTCTTACTCCATAGGGAATGACAACATCTTTCACTCCGTCATCATATTCATACTTCTTGAGTACATCATACAAAATATCAAAAGACATTTTTAATCCTCCTGTTCGTTAAATCTCCTGTACAATGATTTTACTTCATACAATACTTTTATTCAAGAGCAAAAAATATACAATGTACAAAAAATTCCCCACTGTCTGTATAATCTTACATAACAATGGGGAATCAGTATTATATTATGAATTTGCAGCGTCTTTCATTGAACGTACATACGCTCCAACATATTTAGGTGCATCTTTACCGTATTTTTCGATAATTTTTATTATTGCAGAACCGACTATCGCACCGTCTGAGAGTGCCGCCATATCGTATGCTTGCTGAGGTGTAGATATACCGAATCCTATGGCACAGGGAACGTCTGTATTTTCTCTTATTACTTTAACTATAGAAGATAAATCGCTGTTTATCTCACTCCTTACACCTGTTACTCCAAGGCTTGATACAAGATATATAAATCCCTCTGCCTCTTTTGCTATCATACCCACCCTCTTATCGGATGTCGGAGCTATAAGTGAAATAAGTGCTACATCGTATTTATGGCATATCGGAAGAAATTCTTCCTTTTCCTCAAACGGTATATCGGGAAGTATAAGTCCGTCAATTCCAACCTCTGAACAGGTTTTTATAAACTTATCCGCATCGTATGAAAAAACTACATTCGCATAAGTCATAAATACGAGAGGTATTGTTATCTCTTTTCTTAATTCTCTCACAAGGTCAAATATCTTATCGGTATTTACTCCGCCTTTCAAAGCCCTGATATTAGCTCCCTGAATGACAGGGCCTTCTGCTGTGGGATCGGAAAATGGTATTCCAAGCTCAATAAGATCTGCTCCGTTTTCAGCGGCAGCCTTTACAATTTCCTTTGTTGTTTCAAGATCGGGATCTCCGCAGGTTATAAACGGTATAAATGCCTTTCCGTTTTCAAAAGCCTTATGTATCTTAGTCATAAATGTCCACTCCTTTATAACGTGCGATAGCAGCACAATCCTTATCGCCTCTGCCTGAGATAGTTATTACTATTATCTTATCTTTATCAAGTGTCGGGGCAAGCTTCATTGCATATGCAACTGCATGGGATGATTCTATTGCAGGGATTATTCCCTCTTTCTTTGAAAGATACTCAAATGCATTTACCGCTTCATCATCCGTTATAGCTGTATATTCTGCTCTGCCCGTATCATAAAGATATGCGTGTTCAGGCCCTACTCCCGGATAGTCAAGTCCTGCAGAGATCGAATATACAGGTGCTATCTGTCCGTGATCGTCCTGACAGAAATATGATTTCATTCCGTGAAAAATACCAAGTTTCCCTGTAGAGATAGTAGCCGCTGTTTCAAATGTATCTATACCTCTGCCCGCTGCTTCACAACCGATAAGTCTTACATCTTTATCCTCTATGAAATGATAAAAACTGCCTATCGCATTTGAGCCTCCGCCTACACAGGCAATTACTGCATCCGGAAGTCTGCCCTCTTTTGCGAGCATCTGCTGTTTTATCTCCTTTGATATTACAGCCTGAAAATCACGGACTATTGTAGGAAAAGGATGCGGCCCCATTACAGAACCAAGACAATAATGTGTGTCGTCAATTCTTTTTGTCCATTCACGCATAGCCTCGGAAACAGCATCTTTCAGTGTTGCTGTACCGGTTTTTACCGGAATTACATCGGCACCCAGAAGTTTCATTCTGTATACATTAAGTGCCTGTCTTTTTGTGTCCTCTTCACCCATGAATACCACACATTCCATACCCATAAGTGCCGCTGCCGTTGCTGTAGCAACACCATGCTGTCCTGCACCTGTTTCTGCAATAAGTCTTGTCTTGCCCATCTTCTTTGCAAGCAATGCCTGACCGAGTACATTATTTATCTTATGTGCCCCCGTATGATTAAGGTCTTCTCTTTTGAGATAAATCTTTGCCCCTCCAAGATCTTTTGACATATTCTCCGCATAATAAAGAAGTGAAGGTCTGCCTGCATAATCGTTGAAAAGTGTTTCAAGTTCCATGCAAAAATCAGGATCATCCTTATACTTATTATATGCTTCCTCAAGCTCTGTTACGGCATTCATAAGTGTTTCGGGAATATACTGTCCGCCGTGAATTCCAAAACGTCCGTTAAGATTTGTCATTCTTTTTCTTCCTTTCTCACAATATCCATAAATATTTTCATTTTTTCTGCATCCTTGAGCCCACCTGTTTCTATTCCTGAACTTACGTCAAGAGCATAGGGGTGAATTTTTTGCAGTGCATCCCTTACATTTTCGGGATTAAGTCCTCCTGCCAGAAAATATGGTCTTTTCACTTTCTGCACAAGTGACCAGTCAAAGACCTTTCCATCGCCTGCTCCTGCATCAAGCAGTATCATATCAGCTATGCTCTTTTGTGCATATTCCGCATCCTGCTCTGAGAGTATGCGAAAGGCTTTGATTATGGGTTTGTTCGTTTCAGCTTTTAATCTAATGATATATTCATCATCTTCATTTCCATGAAGCTGTGCAACATCTATTGTACCACAATTCAGAAGTTTTGCAACAGTATTTATATCTTCATCCACAAATACTCCGACTGTCTTTATATTTTTGTCAAGTAATTTCTTTAAAATATCAGCCTGTTTTGGAGAAACATATCTTTTACTTTTTGCAAAAAAAATAAAGCCTATATAATCCGGTCTTATTTCATTTACTGCAAATATATCTTCTTCCCTTTTAATACCGCACATTTTTACCTTTGTCATAAATTCCCCTTCAGTTTCTGAAGTTTTGATTTCTTGTCATCGGCTTTCATTAAAGCTTCTCCTATCAGAACAGCATCAACTCCAGATTTTCTTAAAACAGAAATATCTTCGGCATTCTTGATACCGCTTTCGGATACAAAAACTATATCTGACGGAATAAGCTCACGCAGTTTGCAGCTGTTACCGGTATCAACTGAAAAATTCCTGAGATCTCTGTTATTTACTCCTATAATTGACGCACCGGTTTTTAAAGCCTTATCAACTTCATTTTCATCATGTGCTTCAACAAGTGCCGACAAGCCAAGTTCACCACAAACAGACAGATATTCCTTTATCTGTTCCTCGCTGAGTATCGCACAAATTAGCAGTACCGCTGATGCCCCCAGCAATTTTGCCTGATATATCATATACTCGTCTACTGTAAAATCTTTCCTCAGACACGGAATTGAAACTGACTTTGCTATCTGCTCAAGATATTCATCACTTCCTAAAAACCATTTCGGTTCGGTAAGTACAGATATACAGTCCGCTCCTGCTTCCTCATATTCCTTTGCAATTTTTAAATACGGAAAATCTTCTGCAATTATGCCTTTTGACGGAGATGCTTTTTTACATTCGCATATAAATGATATTTCCGGCTTTCTTAATGCCTTTTCAAAACTGCCGTCTCCTTTCGGCAGCTGAAAAGCTTTATTTTTGATCTCATTCAAAGATAGATCACGTTTCGATATCTCACAGCGTTCTTTTGCGTGTTCGGCAAGTTTATCAAGTATATTCATTATACTTCCTCCGGTCTGTTGCTGACCTCGATAAACTTATTAAGCGTTTCCATTGCTTTGCCCGAATCAATAAGCTTGGCTGCAAGGTTGATTCCTCCCTGCATACTGTCTGCCTTGCCTGCAATATAAAGTGCTGCTCCGGCATTCATAAGCACAGCATTTCTGCGTACTCCTTTTTCTCCGCTTAAAATAGAACGTGTTATAGCGGCATTTTCTTCGGGTGTACCTCCCACAAGCTCATCTTTTGTACAGGTCTCAAAACCGAACTGTTCAGGAGTGATAGTATAAGTCTTGAACCAGCCGTTATTTATCTCACAAACTTTTGTGGGGGAACTCAGGGAAATTTCGTCAAGCTTATCTGTACCGTAAACTACCATTCCTCTTTTTACTCCAAGATCGATAAGCACCTGTGCAAGAGGCTCAACAAGATATTCGTCATATACTCCTAAAAGCTGCATAGTAGGTGTGGCAGGATTTGTGAGAGGCCCGAGAATATTGAATACAGTTCTAAAACCTAATTCCTTGCGTATTGCTCCTACATATTTCATTGACGTATGATATTTCTGAGCAAAGAAAAAACACATTCCTACTTCATTAAGAAGTTCTACACATCTTTTCGGACTTTGTTCTATATTTATACCAAGTGCTTCAAGACAATCTGCTGTTCCGCATTTTGAGGATGCCGCACGATTACCATGCTTTGCTACCTTAACTCCACCTGCTGCTGTTACGAGTGCAGATGTTGTAGAAATATTGAAACTATGTGCATTATCTCCGCCTGTACCTACAATTTCAAGTACATCCATACCTGTTTCAACCTTTGTTGCATGATCTCTCATAGCTGCTGCACAGCCCGATATTTCTGCTGTTGTTTCTGCCTTTGCACTTTTGGTCGAAAGTGCTGAAAGAAATGCAGCGTTCTGTGTGGGAGTTGTTTCTCCGCTCATTATCTCGTTCATGACTGCATATGCCTCGTCATAAGTGAGATCTTCTTTGTTGACAATTTTTACAATAGCTTCTTTAATCATTTCAGTTCAATCCTTTCATTTTTTATAATTGATAAAGTTATCAAGCATTTTTGCACCTTCGGGTGTCATAATTGATTCGGGATGAAATTGTACACCAAAAATAGGATATTCCTTATGCTGTACTGCCATTATCTCTCCGACTGTTGTTTCCGCTGTGACCGTAAGACAATCGGGAATTGTATTTTTATCCGCCGCAAGTGAATGATAACGTGCTACAAGTGTTTTTTTACTGCACCCCGAAAAAAGCGGTGTATCTGTAGATAATGCTGCCTCTGACTGCTTTCCATGCATAAGCTGTGATGCATATGTTATAACTGCACCAAAAGCCTGACATATTGCTTGATGTCCGAGGCAAACTCCGAGTATTGGTGTATCCTTTCCGAGTTCTTTTGCAACCTCTGTTATTACTCCTGCATTTTCTGGTCTGCCGGGACCGGGAGAAAGTATTATCCTTTCGGGATTAAGTTCTCTTATCTCTTCAACTGTAAGCTCGTCATTCCTTATTACCTTTATATCCGGATCAATACTTCCGATAAGCTGGTATAAATTATATGAAAAGCTGTCATAATTATCTATCAGTAATATCATAATTCTTCCTCCTGTGCAAGCTCCAACGCCCTTACCGCTGCCCTTGCCTTATTGATGCACTCCTGATATTCTTTCTCCGGATCAGAATCTGCAACAATTCCGGCTCCGCTCCTTACAAAGACTTTTCCGTTTTTCTTATATGCAATTCGTATAGCAATACAGGTATCCATATTTCCGGCAAAATCTATATATCCTATCGCTCCTCCATATATACCCCTCTTATTATTTTCAAGTTCGCCTATAAGCTGGCAGGCTCTTATTTTAGGTGCTCCCGAAAGTGTTCCGGCAGGAAGTACGGCTTCTATAGCATCAAATGCATCTTTATCATCACGGATAATTCCCCTTACTGTTGAACCTATATGCATTACATGGGAATATCTTTCGATAGAATGAAGCTTTTCTACCTCGACAGTGCCAAATTTGCTTATTTTTCCGAGATCGTTTCTGCCAAGGTCAACAAGCATATTATGCTCTGCCAATTCCTTTTCATCAGAAAGAAGTTCTTTTTCAAGTTCTTTATCTTCCTTATCCGTTTTTCCTCTCGGTCTTGTACCGGCAAGGGGGAATGTGTGAAGTACACCGTTTTCAAGCTTGACCAGTGTTTCAGGTGAAGCACCTGCGACTTCTACATCTGTTCCCGAAAAATAGAACATATACGGTGATGGATTTATTGTTCTGAGTACACGATATGTATTAAGCAGACTTCCCTCAAATTCCGCACTAAGTCTGTTTGACAAAACTATTTGGAAAATATCTCCCTCTTTTATATGGTTCTTTGCCTTTTCAACCATATTACAATACTGCTCTTTGTCAAACAGTGGTTTAACTTCGCTTAAAAGCCTGCTCTGAGGCTCCTGCTTTTTTTCTCCATTACGAAGAAGTTCCGCAAGCTGTGTAAGCTCCATTACTGCACGATTATAACCGACATCAATATCATCGAGTTTCATATTGGCGATAAGTACAAGTTTCTGTCTGACATTATCAAATGCAATTATCTTATCAAAAAGCATCAGGTCAACATCCTTGAATGCTTCACTGTCCTCAGTTTCACGTTTCACCTGCGGCTCACTATACACCAGATAATCATATGAAAAATATCCCACAAGCCCTCCTGTGAACGGCGGAAGATAATCGAAATGCGGACTTTTATAACCTGATAAAAGCTGTCTGAGAAACTGTGACGGATCATCCGTCTTTACTTTAATATCTCCGGCTTTCATCTCTCCGTTAATGCAGGTTATCTCCATTTTAGGCTCAAGTCCTAAAAATGTATATCTTCCCCATTTATCATTAGCCTGTGCCGATTCAAGCATAAAACAATGTGTCGATACATTTTTCAGAATACGCATAGCCTCTATCGGTGTTATGAAATCAGAAAAAAGCTCACAGCTTAAAGGAAGAACATCATATTCGCCTGTTTCCGCAATTTGTCTGATCTCATCTTTTGTTGGTCTGAATTCCATTTTTTACCCTCCTGTAAAATAAAAAAATCCTTGACATAGAAATTCTCTATGTCAAGGACGAATACTATTACATAAATATCCGTGGTGCCACCTTGATTCATGGTTACCCATGCACTTAGCAGGATACAAACATATCCCCGGCAAGTTACGCCTGCCTTCAGCGTCGCAGAATACTCCGGAAGCTTCCGTTTGACTACGCCCTCAGCGGCCCATTTGACAGCTTGTTTCTCACCTGACTCTCAGCAACACAGGCTCTCTGTACAGTCATCACTGCCTTTATCTCCGCTTCAACGGTTTACTATTCAAAACACCGTTATTATATCATCTGTCAAAAACAATGTCAATACTTATAAATAAAAATTATATACATTTCATAATGTAACAACTATTTTTTTTACACATAGAATAATAATAAAACACCATAACGGAAAGTAAAAAGTATAATAAGACATGAAACGGAGTAATTAAGATGGATAATAAATATTTTGATCTTTCAAAATTGACTGCAGGACATTCGGGTATTGTTATAAGTCTGCCAAAGGACAGAATTTTCAGACAAAGACTTCTATCATTCGGTCTTAATTCCGGATGCCGTATTACAGCACTTTTCTCTGCTCCATTCGGTGATACTGCTGCATATTCATTCAAAGATACTGTACTGGCTCTGCGTTCATCAGATTCAGCTCAAATAATAATTTCGGAGGATAACTATGACCTATAAAATTCTTCTTGCCGGTAATCCTAATGTCGGAAAAAGCACCGTTTTCAATGCCCTTACGGGTATGAAACAGCACACAGGCAACTGGAGCGGTAAAACTGTTGAAACCGCTGCCGGATATTACAAACACAATAATAATTATTATAATATTATAGATCTTCCGGGAACAACTTCTCTTTGTACCGATTCAAGAGATGAACGTGCTGCACTTAATGCTATATTAAAAACAGATTACCAATGTATTGTAATAGTTGCCGATGCGTGTGCATTGCAAAAAAATCTTTATCTTATAATTCAGATACTCGAATTTTGCAACAATGCTGTTTTATGTCTTAATATGGCAGAACAAGCAAAAAAACAAAACATAATCATCAATAAGGATATTCTTTCAAAAGAACTCGGTATCCCTGTTGTAATGACGGAAGCAAGAAAAAAACATGGTCTGGAAGAGCTTAAAGATACTATTTCTTCCGCTGTACAGGGAGAAATCAAGTCTTCTTCATTTGAACTCCATTATGATGACTATACCGAAAAACATATTGAAGAAATATCATCCCTGCTATCAGACAAAGATAAAAAAAGAGGCACGGCAATACATATGATCGAAAATACATCGGGAAAAGAAAATGATATTTATAGTTATTCCGAAGATATTTCACGCAAAATAGCAGCCGAAAGAATTCGCTTTTCGGAAGAAGTATATAAAAAGTCCGTACAAACAGGTAACACAAATTATAATAAAAAAAGAATTACTGCTGATAAAATAATATGCTCACGTTTTCCAGGAATACTTATAATGCTTTTGCTTTTTGCTTTTATAATATTCCTTACGATAATAGGAGCAAATTATCCTTCAGAATGGCTTTCGTTTCTTTTCAGCGAACTCGGCAAAAATTTCCGAAATATTCTTGAAAATACGAATATACCTGATAATGTTATAAGTTTTATTGTTGACGGTGTTTATCTCACCCTCACAACTGTTATTTCGGTCATGCTGCCCCCTATGGCTATATTTTTCCCTTTATTTACTATTTTAGAAGATCTCGGTTATCTGCCGAGAGTAGCTTTTATCCTTGATAATTTCTTTAAAAAATCGGGAACAAACGGAAAACAGGGACTTACAACTCTAATGGGATTTGGCTGTAATTCATGCGGTATAACGGGCTGTCGTATAATAGGCTGTGACCGTCAGAGAAGCATTGCCATACTTACAAATAATTTTGTGCCTTGCAACGGCAGATTCCCTACTCTTATCTGTATCGTTTCAATATTCTTCGTAGGATCATTTCCGTTTGTCACAAGGTCATTTATAAGTTCTCTTTTCCTTACGGCAATAATTATTTTCAGTATAATGATCTCACTGTCCGTTTCAAAGCTGCTTTCCGTTACACTTTTTAAAACAAAAAACAGCAGCTTCATCCTCGAACTTCCCGAATACCGCATACCTCAAATTGGTAAAACTCTTATCCGTTCCGTTATTGATAAAACTGCTGTCGTGCTTGGACGTGCTGTTATTGTTGCCGCTCCTGCCGGTGCTGTGATATGGCTGCTTACAAATATTCATATATACGATAAGCCTTTAACAGATTATATCACAAGTTTCCTTGCCCCTGCTGCACAGCTTATGGGGCTTGACGGGGTAATACTCACTGCTTTTATTTTAGGCTTCCCCGCAAATGAAATTGTTCTCCCTATAATACTTATGCTCTATACAAGCAACAGTATTATCGAGGAAACCGGCTCTTTTACTCAAATATTTGATATACTCTCAGCAAACGGCTGGAATATCAAAACAGCTTTATGCACCGTTTTATTTACCCTTATGCATTTTCCCTGCTCAACATCATGTATAACAGTAAAAAAGGAAACAGGCAGTATGAAAATGTGTATCCTTGCATTTATAATACCGACAATATGCGGAATAATATGCTGTGTTTTAGCTAACATTATTATGTCACTTATAGGCTTTTAATCCTCAAATACAAGGTCTATGGTCTTTCCGTCAAAACCGCATTCGGCTTTTTCAAATATTTTCACTGCTTCCTCTATGCCTTCCTCAGGCTTATCCACTGCCGGACTGAAATGCGTGAGCCATAATCTTTTTACTCCTGCTCTTTTTGCAAGCTGTGCCGCCTCACCATAAAGCATATGTCCTGTTTCAACAACCCTGTTTTTCTTATCAGGTGAATAATAAAGTCCTTCACAGACAAACAGATCGGAATTTTTAGCATATTCCAATATTTTATCTGTTGGTCGGGTATCTGTGCAGTATGTTATCTTTATTCCTTCTCTTTCTCCGTCAGAAACCATATCATAAGTGTATAATTCATCCTTATAAAATACTTTTCCGCTTTTCTGAAGCTCTGACCATAAATGAACGGGCAAAGATAATGCCTTTGCTTTTTCAACATTAAATTTTCCTATTCTCCGCAGATAGAATGAATAACCTATACACTCTATCCCGTGCTTTAAATGAAACGGAGTTACGATAAATCCTGCCTCTTCAAATGGCTCAAGCTCTGTAAGCTCCCTGAATTTTATTTCAAACGGAAGTGCGGGAGTTATTACACAAAGACTGTTCACGATCTTTTTTAAACCTTTCGGGCCTGCTATGGTGAGAGGTTCAACTCTGCCTTCGTTTCCCATTGAAAGCAAAAGTCCAGGAAGTCCTGAAATATGGTCGGCATGAAAATGTGTTATACAAATAAGATCTATCGGCTTTATGCGGCATTGTGCAAATCTTACTGCGACCTGAGTTCCTTCTCCGCAGTCTATAAGCACAGAATGTCCCTCACAGCTTATCATACATGTGCTGAGCCATCTTTCTTTTGTGGGCATCATTCCCCCTGTACCCGGTAATGTAACTCTTAGCATCATCATCCCTCCCCTTTTTCTTCTTTACCGAATAACCTGTCACAAACTTCTTCAAATTCCCCTGCTGTCATAAGACAATTTATTACATCTAAAATCGAATTTGTCGTCATATGTTCGGGAAGACCTAATTCTTTTTTTAATAAATTTCTTCTTTCTGAGGAATTATTTCCTCCTGTCAGTCCGTAAAAATACAGATCTGTTTTTGTAACAGAACGCTCAATTCGTTTATTATTTCCGGTATACGTGCATTTTACTCCCGAATCCGAAATTGCCTTCCTCAGTATTTCCTCAGATATTCCCTCTACTCCGAGTTTTCCCTCTTTTGAGGGCTTATCCTTGCGTTTTTCCTTGCCTGAAATATCGGGTATATATGCATGACGTATCTTTTCGGGCGGTACAGTCCCTTTTAAAAAATTTCTTATCACAAACCCTGCACTGTCACTGTCCGTCAGAATAAGTATTCCTCTTGTTTCTGCAAGACGACGGATAAGTGACTGTTTTTCTTTATTTTTGAATACTCTGAAACCGTCTGTCGTTATTATAAGACCATCTATAAATCCTGACAGTTTTATTTTGTCATACTTGCCCTCAACTATGACCGCTTCATCTATCTTTATCATACATTACCACCCTTTTTTACTATAAGAAGAAGTTTTGCTATCATAGTCTCAAACAATACCTTATAGTCGCTTCGGGTACTTTTCAGCTTCATATCTGTTTCAAGTATGACCTCAAGTATTTCTCTTAATGCTTCTGTGGAATATTTTCTGACATTATTCCCTGCATTTTTAAGTACAAATTCCCTTCTGCCATATTTGAAATCCGCTGCTACTTCCGACACACTTTTACCTGCCTCGGCAGCAGCCCGCATACGATACATATCAACAAATGCAGAACTAAGAACAGAAAGTATTATTTCGGGTTTTTCATTCTGTTCAAACAACAGATGAAGCTGACGGTACGTTGAATTGAAATCATTTTTCGTGATATAATCGGATAACGAATAAATTCTTGCCTCTGTGTTTTTTACACAAAGTCTGCGTATCATATCCTCGGTTATTTCCCCTCCGTCGGCAAATGCACATAGTTTATCTGTTTCATTTTTTAGTGTGGTAAGATCTGTTCCTGCTCCTGCTATTATCTTTGCAGCGTTATTGAGTGATAACCTGCATTTATTCATTTCACACCATGCTACAAGCTGACGTTCAAGTGCTATATCCCCCATTTTCTTCAGTTCAAGAACTGTTCCTGCCTTTTCTGCAAGGGAAACAAATTTATTCAGTTTATTTGAACTCCGTTTTCCGTCAGTATCTTTTTTCCCCGATGAAGACGGGTATGTAGGCATGGTAAATATCAATATGGTCGTAGGCTCAAGATTCATACAAAGATTTTCAAGTTCTTTGAAATCACTTTCGCTAAGTCCGTTTATATCATAATCTGTTACCACTATGCAGACATAGTCCGACATCATCGGCAGTCTGTCCGCTGCCGCACATATCGTTTCAAGTGATGTATCGGAATTAAGTGCATAATAATCAAAATCCGACGGTTCTTCACCTGCCACCTTATTTACAAGGGCTGTTGTATATTTTTTTACAAGATATTTTTCTTCTCCATATATAAGATAAAGGCTTTTTATATTTCTGGATAAAATTTCTCTTTTGAAATCTGATTCATTCAGTTTAGCCAATATCCTTCCCTCCCTTTTATTAATGTATTATCGGGGTATATCCTGAGATAGTAATTACCTTTTCCCGAAATACATATTATATTTTCCGTATAATGACTTAAATTTTGTATATCATCTTCCGTTCCGGAAATAATTACATTCTTTATTTTTAAAACATCTGCATTTTTAAGATCTCCTCCGTCAATAAGATAATCCGCATCCTGCCAATCAGAAGGAATTTCAATGCAGTCTGTACCGTTTCCGCACATCAGAAAATATGTATCATTTATCCCGAAATACAGACATGAACATTTTTTCGTTTTATATATCTGTATATCGGCAACATCATTCTTTACATTCACAACTTTTTTATCTGTACTGTCGCTGTAAATGATTTCCCTGCTGCTTTGCATGGAAAATCTTCTTTGAGGAGAATATTTTTCTTCGTCATAAACATGAAGCGTACATACATCAAAATTATCAAGCAAATATCCCGAATATCTTGTGCTGCTGTTTTTCATGTCAAGCATAAGCATATAACTGATCTTGTCTGTACCAATATAATCAAGATAATTCTTTAATTTTGAGCCTTTCCCGCTGTCTCCTCCGCATGACAGCACCATTACATCTTTATCGTCAGATAAAATCATTGATGTACCGCTGCCGCAATCAAGCACTGAAATTTTAACACTTCCGCTTTTGATGATTCTTTCAAATGCCGCTCCTGCACAAAAATTACCGATAACCATTAAAATACAAACAAAAATCAATATATGCTTTTTCCCTTTCCATATAATTATGGTAAATGTCAGCATTACCATTGAAACCGCAATACAATACGGCACAAATTCACTTGACATAAGCATACGTGAAAACGGTAATCCGGCTACCGTCTGTGCTACTGCAGTTATGTATCTTACAAGCCATATATTGAGTGCTGCAGCAGGAACTGCAAGCACCCGCAAAATACCCATACCCAGCAGTACCATTATTAAAGAACTGATTATAAGCAAAGAAACCACAGGACTTACAAGAGTATTTGTTATAACACCGTAAAGTGAAACAGTTCTGAATACGATCATTATTACAGGCAATGTGAACACAGATGCACTGAGTGTAACTGTTATCAAAGCTATAAACGCTTCAAAAGGCTTTTTTATCTTTTTCATAAAGCCTTCAGGTTTCTTGTTCAGCGGATAAAAGCGTCTTTGTACTGCGGTGAACATTTTCGGACTCCACAGACATATTCCGAGTGTTGCGGAAAATGATAACAAAAATCCTATATCCAAAGCTGTATACGGATTTATAAAACATATTATCATGGATGCAATACTCAGCGAGGTTATGGGGTCATCACTCCATATCATTGTTTTTCCGAAAAGTACCACTATCTGCATTATTCCTGCTCTTACAACAGATGGTGTAAATCCTGCCACAGCCATATACAAAAATACAAATGCGAAACTTATAAATGTTGCAGCTCTTTTTCTGCCAAAACACAATACTGTAAACAGCCTGACCATGATTTCTGTTATTACTGCAAGGTGAAATCCCGATACAACTATAACATGTGAAATACCTGATGTACGGAAATTTTTTATATCTTCCTGCTGAAGTGTGAATTTATCCCCTAAAAGTACCGCACTTACAACAGATGCTTCATATTCGGGAAGTAATTCATTTATTGTACTTATCATTTTTTGCCGTATTTTCAATGCATAATAATATAAAGGCTTATTTCCTTCGTTATGATATATGCGTATATTTTCTTCGCTTTTTATTGTACCGGAAACGAAATTTCTTCTTGAAATATTGTAGTAATAATAGCTGTCACGCTCACGGGGATAAAATGTTACAGCAGCATATATAGTGTCATACGGCTGTACATTAAGCTCTTTTTCTGATGAAATCAAAACTGTTGTATTCTGTATACAGTCCTCTGCTTCAATTCTCTCTGTGTTAAGCTTATAATAATATCTTCCGTTCTGTTTATATGGATTATCGCACAATTCACCCGTTATATATGCATCAGTTCCTCCGAGCTTATCCGTTGGATCCACATATACCCATGTGAAACACGTTACCCATATCACCGCTATCACGGATGTAATACAAATTGCTGTCATATACCCTGCCTTTCTCAGCTTTTTGCTTTTCAGCGATATACTGAGGCATATAACAGCAACAGGAATTATCAGATTTACTGAGGATATGCCAAAAATAAGAACGACCACTATGGCAGCAAAAAATGTATAATTTACTACTGCAAGCGGTCGTACCATTTTAAAATTCCTCCGTTTATCAACACATTTCTACTTTCAGTTTAGTACCGCCGAGAAGATGAAAGTGGAGATGGAATACTGTCTGTCCTGCATCTGCTCCGCAGTTTGACACAACACGATAGCCGCTTTCATCGATGCCGAATTCTTTTGCAAGCTTTGCTGCTACTTCAAAAATATGGGCAACAACTGCACTGTTTTCAGCACTTATATCATTCATTGATGAAAGATGCTGTTTGGGTACGATAAGAATGTGTACGGGTGCCATAGGATTTATGTCCTTGAATGCATACACCATATCATCTTCATAAACCTTTGATGACGGTATCTCTCCGCTGATGATCTTACAAAATAAACAATCCATTTTTATTCTCCTTTGTAATTATATATTTTCCTTTTTTAAAAAGGAATTATTCATCTGATGACTGACTCAGAAGTTCTTCTGCATAATCAAGAGTAGCTTTTGTTATATCTACACCGCCTATGATACGTGCAAGCTCGTTTTTTCTGCCTTCATGGTCAAGCTCTGTAACATTGGTGTAGGTCTTTCCGTCTGATACACTTTTTACTATTTTAAAATGAGTATTTGCAAGTGCTGCTATTTGTGCAAGGTGTGTTACACACAATACCTGACGGCTGTGTGAAACTTCTCTTAACTTAAATCCGACCTTTTGTGCCGCACTTCCGCTTATTCCTGTATCAACCTCGTCAAATATCAGCGTATCAATATCATCTCTCCCTGCAAGAACATTTTTTATCGCAAGCATCATTCTTGATAATTCACCGCCCGATGCTATTTTTGCAACCGGTTTCGGTATTTCTCCGGGATTTGTGGAAATAAGTATTTCTATTCTGTCACAACCGTTATTATTAAGCTCACATTGTTCTTGCTTTATCACAAGCTCAACATTCGGCATATCAAGATATGTCATTTCACGTTTTACTTCCGTTCTGAATTCATCCGCTGTTTTTGTTCTCTTCTCTGAAATAGCTTTTGCCAGTTTTTTAGCTTTTTCTTCTGCAAGATGACATGATTTTCTGAGCTCATCTCTGTTTTCATCATACTTTTCAAGAAATTCAAGTTCTTTCGATGCTTTATCAAGAAAATCAAGCATTTCTTCAATAGTAGGCCCGTATTTCTTGCCTAATGTGTAAATAAGATCCAGTCTGTCCTCAATATCTTCAAGACTCTCTGTTTCTCCGTCGGCTGTTTCAAACATGGAAAAAATTTCTTCCCGACAATCCTCAAGTTCATAAAGTGCACTTTGCATCCGGTTTATTATTTCTTCGGCATCGGGCATATAATCGCTTACTTCACTTAAACTGTCACATGACATTTCCAGCTGTCTTACAGCACCGTCTGTATCATCTGTGCCATTTAGAAATTCATGTGCTTCATTAAGTGCTTTTGCTATTTTTTCCTTATTTTCTATAAGCTGTCTTCTCTCCGAAAGTTCTTCATATTCACCGATATAAAAATCAGCCTGTTCAAGCTCCTGTACCTGATAACGAAGAAGATCCAGTCTTCTTTCTCTTTCGCCTTCATCTATCTCAGCTTTTGCGAGTTCACTTCTAAGTTTTGAATATTCACGGTATGCTTTACGGTATTCAGAAAGGTCTGATTCTATATCTGCCAGCTTATCTATATAACTTATATGAAATTCCGGTTTCATAAGTTCATAGCTTGCGTGCTGTCCGTGTATATCTATAAGATACTCTCCAAGCTCTTTCAGCACACTTACAGTTGTCGGTCTGCCGTTGATACGGCATTTTCCTTTTCCGCTTAGTGTAAGCTCTCTTTGTATCATCACACTGCCGTCTTCTTCGGGAGTAAATCCCAGATCCTCAAGCTTTTCAAGTGACCTCTCCGAAAGCTCCTCAAATTCCGCACTTACAAATGCATTTTCAGCACCGTTTCTTATAAGCTCCTTTGATGTACGGTTTCCGAGTATAGCATTTATCGAATCTATTACGATGGATTTACCTGCACCTGTTTCACCTGTAAGTATATTCAAACCATTTGCAAAATCTATTGTTGTTTTTTCAATTACCGCAATATTCTCTATATAAAGATTTTTAAGCATTTATATTCTTCCCTTTTACAAGTTATACTTCATCATTCAGCTTTTCCGGAAACCAGCTTTTTCAGATCTGAAACAAAGTTTTGTGCAGCTGCGTCTGTTCTTGCCGCTACAAATATGGTGTCATCTCCTGCTATAGACCCCATAACTCCTGCACGATGTGTTGAATCAATAGCCGCACAGACTGCCTGTGCCATACCGCTTTTTGTTTTTATCACTACAAGAGAATGTGAGTAATCTATGCCTGTTACCGCTGTCGAATACAAATATGAATGGGATTCCTTTTCATCGGCTGAAACAACCTCTGAGGCATATTTATATCTGCCGTCACGATCCAGAACTTTTATAAGACGCATTTCCTTTATATCTCGTGAGACTGTAGCCTGTGTGACATTAAAACCTTCATCCCTAAGCATTGAAAGCAGATCGGACTGTGTCTCAATATTATTACTTTTTATAAGCTCCAATATTTTCGACTGCCTCAGTGTTTTCATCAATATCCCCTCTTTTCTGCAAATTTATCATTAAGTACACGATAGAATGATCTGTCTTTCAGTGTTATAAATTCAGCCTCAAGTTCGGATGATGTTATAATCACTGTATCATTCTTTTTAATAATTACAGTTTTAGCTCCGTCTATAGTAAGATAAACTTCCGTATCATCATCACACGCTGCTTTTATTACAAGCTCCGATGAATGACCGAATACAACAGATCTTCCAAATAATGAATGCGGACATATAGGCGTCATTACTATACATTTCATTGTCGGCTCTACAACAGGCCCGCCTGCTGCAAGAGAATATGCACTTGACCCTGTGGGAGTGGAAAGTATAAGTCCGTCTGAACAATATTTGCACATATAATCCTTATCAAGCCAGACCTCTATATCAATAAGCCTTGATAACGACCCTCTCGAAATTACAGCATCATTTATTGCAAAATAACTGTTTTCTCCATCCTCGCATATATGACTGACTTTCAGCATCATTCTGTGTTCAATGGAGTAATCGCCTTCGGCAAGCTTTTTAAGCATGGAAAGCTCATTCGGCTCAAGACCCGCAACAAAACCAAGCCTGCCCATATTTATTCCAAGAAGAGGTTTTCTGAGCGGTGCGGCATGACGTGCTGCGTGCATTATCGTGCCGTCTCCGCCTATTGTCAGTACCATATCTGACATTGATATTATTTCATCTGTCTTTTCAAGAAAAGTAACATCAGCATTTTCAAAATGCTTCTTATACTTTTTCTGCATATATACACTTATTCCTATTTCTTTAAGAACATCTATGACCCTTTCGGTACATTCCAATGCACCGTTTTTTGACAGATTCGGAATAAGTGCTGTTTTTTTGATACTTTGCAATTTTTTCATCTCCATAATTACTTATCAAGTACGGAATGTGACCTCTCTACCATATCAACAATATCAAATTCCTTTACAGCAACAGGTTCATCGGACTTTTCTATATACAAAAGATATTCGATGTTTCCCTCAGGGCCTTTTATAGGTGAATAATCCATATCAAGCACCGAAAAACCGTTATTAAGACAAAAATCATATATCTTCTGTATGACTTCTATATGTATCTGCTTATCTCTAACTACACCGTTTTTTCCGACCTTGCCCTTTCCGGCTTCAAACTGCGGTTTTATAAGACATACTGCCTGTGCCTTATCTTTCAGAAAAGGACGCACAGCCGGAAGTACAAGCACAAGTGAAATGAAACATACATCCACACTGAAAAAATCAAGTTTATCAGGTACAATTTCCGGTGTTATATATCTGATATTGGTACGTTCAAGATTTACAACTCTTTCGTCATTTCTGAGTTTCCAATCAAGCTGACCATATCCTACATCTACAGAATAAACCTTTTTAGCTCCGTTTTGAAGCATACAATCCGTAAATCCTCCGGTAGATGCACCTATATCCATTATTATCTTATCTTTCAAATCAAGGGAAAATGAATTTACAGCTTTTTCAAGCTTCAATCCCCCTCTGCTTACATACCTGAGCTTATTGCCTCTCAGTTCAAGCTTAACATCTTCCGGATATACTGTTCCGGGTTTGTCCGCTTTCTGATTATCTGCATATATTATACCTGCCATGATAAGTGCTTTTGCTTTTTCTCTGCTTTCAGCAAGTCCTTTTTCATATACAAGTATATCCAGCCTTTTCTTTCCCGACATCAATTTTCACTCCTGCTTTTATTATCAGAGCTTATTCTATCCTTTATTGCCTGCTTATCAAGTCCGAGCTTATGAAGTGCATCAGCAACCTTTGCCTGCTTTACAAAACCATCTATAGCAATAAGTTTGAATTCTCCTTTATATCCGCTTGTATAAAGCTTCATTCCGAACACTTCTCCGACTCCGCCGCTTTGTATACCTTCTTCAAAAAAATATACGGTTTTATATTTTAATGATTCACCAATAGCTTCATCAGCTATTGGCTTTATTTTATTCAGCTTCAGTATACATACTTCCGTTCCTTCATTACGAAGTTCATCCGCTGCCTGGGCCGCATATGAAAATATCCTGCCGTATGTGACAAGCAGAATATCTGCACTTCTGTTTCCGAAAAACGAATAATCCTCTTTTTTATATTCATATCCTTCTGGCATATACAACTCTCCGCCCCTCGGATACCTTACAGCCACAACACCTTTATTTTCATAAAGGGCAAGCTCCAGCATTCCCTCAAGTTCTCCGAAGCATGAAGGGGAATAAACTGTTACTCCGGGTATTGTATTCATAAATGCTACATCAAATATACCCTGATGTGTTTCTCCGTCTTCACCGACTATACCTGCTCTGTCTATCGCAAATACCACATGAAGCTCCTGCATTGCCGCATCATGCAGTATCTGATCATAGCCCCTCTGCAAAAATGTAGAATATACCGCAAATACCGGCAATACCCCTCCCACAGCTAAACCACAGGCAAATGTGACTGCGTGTTCTTCGGCTATACCTACATCAAAAAAACGATTTTTATATTTCTCGGCAAATCCGGAAAGTCCTGTTCCTATTGCCATTGCCGCTGTTATTGCACATATATTGCCATCACTTTCAGCACGGCTGCACATATATTGACCGAATATATCCGAATACCCTGTCGATGATGATATAGGCTCTCCTGTTTCTACATCAAATGCAGAAATGCCGTGATAATTTTTGGGATTCTTCTCCGCATATTCATATCCCAGCCCCTTGGTAGTACAGACATGAACTATTACAGGCCCTTTTGCACGCTTTGCAGCACTCAGTGCAGTTTGCAGCTGAAGTATATTATGACCGTCAAAAGGCCCGTAATACTTGAATCCGAGCTGTTCAAACATATTTTCCTGATACCCGAAAAATTTAACCTTTGTCCAGTGTTTGAATCTGCTGAAAAAATATGCAAGCTGTTTGCCGAAAAGAGGGATCTTTTTCAGTTTGCTGCGTACCCTTATCTTAGCATTGATATATGAAGGACGTATGCGGATCTTTGTGAGATAACGTGCCATTGAGCCGACATTTTTGGATATTGACATTTTGTTGTCGTTAAGAACAACTATAAGTCTTTCTTTTGAACGCCCCGCACAATTAAGTCCTTCAAAAGAAAGTCCTCCAGACAATGCTCCGTCACCTATAACAGCAACCGTAAAATGCGTGTCATTATTTATAGAATTTGCACATGATATTCCGAATGCGGCAGATACTGATGTACTGCTATGACCTGTATCAAATGCATCATATTTACTTTCACTTCGTTTCGGAAATCCCGAAAGACCGTTTTCTGTGCGTATAGTATGAAGCTTTTTTGCTCTGCCTGTCAGAAGCTTATGTGCATAGCTCTGGTGTCCTACATCCCACACTATCTTATCTTCAGGACAATTAAAAACTGTATGCAGTGCAATAGTAAGCTCTACTACACCCAAATTTGATGCAAGATGTCCTCCGTTTTTTGAAACAGTTTTTACAATTTCCTCACGAATTTCTTCTGCAAGATGATCAAGATCCTCAGCAGACAGATCTTTTAAGTCAGACGGTGATGAAATACCGCTTAAAATATTATCCTCTGCCATATTTTTATTCTCCGTTATTTTATTCTGACGATTTTTACGATCATCACTGTATAATTATACTACATAATTGTAAATTATTCAATCAATTTTCCCTTTTTAACAGATAATATGCAAAGTTTTTAAGCTCCTGTGTATCTTCTGAAAATACATCAAGTGATCTTACAGCATCAGCAGTAAGTTCCTCACAAAGACTTCTGCATTTTTCAAGTCCTAAAAGTGCGGCATAGGTGGATTTTTCATTTTCTTCATCACTGCCCACATTTTTCCCGAGTGCTTCTGTGGTAGAAGTTATATCAAGCATATCATCCACGATCTGAAATGCAAGTCCTATATCAGATGCATAAGTCACAGCAGCCTTTTCCTGTTCCTTTGATGCTCCTGCCGAAATACATCCGAGTCTTGCGGCAGCTATTATCAAAGCTCCCGTCTTTTTTGCATCCATTTCACGAAGATGCTCCACCGTCACACTTTTCCCTTCACTTTCAAGATCTATCATCTGACCGCCGAGCATACCCGAAGTTCCTGCACATTCAGAAAGAAGCTTTGCTGCACGTACACATTTTTCATAGCCGTTCAGAGAAATTGCACGTTCCGAAAGTGCTGTTTCAAATGCAAGTGTAAGCAGACCGCTGCCTGCAAGAAGTGCAGTTGCTTCTCCGTACACCTTATGATTTGTCGGCTTTCCTCTGCGTAAATCATCATTATCCATACACGGAAGATCATCATGTATAAGCGAATATGTGTGTATCATCTCCAATGCACAGGCAAAAGGCATTGCTGCTTGCTCACTGCCGTTGCAAAGCTTTGAAAATGCTATCACAAGATAGGGTCTTACTCTTTTTCCACCTGCCATAAGGCTGTACTCCATTGAGGATATAAGTTTTTTTATATCTTCATTATCGCTTTGGGGCAAATATGAAAGCAGTTCTTTTTCGACTTTCTGAGTAAACTCACTCATAATTTATTCCTCCGGTTTCTGAATATCATTTATATTTATTATCTTCTGCTCCGCATTTTTAAGAATATCACTGCATGATTTGGTAAGAAGAGTTCCTTCTTCGTAAAGCTTCAATGATTCTTCAAGAGTAAGTTCTCCGCTCTCAAGCAATGATACTATTTCCTCAAGTCTTATTACTGATTCTTCATAGCTCATTTGTCTGTCATCCTTTCTTTGTTTCAACTACCTTACATTCGGCACTGCCGTCTGAAAAACGTATATTCACAATGTCGTCAGCCGATATGCTTTCAACTGATGTCATTACTTTTCCATCCTTTGTTGTAATGGTATATCCGCGAAGTAATACTTTAAGAGGACTCAATGTATCAAGTTTTCCGGCAGAGAGCAAAAGTCTTGATTTTTTGTTTTTCAGAAGATTTGTATATGCCGCATTAAGACTTTGTTTCATCCTCTGAATTTCCGTTTTCTTGTTTACAAGAAGTTTTTCGGGATTATTCAAAGCCGCGGAGGCTGTAAGCTGGCTCAGTGTTTTTCTTTCATATTCAAGTCTTCTTTTTATACAAAGATTCAGCCTTTCACTCAGTGCGTTAAGCTCACTTTCAAGCTCTCCCTCACTGGGAGAAATCATCTCTGCTGCTGCTGACGGTGTGGATGCTGCTAAATCTGCCGCATAATCGCATAGAGTGGTATCCGTTTCGTGCCCAATACCTGAAACAATCGGTGTTTCACAGGCATAAACTGCTCTTACAAGTGCTTCATCATTAAATGCACTAAGATTATCCTCTGTTCCTCCGCCTCTGCCTATTATTATTACATCAACGTATTTTTCGCCATCAAGCTTTTTCAGTGTCCGTGTCAGATCAGCAGCGGCTTTTATTCCCTGAACGTAAACAGGAGCAAGCACTATCTCCGCCATCGGACAGCGTCTTTTCAGTATTTTACAAATATCTCTTACAGCTGCTCCGGTATCTGATGTGATCACCCCTACACGCTTTGGAAGAACAGGGATTTTTTTCTTGTGTGCATTGTCAAATATGCCTTCTGCTTTCAGCTTATTTTTAAGCTGTTCGAAAGCCAGACTTGCACTCCCTGTTCCGTCAGGTATCATTTCATTTATATAAAACTGATATTTTCCGTCTTTTGTGTAAAGTGCCGCTCTGCCCCTTACTATGACACTCATACCGTTTTGTACATTAAATTTAAGACGTGAAGCGGCAGAACTGAACATTACCGCACTTATACAGGCATTATCATCTTTTAGCGTCATATATCTGTGACCGCTGCTGTAATGATTTTTGTAATCGGCTATCTCAGCTTTCATATATACATCTTTCAGGTTCTTATCTCCGCTGAGAACTGATTCTACATACGAATTAAGTCCCGTTACTGTTAAAAGATCCATACATATCAACTCTTTTAATCAAATTTTAATTGTGATTCCGTTAAATCAGGCAATTCAAGTCCTAAATGCAGACAGCCTGCTCTTGTGATACATCTGCCTCTTGGTGTTCGGCTGAGAAATCCTATCTGCATAAGATACGGCTCTATTACATCTTCAATGGTTATTGCTTCTTCACCTATTGCTGCTGCAAGTGTTTCAAGTCCTACAGGCCCGCCTTTGTAAAAATTGACTATTGCACTGAGCATCCTGCGGTCATTTGCATCAAGTCCGAGTTCATCTATTTCAAGTCTTTCCAAAGCTATCTGAGCGGTCTCAAGTGTTATGATCCCGTCAGACATTACCTGTGCAAAATCACGGACTCTTTTAAGCATCCTGTTTGCGATTCTCGGCGTACCTCTTGAACGTGACGCTATCTCCAAAGCTCCGTCAGGCTCTATCGGTATACCGAGAATAGATGCACTTCTGTTTACTATCTGTGCCAATTCTTTGGGGGTGTAAAGTTCAAGTCTGAGTGATACACCAAATCTGTCCCTAAGAGGTGCTGTGAGCTGTCCTGCCCTTGTAGTAGCTCCTACAAGGGTAAAATGCGGCAGAGGCAGATGATATGCTGTTGCCATTTGTCCTTTTCCTGTGATTATATCTATCGAAAAATCTTCCATTGCCGGATAAAGAACTTCTTCAACTGCCCTTGAAATACGATGTATCTCGTCTATGAACAATACATCTCCTTCATTCAGATTTGTAAGCATTGCTGCCAAATCTCCCGGCTTTTCTATTGCAGGCCCTGAGGTTATACGCATCTGAACTCCCATTTCATTTGCTATTATGCCCGAAAGAGTAGTTTTTCCAAGTCCCGGAGGCCCATACAGCAAAACATGATCAAGACATTCATTTCTTCTTTTTGCCGCTTCCATGAATACCGCTAAATTCTGTTTTGCCTTATCCTGACCTATATAATCCTCAAGTTTTCTCGGACGAAGCGGATTATCGTCACCGTTATCACCCATTATTTCCGTTGGTGATACAATTCTGTTTTCAAAATCAAATTCTTCCATCTGACTATCCTCTCAATAATTACTTTTTTCCTATTGCCCTGAGTGTTTCGCCTATAATCTTTTCAACCGGCAATGAAGGATCCATATTCGTCATAAACGGGGTCACTTCATCGGGAGAATATCCGAGAACTGCAAGTGCCGATATTGCCTTTGTTATATTTCCCTCAGGCAGTATAACTCCTCCTGATGATGAAGTCTGTGATACAGAAGGCACAATATTTTTTACTTTATCTTTAAGCTCAAGAACTATTCTTTGTGCAAGCTTATTTCCCACTCCTGCCGCTCTTGTAAGACTTTTGCTGTCACCAGATGACACCGCCACAGCAACCTGTTCGGGAGTAAATTCGGATAATACCGCTACCGCTACCTTTGCCCCTACTCCGCTTATATTCATAAGAAGTCTGAAGCAATTCAGCTCGCTCTGATCTGCAAATCCGCAAAGCTCCACTGCATCCTCTCTTACTATCATGTGTGTATAAAGCATTGCTTTTTCACCTATTCTCGGAAGTGTGCGGAGTGTGTTCATTGTTGAAAGACATCTGTATCCAACACCTCCGCATTCTATTACTACTGCATTAGGCTCGGTATGTATTATTGTTCCGTTAAGACTGTATATCATTTTATTATTTACTGCTTTTGTCCGTGAAATTCCTTTTCTACAAAAGCAAGCTCCTCCATTCCTGCAAATTTATCATTTATAAAATCTAATCTCACAACATACGGCATATAATTGATTATCCTTAAAAAATATTCTATGCCGAATGAATCATCATAATAATTTATTATTGTACTGAGTGCCGTTCCATGTGTTCCGATAAGTACATTTTTATTTTCGTATTTTTTCAGAATATCCTTAACCGCTTCGATATTTCTTTTCTGACATTCCGAAAGACTTTCTCCCCCTTCTTCACAAAATGAAAAATCTTTCCATCTTTTTCTGAACATTTCATGTGTATTGCTTATTCCTTTTCCCTTGTCCCTTTCTCTGAGACGTATATCAGTTATGATTTCAAGGTTATGCCCCTGTACTATTGGAATAACAGTATCAATACTTCTCCTGTACGGACTGCATACGCATACATCAAGCCTTATATCTTTCAAAGTATTGCAAGCCTGCATCCTGTCCTCAATTCCTTCGGCTGACAAGGCATATGTGCTGTCCACACCTGTTCTGTAATCAGGCTGTGCATGACGTACAAAGTAAAGACTGGTCATGTCTTTTTTCCTCCTATGGAATTCAGATTTATCTTGTTTCTGTTGTTAAGCAATTCTTTAAGCCTTGTTCCCGAACTTTGCACATGACATATTGCAATAGCAAGAGCATCTGCCGTATCATCGGGCTTTGGTACAGAATCAAGCTTCAGCAGTCTTCGGGTCATTTCCATTACCTGTGGCTTTTTTGCCTGACCGAAACCTGTTACAGCCTGTTTTACCTGAAGAGGCGTATATTCGCTTATCGGTATATTATTCATCTGTGCCGCCAAAAGTATAACTCCCCTTGCCTCTGCTACGGGTATGGCTGTTTTCTGGTTATTCTGAAAATAAAGCTTTTCTATTGACATTTCATCGGGGTCATTCTGTATTATTACAGAAACTAATTCATTATATATATACTGTAATCTTTGCGGAAAAGGCATATCCGCATCTGTGGTTATTGCCCCGAAATCTACTGCACGATATTTTCCAAATGAATATTCGATTACACCGTAACCAACTATCGCATATCCGGGGTCTATTCCCAATACTTTCATTTTAAGCCTTCCTCACCATTTTGATATTATTACTATAACATATTTTTTAATTATTATCAACCGATTCAATCAGTATTCAGTATTATATACTGTACAATTAAATGACTGTATATATGAAAAGACTGTTGTATCATATCGCTACAACAGTCTTTGTCTTTAATATTTATTTAATTTTTAAGAAAGGCATTTTACCATAACAGCTTTCTGTGCGTGGAGTCTGTTTTCTGCTTCCTCAAATATTTCGTCAGCGTGTGCTTCAAAAACATCCTCGGTAATTTCCTCTCCCCTGTGTGCAGGCAGACAATGTTGTATCATCGCATCAGGCTTTGCAAGTGACATAAGCTCTGCATTTACCTGATAGCCGTCAAATGCTTTCCTGCGTTTTTCTGCTTCGTCTTCCTGTCCCATTGATGCCCATACATCTGTAATCACTACATCTGCATCAACTACAGCTTCTTTAGGTGTACGGAACATTGAGAACTTATCTCCATATCCTTTCGCAAATTCAAGCACATCGCTGTGCGGCTCGTATCCTTCAGGACAAGCTACTGCTATAGACATACCTGTTTTCAATGCACCTACGATAAGTGAATTCATCATATTGTTGCCATCACCTATAAAGCACATTTTCAGTCCGCTGAGTTTGCCCTTGAATTCTCTGATAGTCATAAGGTCTGCAAGTATCTGACACGGATGACAGAAATCAGTAAGCCCGTTTATTATCGGAATACTTCCGTATTTTGCCAGATCTTCAACTTCCTTTTGCTCAAAGGTACGGATCATTATACCATCAAGATAGCGTGAAAGAACCCTTGCTGTGTCCTGTACAGGCTCGCCGCGTCCGATCTGCATATCCCTTGCCGAAAGGAATATCGGCTGACCGCCAAGCTGGTACATTCCCACTTCAAACGATACTCTTGTCCTTGTTGATGCCTTTTCAAAAATAAGACCTAGTGATTTGCCCTCAAGATGTTTGTGGGCGATGCCGTGTTTCTGCTCATATTTAAGCTGATCTGCAAGATTGAGTATCTCTGTTATCTCTTCAGAGCTTAAATCGAGCATTTTGAGTAAATGCTTCATTTTCTTATGCCTCCATTACTTTTTTAAATATAGAAAGACCTTTGTCAATTTCTTCATAGCTTATTGTAAGCGGAGGTAAAAGTCTGAGAAGATTTTTAGCTGTGAGGATAAGCAAACCATTATCAACACATTTACCTGCCACCTCTTTTGCATTGTCTTTTTCTGTAACAATGCCTATCATCATGCCTTTCCCTCTTATTTCTTTTACATTCGGCATAGATGAAAGTTTTTCACGGATATATTCTCCCTTTTTATTTACTTCATCAAGAAATTCCTTTTCAGCAACCCTCGAAAGCACTTCGTTTGCTGCTGCACAGGCTATCGGATTTCCTCCGAAAGTTGTTCCGTGAGTTCCGGGTGTCATTATATCTGCTGTTTTTTTACCGCTTATACAAGCTCCTATCGGAAGTCCTCCGCCAAGACCTTTTGCCGATGTGACTACATCCGGAGTTATGCCATACTGCTGATAACAGAAAAATGTGCCCGTTCTTGAAATGCCTGTCTGTACTTCGTCTATCATAAGAAGAATGTCGTTCTTTTTGCATATCTCTTCTGCTACTTTTACAAACTCCTCCGAAAGAGGCATTACTCCTCCTTCACCCTGTACAAGCTCAATGAAAATCGCACATACTTCATTTGTAATATGGGCTTTGAGATCGCTGACATCATTTGCTTTTACATAATCAAATCCCTCTGTGAACGGGAAAAAGAAATTATGAAATACATCCTGTCCGGTTGCAGCAAGGGTCGTTACTGTTCTTCCATGGAAAGAATTTACAAGTGTGATTATCTTCTGTCTGCCTTTGCCGTAATTATCAAAGCTGTATTTTCTTGCTATTTTTATTGCACATTCATTTGCTTCTGCACCGCTGTTGCAAAGGAAAACCTTTTCCATACCTGTAAGTGTGCAGAGTTTCTTTGAAACCCCTGTCTGCAAAGGAGAATAATAAAGATTTGATATATGCTGGAGTGTACCCGCCTGTGTACTTACAGCCTTTACCCAGCCTTCATCACAATATCCTAAAGAATTTACTCCTATACCGCTTGTAAAATCAATATATTCCTTGCCCTCGCTGTCCCATGCAGTAGCACCCTTTCCTTTTACGAGTGCAGTATTGAAACGTCCGTAGGTATGCATCATATATTGTTGTTCATCATTTTTTATTTCTTCAAAGGTCAATTTTTTCACCCCATTTATTATTTTTTAATAGAACATTGTGCCTATTCCTTCATCAGAGAACATCTCGATAAGAATGGAATGGGGAATTCTTCCGTCAATGATATGGGCTCTCTTTACCCCTCTCCTTACTGCTTCCACACAACAATCTATTTTGGGTATCATTCCTCCGGAAATAATGCCCTCTCTCTTTAAAGACGGAACTTCGCTTACATTCACCACAGGGATAAGTGTGGATTCATCATCCTTGTTGCTTAAAAGACCCTTTATATCTGTCATAAGTATAAGCTTTGCAGCACCAAGTTCAGCGGCAATTCTTGCAGCTGCAAGGTCTGCATTTATATTATATACAGCACCGTTATATCCTCCTGCTATTGTGGAGATTATCGGTATATAACCGTTATTCGTAGCATCTGTGATAACTCCTGTATTTACTTCCGTTATCTCCCCTACAAAACCGAGGTCTTGTGCTGTTATCATCTTTTCAGCCATTATCATTCTGCCGTCAAGACCGCAAAGTCCTATTGCTTTTCCGCTATGCTGTTCAAGCAGCTGTACAAGGCTTTTGTTTACCTTGCCAGAAAGAACCATCTGTACAATATCTATCGTTTCTTCATCAGTTACTCTCAGACCATTTACAAATGTGCTTTCCTTGCCGACCTTTTTAAGCATCTGACTTATTTCAGGGCCGCCGCCGTGTACCAGAACTACATTTATTCCTACAAGCTGCAAAAGAACTATATCACTCATTACAGCATCTTTGAGTTCATCATTTATCATTGCGTTTCCGCCGTATTTGATAACGATAGTCTGACCTGCCCATCTCTGAATATACGGAAGTGCCTGTATAAGCACATTTGCACGATCCTTATCGGTAATATTATTCTGCATTTTTCTTTCCTCCGTATCAGGTTCTGTAATCGCCGTTGATCTTTACATATTCGTATGTAAGGTCACAGCCGTATGCTTCTGCCTCTGATTCACCATCATTAAGACCTACAAGAATGGTAATTTCATCCATAAGAAGAATTTCTTTAGCGACCTCTTCCGAGAATTCTATTCCTGCACCATTTTTGCATACGTCAATAACTCCCTTTTCAGATGCAAAAGAAACATCCACCTTATGCACATCAACGTCACAGCCTGAATATCCTATCGCACAAAGAACACGTCCCCAGTTTGCATCTGCTCCGAACATCGCCGCTTTAAGCAGACTTGAACATATTACTGATTTTGCCACGCCTTTTGCGTCTTTTACAGTCTTCGCCCCGCTTACTTTACAGGTAAGAAGCTTTGTTGCTCCTTCTCCGTCTTTTGCCATTTTCTTTGAAAGCTCACGACATACTGCTGTAAGAGCTTCCACAAATGTATTATAATCTTCTCCCTCAGCGGTTATCTCTGTATTTTCTGCAAGACCTGAAGCCATTACCGAAAGCATATCGTTTGTGGATGTATCTCCGTCTATACTTATCATATTGAATGTATCGTCAGCAACAGTTTTTACTGCCTTTCCTATCATTTCGGCAGAAATTGCAGCATCTGTTGTAACAAAGCAAAGCATTGTTGCCATATTTGGATGTATCATACCGCTGCCCTTTGAAATTCCGCCTAATTTAACAGTTTTTCCTCCTATGATAGTCTGTACGGCAACTTCCTTTTTAACAGTATCAGTTGTCATAATAGCTTCTGCTACATCTGTCGCACCATCTGCTGAAAGTGTTTTTGCAAGTTCGGGTATACCATCTGCAATTGGTTCTATGGGAAGTATCTGTCCTATTACACCTGTTGACGCTACAATAACATCATCAGCGGATATTCCCAGCTCCTTTGCTGTAAGCTCACACATTTCCTGAGCTTTTTTATCTCCGTCTGCATTGCAGGTATTTGCATTTCCGCTGTTTGCAATTACAGCCTGTGCATAGCCGTTTGCAAGATTTTTTCTTGTTATTGTGATAGGAGAGCTTTGTACAAGATTTGTTGTATATACTGCGGCTGCTGTACATTTCTTCTCACAGAAAATAAGTCCTATATCCTTTTTTGTTTTATTCTTCCTGATACCGCAATGCACACCTGATGCTTTAAAACCTTTTGCAGCCGTTACCGAGCCGTTTATAAATTCATATGCCATTCTTTTTTCCTCCGATTCAATTAAAATGCAGGCGGCACTATAACAAGACCTGTTGTTTCAGGCAGACCAAATATAATATTCATATTCTGTACAGCCTGACCTGCTGCACCCTTTACCATATTATCAATAGCCGATATTGCTACAAGAGTATTCGTTCTCTTGTCATGGTGCAGTGATATATCACAGAAATTGGAATATTTTATATTATGTATATCAGCGTTTTCTCCGTCTTTGAGAAGTCTTACGAAAAATTCGTCTTTATAGAAATTTTCATATTCTGCTCTTATCTGTTCAAACGTCACACCGTCGTTTATTCTCGCATAACATGTGGAGATTATCCCTCTGTTTACGGGAAGAAGATGCGGAACAAATGTTATCGTTACCTTTTTGCCCGAAAGCTTCCCCAATGTCTGTTCAATTTCGGGAGTATGGCGGTGATTTGCTACCTTATAAGCATGGAATCCTTCGTTAAGTTCGGGATAATGATTACCCTGACTTGGTTTTCTGCCTGCACCCGTTACACCTGATTTTGAATCAACGATTATTCCCTCTGTGCTTACAAGTCCTGCCTTTACAGCCGGTGCAAGTGCAAGCGGAGCTCCCGTTGTATAGCAGCCGGGATTTGCAATAATTCTCTTTCCCTTTATATTTTCTCTGAAAAGCTCAGGCAGACCATATACCGATCTCTTATGAAGGTCGTGATCAAGAAAATCACAGCCATACCATTCTTTATATTCTTCTTCGCTTTCAAGACGAAAATCAGCTCCGAGGTCGATAAATGCCTTGCCTGCCTTATCACACTGAGCAGCAAGCTCCTGTGAAAGTCCGTGAGGAAGTGCAGCAAAAATCACATCACTCTTTTCAACTACTTCATCCTGATTTTTACATTCCATATCGCAAAGGCTTTTATATGAAGGATATACTTCGCTCAGTTTCTTTCCCTCAAAGCTTACTGAACTTATTGCTGATATTTCAGCTTCCGGATGTGTAAGAAGTATTCTTACCAGTTCCGCTCCTGCATAGCCTGTTGCTCCGATAATACCTGCTTTTATTTTCATTTCCTTTTTACTCCTTTTTGATTAAGCTTTTTCAAGAGCATTTTTTACTCTCTTAGCCTGTGCTTTTACATTTTCGCTTGCAGGCCCGCCTAAAACTTTTCTTCCGTTTACACAATTCTCAAGTGAAATAGCATCATATACTCCTTCGTCGAATATATCACATATTTTCTTATATTCTTCGATAGGCAGCTCCTCAAGAGTTGTTTTCTTTTCTATACAAATTGCAACAAGTGTGCCTGTAGCCTTATATGCATCACGGAAAGGAAGTCCTTTCTTTACAAGATAATCCGCACAGTCTGTAGCATTTATAAATCCGTTTGCAGCGGCTCTTCGCATATTTTCGGGCAGTACCTTCATAGTATCTATCATGGGAGTAAATGCCGTCAGACACATCTTTACGGTATCCACAGCATCAAATATTGCCTCCTTATCCTCCTGCATATCCTTGTTGTATGCAAGTGCAATACCTTTCATTACTGTGAGCAGCGTCATAAGGTCACCGAAAACTCTGCCTGATTTTCCTCTTACAAGTTCTGCTATATCAGGATTTTTCTTCTGCGGCATGATGCTTGAGCCTGTTGAAAATGCATCATCAAGCTCAACGAATTTGAATTCCCAGCTGCACCACATGATTATTTCTTCCGAAAATCTTGAAAGATGTACCATTGTTATTGAAAGTGCAGACGCAAGCTCCATACAGAAATCCCTGTCCGATACACCATCAAGGCTGTTCTGGCAAATACCTGAAAAATTTAAAAGTCTTGCAGTAATGGTTCTGTCTATGGGATATGTGGTTGTGGCTAAAGCACCGCTGCCGAGAGGCATTTCATCCATATGCCTATATGCACATTCAAGTCTGTCTATATCACGCATAAGCATTTCGGCATAAGCCAAAAGATGATGTCCGAATGTGATAGGCTGGGCTCTTTGAAGGTGTGTATATCCCGGCATTACCGCATCAGCATACTGTTCCGCTTTATCGCATATAACTTTTACAAGCTCTTTTGTCATAGCCTGTACATTCTTTACCTCTTTTTTAAGATAAAGTCTTATATCAACAGCTACCTGATCATTTCTGCTTCGTGCGGTATGAAGTCTTTTGCCTGTCTGACCCAGTCTTTCGGTGAGTTCACCCTCGATAAATGTATGTATATCCTCTGCATTCGGGTCTATCTCAAGTTTACCGCTGTCAATATCGGCGAGTATTCCCTCAAGACCCTTTATTATAGCTTCAGATTCACTTTTGTCAATTATACCGCATTCACCAAGCATTTCTGCGTGAGCCATACTTCCCTCTATATCCTCACGGTACATACGGCTGTCAAAGGATATTGACGAATTGAAATCATTAGTCTTTTTATCTATTTCTTTTGAAAAACGCCCTGCCCAAAGTTTCAATTTAAACACCTCTTTTTTATTTTACGGACTGCTTGCGTATAAACAAAAAAACTTCGTTCATACGGAAACAGTCCAATACTTTTATAAAATGATATTCGGGCGGACAATGATTTTCTCACTGTTCGCCCTTAAATATCTTATTGTTTCAGGATGGCTTATTCTTTTACAAGTCCCTTTTTAGCCTGTACCTTTATCGGCA
Source organism: uncultured Eubacteriales bacterium (assembly GCA_900315465.1). Classification (GTDB taxonomy): domain Bacteria; phylum Bacillota; class Clostridia; order Oscillospirales; family Acutalibacteraceae; genus UBA1213. The sequence goes on along the minus strand of OMZF01000081.1, from coordinate 5,393 downwards.
GACCAAAGAGATTGATGAAGCCTGCACTATCCTTCTGGTCATAAACTTCATCCTCGTCGAAGGTAGCTATATCCGAGTCATACAGTGAATAAGGTGATGTAACACCTGCATCAATGATGTTGCCCTTATACAGTTTAAGCTTTACATCGCCTGTAACAGTCTCCTGTGTGGAGTCTACAAAGGCGGAAAGTGCTTTTCTGAGGGGTGTATACCACTGACCGAAGTATACAAGCTCTGCAAAACGCAGACCAACCTGCTGTTTGAAATGATATGTGTCTCTGTCAAGTGTGATTTCCTCAAGCTTATTGTGTGCATGATAAAGTATTGTTCCGCCGGGAGTTTCATAAACACCTCTTGACTTCATGCCAACGAGTCTGTTTTCTACCAGATCAACAATACCTATACCATTTTCTCCGCCGAGCTGATTGAGCTTCTTAACGATCTCAACACTGCTGAGCTTTTCACCGTCAATAGCCACCGGAACACCTTTGTCAAAGGAAATTGTTACATAAGTGGGCTTATCGGGAGCCTGTTCGGGCGAAACGCCAAGCTCAAGGAAGCCTTCCTTATTATACATCGGTTCATTTGCAGGATCTTCAAGATCAAGTCCTTCATGTGAAATATGCCAGATGTTCTTATCCTTTGAATAATTTGTTTCTCTTGTTATTTTGAGAGGAATGTTATGTGCCTCAGCATAATCTATTTCCTCATCACGAGATTTAAGATCCCACTCTCTCCATGGAGCGATGATCTTCATATCGGGAGCAAATGCCTTTATAGCAAGCTCAAAACGAACCTGATCATTACCCTTGCCTGTGCAGCCGTGGCGGATAGCATCTGCACCCTCTTTAAGAGCTATCTCAACTATTCTCTTTGCAATGATAGGACGTGCAAATGATGTGCCGAGAAGATATTTGCTTTCGTATACTGCATCAGCCTTTATTGTCGGGAATACATAATCCTCAATGAATTCCTTATTAAGATCTTCGATATAAAGCTTTGATGCACCTGTCTTTTTAGCTTTTTCCTCAAGACCGTCAAGCTCTGTACCCTGTCCTACATTACCTGATACTGCAATAACTTCACAGTTATCATAATTTTCTTTGAGCCAGGGAATGATGATAGAAGTATCAAGTCCTCCGGAATAAGCAAGTACAACCTTTTTAATGTCACCCATGACAATTACCTCCGTTAAAAATAAATTACTCTATCATTATACAACTTTTTATACATTTTTCAAGTCCTAAATGAATATTGATCGAATATTCTGCATTTTTGTATGATATTACAATAGTTTTTAATATTTAAAAATATTTTTGATGATTCAGGCGGTAAAAACAGGGCTATTTTAGCATTATTGTCACCTTTTGAATCCTAAACGGAATAAAATCCGCATTTTTATATCTGCATAAACAATTCAAATATACATATTTTAATGTATATAGTGTATATTATTTATATTTTACTATCACATAAATATATGTTATAATATGTGCATATTCTTGTTACAGACCTTAACAGGATAAATAATATTAACGGAGGCAATTCATTATGGGTTTTATTACCACAACACCTGAAGAGATTAACAAAAACGTTTTCAAAACTATAGGCAGACAATGGATGCTTATTTCCGCCGGTGATGAAGAAAAAATGAATACCATGACTGCAAGTTGGGGCGGACTTGGTGTTTTATGGAACAAAAATGTATGCTTTACATTCATAAGAGATTCAAGATATACTCTTGAATTTATCGACAGCAAGGATTATTTTTCCCTTTCATTCTTCGGCGGAGAGCATATGGATGAACTGGTATTCTGCGGCAGAAATTCGGGCAGAAATACTGATAAGCTGAAAGAAACAGGTCTTACTGCTGTCTACGACCTTGAAGCTCCTTATTTTGAGCAGGCTGAAATGGTCATGATATGCAAAAAGCTTTATAAACAGAAAATGAATGCTGAAAGCTTTATAGACAAAACTCTTGTTGATAAAAATTATACTGACAACGACTGGCATGAATTTATCGTCGGTGAGATTGTTAAAGTATTAAAGAAGGGATGATTATGCGTATAGCACTTGTAACAGGTGCTTCAAAAGGTATCGGGGCAGAGTGTGCAAGACTGCTTGCAAAAAATGGCTATCGTGTCGTTATAAACTATAACCGCTCCCAAAATGCCGCCTCCGACCTTTTTGATGAACTGAAAAAAATAACCGATGTACAGATGATAAAGGCTGACATATCTTCTTCAGACGAAGTTAAAGAAATGTTTTCCGAAATAACTTACAACTTCGGAGGTATTGATATACTTGTAAATAATGCCGGTATAGCTCAGACAAAACTTTTTACAGATATAACCGATGATGACTGGAACAAAATGATTTCAACAAATCTCAGCGGTGCTTTTTATTGCTGCCGTGCTGCACTTCCTTATATGATAAGACAGCATTTCGGCAGGATAATAAATATCTCGTCAATGTGGGGACAGATCGGAGGCTCGTGTGAAGTACATTATTCCGCCACAAAAGCAGGTATAATAGGTCTCACCAAAGCTCTTGCAATGGAAGAAGCTTTAAGCGGTATTACTGTAAACTGCATAGCTCCCGGTGTTATCGCTACGGATATGAACTCCTGCTATTCCGATGAAGATATGAATGCTATAAAAAACGAAACCCCAACAGGTACTATCGGCACTCCTTTTGATATTGCAAGAACTGTTTTATTTCTCGCCTGCGATGATGCATCATTTATAACAGGTCAGGTGATAGGAGTGAACGGAGGTTTTGTTATATAAATCTAAAAGGTGATAATAAATGAAAGTAAAAGAAACTACCTATAAAAATAAAAAATACAAATTTATAAGAAAACCGTTTTACGATCTCGCAATGCTTATGTATGAAGCTCCTGTTGTAGATGAAAATAATGAAAAATTTCTCGCATTTTTTGACGTAATTGCTGAACACGAAGATGATGAAACTTTAGATACCAGATGTAACCGGGAACAGGCAACAGGTCTTGTACGTTTGTAAACAATTAAATGGAAAATCCCCAAAGCTCTTGTAATCACTTGTAATTATCAGAGTTTTGGGGATTTTTATTATTTTGAAAAATCTTTCGCATTTAAACATTTTTGTGCAACATCTTCTGTTATAATGCAAACACAACAGAAAATGATACAGAAAGCTGAGGTGAAACAAATGTCATAAATACATTGTTATGGACTATTTTCAAAAAAACGGATAAAGGAGAAAAATGCTATGAAAATTATTTGTACAGACAACACTTACAGTATTGTTGAGGGCTCTATTGCTACTTTTGACAGTCTTCCGGTTCAGCCTTATGCGGTGAGATATAATCCTGAAATGGGTTTTTTTCTCGAAGGTTACGGAGAAATAATTGTTAAAGAAAAAAAGGTGTATGGTCTGCATCAGGAAAAAATTAACAAGGTGTTCAATTCGTTCAAACTTTTTAACAGAAATCTCGGAGTGCTTCTCAGCGGAGAAAAAGGTATCGGAAAAACTCTCTTTGTGAGAATGCTTGCCGTTGAAGCTCTGAAACAGGGACTCCCTGTTGTCATTGTTGACAGATACTATGAAGGGATAAATATATTCATAGAAAAAATAAATCAGGAAGTTGTGGTTATTTTTGATGAATTCGAAAAGCGTTTCGGCACAGACAACAGTACAAGAGGATTAAATGACGGTTTTGGAATGGGCTTAGGATTCAATCAAAGTATAATAAACAACATCCTTCCTTCATTATCACATCAGAATGAACTGCTTGAACTTTTCGACGGAATTTCATCAGGAAAAAAACTTTTTGTACTTACCTGCAACGAAATACATACCATAAATAATTTCCTTATTGACCGCCCCGGCAGAATACACTATCATTTCCGCTTTACCTATCCTACTCCAAAGGAAATCATTGAGTATCTTAAAGATCATCTCAAAGAGGAATATCATAATGAGATACACACTATCGTAAATTATTCATTTATTACAAAGATCAGCTACGATGCCCTTCGTGCAATCGTTTTTGAGATAAATACAGGTCTTACAACTGAGGAGGCTGTGGCTGACCTTAATATTTCAAGGGATCTTAATTCATGCCCGACATTCAATGTATCAATGCATTTCAAAAACGGATATACCTCCAAGCCTCAAAGCAATACTATCAATTTCTTTGAAGGTGAATATGGTACTATAACCCTTAATTACCGTAAACGCAAATCAAAAAATAAGCATATAGAAGTACAGTTCCTTTTGGATGACCTTGTTTTTGATGAACTCAGATCATCCTTCACTCTTCCTGCCGATAAGATCTCTGATATTTTCCTGACAGATGATTTGTCCGAGGATTCTGTTGATATGATCGAAAGTATCCTTAAAAAAGACGGTCTTGATTATATCCTCTTTACCAAGAACTTTTTCTGATATTACATAAACCATAATTGCAATGCCGCTCCTTATACTGTATAATAAACATACAGCATACGGGGCGGTTTTTTCTGACCTGAAATAACCAAAGGAGTAAAATATTATGATACACGAAATGAAACTTGCTTCACAACCATTTACAATGATAGCTTCAGGATTAAAAACTATCGAATTAAGACTTTATGATGAAAAAAGACAAAAAATCAAAATCCATGATATAATAAGGTTTAAAAATATTTCAGACGGCAGTGTAGTAACTGCAAAAGTTATAAAAATTAACGTATTTGAAAATTTCACTGAACTTTATAAAAAGCTTGATCTGCTTAAATGCGGCTATACAAAGCAGAATATACACAGTGCAAAGCCTCAGGATATGTTTGAATACTATTCTGAAGATAAACAAAGATTATATGGTGTTGTAGGTATCGAAATTCAGCTCATCAGTTAAAAATGTATTTATTTTTACGCTGTTCATTGCCCGCCACGAAAACCAATTTTCAAAAAAACACAACCAATTTTGTCATTCTGAGGAGCGAAGCGTACCTGTCATTCTGAGCGAAGCGAAGAATCTTTCAGGAACAACCACTTTCCTGAAAAAGCTCCCTCGCTTAACGCTCGGGATGACATGTTTGTATATTTCTTATTTAGAAAGTTGATTTTCCTGATTGCCCGCTGTGCTATTTGACATCAGAAATATTAAGTGATAAAATACGATTGTATTATTAAATAAAAACATAATTTCTGATATTATTATCCTTACTAAAATAATCATTCAATTGAAAACAGTAAAATTTTTTCAGCAGACAAGGGGTGTTTTATGAATAATTTATTTGTCAGAAAAGAGGAGAAAAAAGTCGAATATCTTGAACTGATATATGACCTGATCTTTGTATATGTTATTGGAAGAAATAATTCTCTCCTGCATCAGACTGCAAACGGATTTGTTGACGGAAAGATTT
>OMZF01000087.1 GCA_900315465.1 uncultured Eubacteriales bacterium | reverse complement strand
CGACAGTTGGGCAATTCATCCCACCGCCTTAGAGGCGGGGGACTTCTTGCCCATTTAGGTTAAATTCCGCTTTATAATAAATGAAAAAGATACGCCTTTCGGATAAAAAACAAAAAACTGATTTCCAAAAAGTCAGACCATATTTCTGACGATCAGGAAATCAGTTATTATTTTTGAAACATTTTATGATACCTGAAAAGTATGTCTGCTCAGCAAACTTATGTTTTCATGAATCATAAAACTGCTGACCATCGTCTGTTACAAGACGCTGTGTTTTCGGGTATTCAAATATATCGGAATTTCCGGAATTTTCGGTAAGGTAGCCGGCAAATCTCTTTGCATACCATTTTGCCATTTCAAGATTATGCATAAGATAATGTCCGCAGTTTTCAGGCGTAGTACCGGGAACTGCATCCACATCATTTACATACCTGAAAGCCTTTATCATCAGATCACAAATTTCTTTTGGGTGACGGTCACCTTTAAGTATCAGGTAAAAGCCGGTCAAGCATCCCATCGGGCCCCAATAGATTATTTCATCTTTCCATTCCGGATCATTGCGAAGGAAAGTTGCAATAATATGTTCCAGTGAATGCATCGCCGCCACATCGACTGCCGGCTCTCTGTTCGGGCGTGTAAGACGTATATCATAAGTTGTGATCACACTCTCCCCTACCTTGTCTTTACGGCTGGTAAAAATGCCGGGAATGATAGCTGTATGATCGACAGAAAAACTTGGTATCAGATCCATATTTTTATCTCCTTTACTGCATAATATTTTTTAATTATTATAATCCTTATTTTTCATTATTACAAGAAAAAACACAAATTTTTAATTTATATCCGCTGTTTCAAAAACTTTAAACCCATCGTCAAATTGTATGTCCGGATTTTCTTCGTGAATTTTCTTTGCTGCACGACGTATGCGTTCCTTGCCTATTTCGCAGATATTCCTATATCCTGCCTGTGCTGCTTTGCCGTTTCCTTTACAGGCTTCGGGACACTGTACCATAATGAATTTACGGTGTCCCTTATCCTCGGCATTAAGCTGCATCACAGCGTGTGCGGTAGTGGCACTGCCGCTGAAAAAATCCAGAACGATGTCATTTTTTCCTACTTTAAAATTGATAAGGTACTTTATCAGGCTGACAGGTTTCGGATAATCAAAAACGTGAACACCGTCAAATAATCTTTCAAGTTCATCTCCTGCCTGTTCTGTGGTGCATACCCCTACAGAACCATCTATCAGATTTGGCGGCACTTCGGGATCATAATCATCTCTGTCATATGACGGAGAAAATGACTGTGTGCGTATTGATATGACAGTACCCTTTTCTATTTCTTTTTCCAACTTACTTTGTCCCCATTTGAATTTACCTTCCAGATGTACCTTTGAAATAAATATTCCGTCCTTTACTTCGGTATCTTCAAGAAGATTTATTTCATATCTTTGTGTTCCGTACCTGCCTGCTTTATATATCCCGTCATCAAGTCCTGTTCTGACCACCCCCGACGGAAATATAAGCTTATGAAAAGAATTAGTCTGATTCATAAGACCGTTGCTGCTTTTGCTTGTTTTTCTTATCCCCCTGTATTTAGTATTTGACTTCTGATATTCGTAGCATATTATATATTCTACATTCTTTTTGATCTTTCGTGAAAGATTCGGAGGTGTGGCACTTTTATACCAGTTCCATTGTCCGACAAAATTTTTCTCCCCGAAAATTTCATTGCATATATTCAGTAAATTTTCAATTTCATTATCATCAATGCTTATAAAAATAACTCCGTCCACCGATAAAAGTTCTCTTGCGATTTTAAGCCGCGGGTACATGATATTGAGCCAATTTGAATGGTTACGCAGGGTATCTTTGATATTCTTTTCAATTTCATTTCCGCATTTTTCCGAAAACTCTTTTTCGGTCATGGAAAAATTATCGTTATATGTATAAGTATTTCCTGTATTATAGGGAGGGTCTATATATATCATTTTTATTCTGCCGCTGTAATTTTTTCTGAGCAGCTTAAGAACCTCAAGATTATCCCCTTCTATATACAGATTTTCGGTAATATCTCCATTAACACTGTCATATGGTTTATATTTCAGAGTCCTGTGTAAAATATCTGTTTTTGCTTCATTTTCAGCTTCCTTCTTGCCTATCCAATTAAACCCATATTTTTCATACACAGTCTCCCCCATCATTTCTTTTAATGTATCAAAATCTATCTTTCCGTCTCTTACTGTTTCCGGAAAATGCTGCTGCACAAGTGACAAAAAGAGTTCCTTATTCTTATTTTTCATCGATTTTACTCCTGTTTTTATTTTACATAACAAAAATCACTTTATATAATTATATCATAGTCATTTAAGAAAATCAAAATTTCCTATAACACGATCAAGCAATAATTGTACATTGCTAAATAAAGGATACTCTTCCTTTATTTGTGCGTTGAAATCCGGACTTTTTAATGATACGATAAAGAAGGCAAGGATAATGCCATAAGCACAAATATGAAAGGAGTTTTTCTTTATGAAAAAAATCGCTAAAATCTTATCCATAGGTCTGTCGGCACTGATGCTGATATCAACTTCATCATTAGCCGCAAGTGCTGCATCGGTAAAAACTTATAAAAATGCAGCAGTTATTTCAAGTTCAGGTAATTGTGATCTGTCAAAACTGAATCAGCTTTGCAAAAATGGAAAATGCGACATAAATTCCATCATGGAAATGCTGAAAAACTGCAAGACCTGTCCTGATGGTATATGTGATACAAAGCCTTCACAAAATAATATTGTTTCAAAACCTCAGACAAATACACCGTCAGCACAACCTGCAAAACCGTCAAATTCTTCGGACAAAGAATTCAATACAGCTTATGAAGACGAGGTAATTCGTCTGGTAAATGCGGAACGTGCAAAATACGGTCTTTCCGCACTCAAAAAGGATGATGGGACTGTATCTGCAGCACATATAAGAGCAAAAGAGATAGTTCAGTCATTTTCACACACAAGACCGAACGGAACTTCATGTTTTACTGCTGCTAAGGAAATTGGTGTTTCCTATAAAACGGCAGGAGAAAACATTGCCTACGGCCATGCAACTCCCCAACAGGTCGTAAATGGCTGGATGAATTCCGAAGGACACCGCAAAAATATCCTTTCATCATCATTCAGTAAGATCGGTGTGGGATGTTATTCAAAAGGTAATGTTCTTTATTGGTCACAGTTTTTCATCGGGTGATAACTCACTAATCAAGTAAAACGTGCCTCCTCTTTGTCTTAGCGGCTAAGAGGAGGTATTTTTACATTTCTATAGTATTTTTTATCATAAGAAGTTCTTCCATCACAATGCAATGCTTTATGGTGTTATTTCTGACACTTTCAATACATTCGTCAAAATCCATCCATAATACACTTTCAACTTCTTCTCGCTGTAAATGAAATTCATCTTCATCAATATCTCTCCATAAGACAAAAATACGTGATACCTGCCTGTCGTGAAATTCCTTGCCAAAAAATATATCATCTGATATGATCGTCCTGCTGCCGCAGGGAATAAATTCTTCAGGGGCTGCTGTTACTCCAAGTTCTTCACTAAGTTCACGAATTGCAGAAGGGATATAATCCACCCCTGCCGGAATATGTCCGGCACTCGAAATATCATAGCAACCGGGGTAAGAGGATTTAGTTTCACACCTTTTCTGCAAAAGTATCTGTAATTTGCCGTTTTTATTTCTCAGAAGCCACACATGTGCTGTTCTGTGTCTTATGCCTTTCAGATGTGCTGTTTCCCTGTCTGTTATTTCGCCTGTGGGGTCACCGTTTTCATCTACTATATCAAGATATTCTTTCATAATTTACCTCCGTATATTTTCAATTTTTTCTATTCTATCATAAAAAGAATTTTTTGTAAAACCAATTAACAATTTTTCTTGACTTGTATTTACTGTTATGTTATCCTTGAAACGAAGATGTGAATATACGCAGACTTATTTAACAACAATAAAACAAAGGAAAGAGTTTTTATGGGAAACATATCAAAAGCAAAAAAAGTATTCAAAATAATCAGAAATGTACTTCTCACACTTCTTATACTGCTTATCCTTGCAGTCGGCGGAATATTTGTTTTTGACAAAATAAGCGACGCTCAGGAATGGGACAAACTTGCACAGGCAGGATATGTGAATCAAGTTTCTGTCGGCTCACATAACATCAATGTGTGTATAAGAGGAAATAAGGATGCTGATTATACGGTTGTTTCAATGGCAGGACTTAACAATATGGCTAATGTTGTTGATATGGAACCTGTCACTGATCAGCTCACAGACAAATATTTGTTTGCGTTTGTTGATCGTTCTGGCTACGGTCTCAGTGATGATACACATGAAGAACAGACAGTTGAACAAATAATCAGTGATTACCGCACAGCTCTGGAAAATGCAAAGGTAACAAAACCTTATGTTCTGATGGCACATTCCCTCGGCGGAGTTTATGCGTCTTATTGGCAGCAGAAATACCCTGATGAAATAAAAGCGGTCATTTACCTTGATCCCACACAGATAGGCTCGCTCGAAGACGGAAAAGAGGAAATGCAGGCTCGTCACGCTGATTTTACAATGAATATGGAAGTTGTAGCCTGTAAAATCGGTCTGGACAGAGTGATCTTCAATCCGGCAGAATATGTTGTAGGTCTTCAGACACAGCAGCAAAAAGAACACGCAGAGCTTATCTGGCACAGATGTCCGATGTCATGGACTGTATGCTCCGAAGAAAACAACTATTACGACAATATATGCAAAACAGCAAATTCACTTGCTCCGAATGATATACCAAAACTATACATAGATGCAGGAGTATATACAGTGGAGGATGCACGTGAAAAGGTAGCATATCAAAAAAAGATTGCTGAAATGGCAGGTACTGATACTACTGATATTGTAATGATGGAAGAAGATATTGATGAAAGATTGGCAGAAGCTATGAAGGAATTCTATGAAAGGAATATACAGACCTATATTGACCAACTTGGCAATGTAACATATGTCAACATCCCAGGCGATCATTCGATTTTCAAACATAAGCCCGATGAAGTTTCAAAAACTATCGGTAATTATCTATCGACACTTAAATAAAAAAACTACCAGCCGCAAAGCATAAAAAACTTTGCGGCTTATTACATATCATAATATTTATCTGAATATATTTTTCCTTTTTAAATAAAAAATTTTCACTGTTCTTCCCTTATAAACGGATATTCCACGTTACTATCAAGCAGCTTTGCATAAGCTGCTACCTTGCGGAAAGTATTTCCCATCATTTCATGCTCACGATAGTTACGTATAGCATCCATATCAAACTCTGCATAAAATAACCCTTCGGTTTGTGCATCAGCGAGCAGCAGGGTATTGTCAACACATTTTCCGTTTTTATCCCAGCAGATCGGACTGAACGCACAGGAATTTCCAGCATTTTCCCCCGTTTGGATTTGCCATTGCTATCCCGCACATATTTTCATAGGCTCTTGTAGAAAGTGCCTGCAAACGCGGATGCATACTTCCGCAGTCATTCGGCACAAGAATTATCTCTGCACCGCTCAACATCAATATTCTCGCACTTTCAGGATACTCACGGTCATAACATATCATTACACCGATTTTTACTCCGCCAAAATCGCACACTGAAAATTGTATACCCGATTCCAACATTTTTTCATCAGCAAAATTGCAAGTATGCACCTTTGAATATTTCATCAAAATTTTACCATTTTTCCCAATAATATAAGCTGAGTTCTGAGGTCTGATTTTACCTTTCGTAAGTCCGGTTGCCACCAGACCTATATCAAGTGCTTTCGCCTTTTCGCATAAAGGCATAATATCCGCATCAGTCAATGCATATTCATTGCTGATAGTCAGATCATAGCCAGTTATAAAGCATTCTGGCAAAAGAACAATATCTGCATTGTTTCTTTTTGCTTCCATCATTTTGTGAATAATTGTTTTTATATTTTCGTCATATACCCTGCTGACAGAGTGCATTTGTAAAATTGCAACTTTTAATATCATTCTGTTTTCCTCCTTATTTCATATATCATAAATTGTTTATCGACTATACTATTTGACCTCCGATATAGTTTAGTCAATTAGGAATATTCTTTTACAAAGCCTTCTTGCCAGTAACATTCATCAATAATGTATTTATCAATACACCATTCTGTCAGGCTGTTACTTAATGTGAACTACCCATTGGCTAAAGCCAATGGGCTTCCTGCTTCATCGTCCTCGTAACCTACTAACTCCACAGGCGTAAAATCGGGCT
>OMZF01000181.1 GCA_900315465.1 uncultured Eubacteriales bacterium | reverse complement strand
TCCGGTGGACACCTCTGCCGAAGGCAGAAGCACCGACCGAACCGACAGGTGAGACCCGGGGGACTTCTTGCCCATTTAGGTTAAAATTGAAAATGAAAGGAGGAACAATATGGATCAGCTCAAAATAGGCAAATTTATTGCGGCAAAAAGAAAAGAGCAGAAGTTTACACAGGTACAGCTTGCAGAGAAGCTCGGCATTACTGACCGTGCAATATCAAAATGGGAAACAGGTAAATCACTACCGGATGTTTCAATTATGCCTGACTTGTGTGAACTGCTGGGGATAACAGTCAACGATCTTTTAAGCGGGGAGGTAGTTTCTATGAAAAACTATAATGAAAATGCAGAAAAAAATCTGATCGAAATGATCAGGCAAAAGGAAGAAGCAGATAAAAGGCTTCTTGATATGGAAATCGTTATTGTCATTATATCTTTGATGTTTATGTTTTCTATGATAGCAATAGCATCCCTGATAGAAATGCAGTATTGGATCAGAGGTATGCTTATTGCTATGGGAATTGTACAGTTTCTTGTTGTTACGGTATTTGCACTCAGAATAGAGCAAAAAGCAGGATATTATGTATGTGCAAAATGCGGACACAAATATGTTCCTACATTCGCAAGTGTGAATATGGCAACGCATATCGGAAGAACACGTTTTATGAAATGCCCCGAGTGCGGCAAAATGTCATGGCAGAAAAAGGTAATAAGCAAGGAATAAAATAATTATACAGCAAAAACAATGCCCCCGAAAGCAGCCGGTTGAGGTTGCTTTCGGGGGCTGTTTTTTAAAAAAGTTATCAGTCCATCTTAACGGGTTTTGTGTGCCAGATAGTATCGGCATAATCTCTGATTGAACGGTCAGAAGCAAAACGTCCTGCTTTGGCTATATTGATAAGGGACATCTTGTTCCATGTGTTCTTTTCAACATAAAGACGGCTTGCTTTCTGCTGTGTGTTTGCATAATCAGCAAAGTCTGCGAGTACCATATACGGATCAACAGTAGAAAGAGAATTTGCAATGTCATTGAATCTCTCTCCGAATTCGTTGCGGATACCGTCAACAGCAGCTCTGATGATATGATTGTTATTATAGGGAACACCGGGATTATAACCCTGCTTTTTGAGCTGATTTACTTCAGGTGTTGTCATACCGAAGATAAGAGAGTTATTATCGCCTACAACATCGTGTATCTCAACATTTGCACCGTCAAGTGTTCCTATAGTTATGGCACCGTTTATCATAAACTTCATATTTGAAGTACCTGATGCCTCTGTGCCTGCAAGTGAGATCTGCTCGCTTATTTCAGCCGCAGGAATGAGTTTTTCGGCAACAGAAACACGATAGTCTTCCAGATAAATAACTTTGAGTTTTTTGTTTACACGCGGATCATTGTTTATCTTATCTGCAAGAGCAACGATAAACTGAATTATCTGCTTTGCAAAATAATATCCGGGAGCAGCTTTTGCACCGAATATATAGGTTTTGGGTGTATAATCGGCATTCGGATTATCTCTGAGCCACTGATATGTGCTGTAGATATGGAGTGCGTTAAGGAGCTGACGCTTATACTCATGCAGACGTTTTACCTGTACATCAAAAATAGAAGTCGGGTCTACCTTGATACCATTGTTTGCAAGAATATATTTTGCCATTCTCTCCTTGTTTTCTTTCTTGATGGCAGCAAGCTTTGCAAGAACCACCGCATCACTCTTATATGCCATAAGGCTCTCAAGGGCATTTGCATCTTTTATATATTTATCTCCGATAAGCTCAGTTATAAGCTTAGAAAGACCCGGATTTGACTGGTTGAGCCAACGTCTGTGAGCAATACCGTTTGTAACATTTTTGAATTTCTCAGGTGTAACTGTATAGAAATCGTTGAATACACTGTCCTTGAGAATCTCACTGTGAAGCTTTGAAACACCGTTTACAGAATGTGAAGCAATAACAGCTAAATTAGCCATTCTTACAATACCGTAATTGATGATAGCCATTCTGCCTATTTTCCAGCTTTCAACATTAAGCTTATGCATATCCTCGCAGAAACGACGGTTTATCTCCTCAACTATCTGATAGATACGGGGGAGTTTTCTCTGGAACATATCAACCTGCCAGCACTCAAGAGCTTCACTCATTACAGTGTGATTGGTGTAAGCAATGGTACGGGTAACAATATCCCAGGCTTTATCCCATTCGTAACCGCATTCATCAAGCATGATCCTCATAAGCTCGGGAACAGCAAGAACAGGGTGAGTATCATTGAGGTGAATTGCTACTACTTCGGGAAGATTATCAAGAGAGCTGTAATTTTTAAGATGACGCTGTATAATATCCTGAATTGTAGCAGATACAAGGAAATACTGCTGACTAAGACGCAAACTCTTACCCTCTGAATGATTATCCTCAGGATAAAGAACCCTTGTAATACTTTCAGCAAGAGCTTTCTGCTCCATAGCTCTGATATAGTCACCTGAGTTGAACAGCTTCATATCGAAATTATCTGATGTAGCTGCCCAGAGTCTCAGACGGCTTATGCCCTTTCCTTCATAACCGGGAACAAGCATATCATAAGGCGTAGCTATAATTTTTGTAGCGTTTTCCATTTCTATGGAATGATAGCTTTCGTGCCATGTTTCCTTTATTTTGCCATCAAAATATACGGGAATTGACTTTTCGGGATGTGCCTGAAGCCATACAGAACCGCCCGGAAGCCAGAAATCCGGAAGCTCTGTCTGCCAGCCGTCAACTAATTTCTGACGGAAAATGCCGTATTCATATCTGAGAGAATAACCCATAGAACTGTATTTCTGGGTTGCAAGACCATCAAGGAAACAAGCAGCAAGTCTTCCGAGACCGCCGTTTCCCAAACCTGCATCAGGCTCCTGCTCGTATATATTCTCAAGTTTGATATTCAGGCTTTGGAGTGCCTGAGCAACTGTTTCCTCAAGACCGAGATTATAAAGGTCATTTTTAAGAGAACGTCCCATAAGAAATTCCATACAAAGATAATATACAGTCTTGCTGTTCTGCTTAACCGCAGCTGTAGTGAAATCCTTATGCTCCTGTCTCATAATATCACGCAGCACAAGGGCTACGGCTTTGTAATAATGCTCATCTGTGGCATCTGTAGGTGATACACCGAAATTGTGTGAAAGCTTGGCAATGATAAGCTCTCTTGCCTCGCTCGGTGTCAGCTTGGACTTTGACATGGTAAAACCCCCTCCTGTAATTTGCTTTTATATTCCTTTTGATAAAAGCATCGGTGAATTGTTTACTGTTTATATAAACAATTCCTGTCCATTATACAGCATATTCAAGAAAATTTCAACTAATTATCAAGGATTTATCTGCATTTATTATAAATTATTATGCAAATGGATAACAAATACTGTTTATTGAAATATTAATATGCAAGTATGGAAATAAAAATAATTATAATTAATTATACTTTATTATTGTGCAAAAATGTATTATAATAAGGTAGTAACTTTGAATTTTCGGAGGTGTTTTTTATGGAAAATGAAGTAAAAAACCGTGTCAGGATAGACATAGCAGGCACAAAATTTACCGTTGTGAGTGAAGAGGGGGAAGAATACACCCGTGCAGTAGCAGAAAGGCTGAACGAAGAGATAAAAACTGTACGAAAAGCAGCTCCGGGACTGTCACTTTCCGCTGCTGTTATGCTTACTGCACTTAATATGTGTGATACAATGACAAAAGCCGAAGAAGATGCAGACAGACTTAAAAAACAGGTTCGTGAATATCTGGCTGAATCTGAAAAATATCGCTCGGATTACGAAACAGCTATTATTGAAAACGAAAAATTAAAAAGGGATATAGAAATATATCGTCAGCGTCTGGGTGATAAGGGCAGAGGTGAGCCTGCACCCGTTTCTCCGGCTGTAAGAACGGTAAGAAAGACAAATACCGAGGAAGCCGGAGACGACTCGGCAGACAGCGGAGTATTTTTTGGAACTGCCAAAAAGCATTGATAGGGGAAATAAATATGTCAGGGCTTGAAATTTTAGCACCAGCCGGAGGAGTTGACAGCGTATTTCCGGCAGTCAGGGCAGGTGCCGATGCGATATATCTTGGGGCATCATCGTTCAGTGCAAGGTCATCAGCACATAATTTTGATAAAGAACAGCTTTTGCAGACTGTACAGTATTGTCACAAAAACGGTGTTGCAGTACATCTTGCCTGCAATACACTCGTGCATGATGACGAAATAAAAAAGGCTATGGAGCTTATAGAGTATGCGTGCAGTATAGGTGTTGATGCACTGATAATGCAGGATATGGGGCTTGTATCCCTTGTGAGAAAATCCGCACCCGATATGCCGATACATGGCTCAACTCAGATGTCTGTGCATACTCCTGCAGGAGTTGAACATCTTCATAAACTCGGACTTACCCGTGCCGTACTTTCAAGGGAGCTTTCCAAAAAGGAAATAGAGGAAATTGTACGTAATTCTCCTATAGAACTCGAAGTATTTGTTCATGGGGCATTATGTATGAGTGTATCGGGACAATGCTTTTTCAGTGCTATGCTCGGTTCACGCAGCGGAAACAGGGGTGCTTGTGCTCAGCCGTGCCGGCTGCCTTTTTGTGTAAAGGGAGGAAACGGGCATGATCTGAGTCTGAAAGATCTTTCAATAATAGAGCATTTGCGTGAACTTCGTGATATGGGGATAGCATCGGCAAAAATCGAAGGAAGAATGAAGCGTCCCGAATATGTGGCGGCAGCAGTCGCAGCCTGCCGTCAAAGTCTGGATGAAGGAAAAGTATCTCCGGAATTGTATGAAAAACTCGGAGCGGTTTTTTCACGTTCGGGCTTTACACAAGGATATTACGAGGGAAAATTGGGTTATGATATGTTCGGCATACGCTCAAAGGAAAATGTTCAGGCGGCGGATAATTCTGTTTTTGCGTCTATACATGAATTATATAAGAATGAAAGACAGCATATTCCTGTCGATATGAAACTCAGTATATCTGAGAATCGGGAAAGTATGCTTACCGTTTCTGATGGTGACGGGAATAATATTACAGTAAACGGTGCTGTTCCCGAAAAGGCTTTAAAAGTTGCACTCGATGACGAAAAATGCAGAAAAAGTCTTTCAAAAACGGGAGGTACTCCGTATTATCTGAGGAATGCTGAATTTGAAATTGAAAAAGGTCTTACGCTTCCTATGTCAAGTCTTAATGCTCTCAGAACACAAGCTCTTGACCGTTTGTCAGAGTGTCGTGAAAAAATAAGACCTGTCGCATTTTCTGCTGTAGAGACAGAATGTGATAACGGTGTAAGTCAGGTAAGATCAAAAAATTACAGGGTGCGTTTTGCTGATGATGATATATCGGATGATTTTCTTGACAGCGAGCTTATTTACGTTCCATGTTCTCTGAGTGATGAAAAACTGAACAGATTGCTTGACAGAGGTTTTGCTGTGGCAGTTGAGATACCGAGAGCTATGTTCGGGAAAGAAAAAATTATTTATGAACAGCTTAAAAGGGCAAAATCTGTCGGGATAAATGAAGTGCTTGCAAATAATATCGGTGCTGTGGAAATGGCAAAGTCACTTGATATGGATATACATGGAGGTTTTGGTCTTAATCTTACAAATACAGAGTCTTTTAAATGGGCAAGAGCTCAAGGACTGATGTCGGCAGAAGTATCATTTGAACTTACACTTGATCAGATAGCACACCTCGGAAATATACTTCCTCTCGGAATAATATCATACGGCAGGCTGCCTCTTATGCTTACAAGAAACTGTCCTTTGCAGAATGACGGAAAAGGCTGTAAAGGCTGTGAAAAGGTTCATACTATCCGTGACAGAAAGGGTATAGATTTCCCTGTAAGCTGTGCATCTGGTACGGGTATAGAAATACTTAACAGTGTGCCTTTGAGTCTTGCGGACAGACAGCGTGAAATAAGGGGAGTTGAATTTCAGGTTTTGCGTTTCAGTGTTGAAAACTCGGTTGAAAAAGGGGAAAACTTAAAGCTGTTTCTTGACAAAAAGACTCCCAAAAACAGCTTTACCCGTGGATTATATTACCGTGGTGTTGAATAGTTGAAAAGCATATGTTAAAAGTGGTTAAAAGTGTTGAAAAGAAAGGAAAATGAAAATGGAAATTGATGTAAAAGTAAAAAAAGTAAATGAAAAGGCAAAATTGCCCCAAAGAGCTACAAACGGTTCGGCAGGTGCGGATCTTTATGCTTGTATTGATTCTCCTGTAACGATACGTCCGGGAGAACTTGTAAAGATACCTGTGGGAATTGCGATAGAACTTCCGTCATCTGATATGGCTGCATTTTTGTTTGCAAGAAGCGGTTTGGGGGTAAAATACGGTATATGTCTTTCAAACGGTGTCGGTGTGGTAGACAGTGATTATCGTGGAGAAATATGTGTAGGACTTTGTAATGTTTCTGATAAGGAATATACCGTTCAACCGGAGGAAAGAATTGCACAGATGGTCATTATGCCTGTATTTGCTGCAAATTATGTCGAAGCACAAGCTCTTGGAGAAACAGTCAGGGGTGAAGGTGGTTTCGGATCAAGCGGAAAAATGTAATATCGTGGAAGAATGTTACAAAACCCTTTGCTATAATTTAATAGATTTAAACAAAATTTGTACCTCCTGCACCTACTTTTTTCATACTAAAGCAGAAGTTTTGAATACGACAATTTTTTAGTTGAGATTGGCATATTTTGAGGGTATAATATAATCTGAAAGTTTCTGTTAAAGATCTACAGGAGAAAAGGATGTTTATTATACCATAACTTTATTGTTATGCGAACAGAAGGAAAAGGGAGTTAAGGATATGTTTTCAAAGGATATAGGAATAGATCTTGGTACAGCCAATACCCTTGTCTATATGAAGGGTAAGGGAATTGTTATGCGTGAACCTTCAGTAGTAGCTGTTGATGTTCGCACGGATAGTGTTGTTGCAGTAGGTTCAAAGGCAAAGGATATGATAGGCAGAACACCTGGGTCTATCATAGCAGTACGCCCACTCAAGGACGGTGTAATAGCAGATTTTGATATTACTGCCACTATGCTCAACCGTTTTATAAGAATGGTAGTAAAGACTTCTGCATTCAGCAAGCCGAGAGTAATAGTATGTATTCCGTCAGGCGTAACAGATGTTGAAAGACGTGCTGTTGACGATGCTGTACGCAGAGCAGGAGTAAAGCAGGTGGAACTTATTGAAGAGCCTATGGCAGCCGCTATAGGTGCAGGTCTTCCTGTAACACGTCCTGAGGGAAGTATGGTAGTTGATATAGGCGGCGGTACTTCCGAGGTTGCGATAATATCGCTTGATGATATAGTTACAGCTTGTTCTGTAAGAGTTGCAGGCGATAAATTTGATGAATCCATTATTCAGTATGTAAAGAAAAAATATAATCTTCTTATCGGTGAGAGAACAGCTGAGGAAATAAAGATCGGCATAGGTTCGGCATATCCGTATGAAGGTGAGGGAAGTATGCAGATAAAGGGCAGAAATCTGCTTGACGGTCTGCCGAAGGATGTTGTTATCCATGCGGCAGAGGTAAGAGATGCACTGGCAGATCCTCTTTCTGTTATAATAGAGGCTATAAAAACAACTCTTGAGCAGACCCCTCCTGAGCTTTCCGCTGATATTATCGATAACGGTATCATGCTTACAGGAGGAGGGGCACTTCTCAGAGGTCTTGAACTTCTTGTTGCACAGGAAACCAGTATGCCTGTTCATGTTGCAGAAAGACCGCTTGATTGTGTTGTTGACGGCACAGGAAGAAGGCTTGACCGTCTCGGAAGCGGAAAGGGTCGTTCACGCAGACGCTTTTAACTCAACAAGTCCCATACTATAAAAGTGCTGGGATACAAATGCAGCCAAGTATCAGTAGAGGGCGGAGAGAAATCGGTATCCCCTACTGACAAGAAAGTGATACACACACCGAAAGAGATGCTGTTGTACTCCGCAGAATTACCGAGCGTGGATCGAAATAGTTTGTGTTTTCTGAAGGGGTTTTGTCCGGCTTTGCCGAAGCTGCGGAGGAAACCCTTGTTTTTTGCATGGGGTGAGAAAATGAACAACAGAGTGACATCCGGAAAGGGTTTTAAGGTACTTATTACTCTTATATGCATAATGCTTGTGCTTGCACTTATAACAGCCGGAAACAGTACCGTCGGGGGACTTGTAAACGGTTTTCTTATAGCACCTCTTCAGCGTGTTGCGGCAGATTTTACTCATACTGCCGAAAAAACAGTTCAGCCGCCCAAAAGTGCCGATGAACTTGCAAAGGAAAACAGCGAGCTTGCAGAAGAAAACCGCCGTCTGAATGATATGTTAGTGGAATATTATGATCTTAAAAAGGAAAATGAAGAGCTTTATAAATTCTATAATATAAAAAAGAGTAATGAAGATTTTTCTGTTGTTCCGTCAACAGTAATAGCAAGAGACCCGAATGAAAATTTCTATGGTTTTGTTCTTGATAAAGGAAGTGCGGACGGGGTAAGTCTTAATGACCCTGTAATGACAGAAAACGGTCTTGTAGGCTATGTAAGCGAAGTAAGTATAAAATCATGCAAGGTGACAGCTCTTATTTCTCCTTCATCACAGGTCGGAACAGTTGACAAGCGTACTTCTGATGAAGGTGTTGTTACGGGAACACCTGCACTTTGCGATGAAGGTATCGCACTTATGAAAAATATATCCACCTCTAATTCTATAAGATCCGGCGATATAATAGTTACGTCGGGTTACGGTGGTCTGTATCCTAAAAATATAAAAATCGGTACAGTTACAAAAGTTGATCTTGACGAACACACGGGTATGCCTTCTGCTGTTATAAAGCCTTTTGAAGATGCAAGAGATATTACTTCCGCTGCAATAATCGTTGATTTCAGCGGAAAAGGTGAAATTCAGGGATATATCGAGGAAAGCGGAAAGGATAATTCAAAAAAGAAATGAACAGATTCCATTTTGTGAAATATGCGGCTTTTTCGCTGGAAATACTTATCTGCTACATAATACAAAGTAATAGTACGCTTAGTCTTGAAGTTTTTGGTGGCCGCCCGATACTTATGATACCTGTTGCCATGACAATAGCAATTTTTGAAGGTGAGATACCTGCAATAATATTCGGACTTATATGCGGTCTTCTGGCAGATCTCGGTTATAACGGGCCTATGGGATTCTATGCGATAAGCATTATGATACTTTGTTACATAATAAGCATTCTTATGGAGAATTACATAAAAACAAATCTTCTTACAGCCGTTCTTGCAGGAGCTGTAAGCATACCACTTATAATTATTCTGCAGTTTGTTCTGTTTTATGTTTTAATGGGGTATTCTGATGTATTTGAATATTTTATAAAACATTACATATCAAGGATAATATATACTTTTGTGTTTGTTCCTGTATTTTACGGGATAAATCGTTTCATTGCCATAAAGACAATAAGCAATTAGCATCGCCGCCGTGCCGG
>OMZF01000014.1 GCA_900315465.1 uncultured Eubacteriales bacterium | reverse complement strand
TTTCTGTAACGGTATGTGTAAAGATAGGGGGCAGTTCCGCCGGAAGCCTCTGCTGTAAGTGTAACAGCTGTACCTGCATTTACAGATGTACTGCTTATCTTTGAACTATTTGTTAAAGGTGCGGTTTCATTACTTTTATAAATATACTGTACTGTTACAGTGCCTTCTGTATATACTCCTGTTGCATTTGACGGTGTACTCGAAAGTGTGTATCCGCTGAATTCCTTTGCAGTAGTGGTATATTTGTTAGTACCGTCAGCCATGCCTTTGAGTGTCATTGAGGAAAGCACCTTTCCTGTTGTATCAGAATAAATGACTTTTACCGTACCTGCATGATATACCTTTGAACCCTTTACCCAACATTCACCGCTTACACTGTGACCATCAGGTCTGTCACCGGACGGATCCTGACTTCCGCCGCCGTTATTGTTTGCAATGAACAGTGCGGAGTCAACATTGCTCACGCTTCCGACATACCAGTTATCGCCCTCACTTGTCATAAGTGTTCCGGGCCATGTGCCTGTATAAAGTGTTGCGGAATTTCCTGAGCCTGTATATACATACATCGCTACCTTTGACCAGTTTTGAGAATTGTAATAATGTATTTTTAAGCCCGTTTCTTGCTGTTTTGTATATCTGAAAGTTATAGTTTGTGCTGAGGATGAATAAGTTCCTGTTTTAGTGCCTGTGGGAGCAGCATAGCCGGTGATCGATTTTGTTGCCGAAATGCTGTAGGATGAACCGATAAGACCTGAAAATGAATCATCATCGGCAATTTTTTCTCCTGTTTCATCATCGATATATTCTACATTTACAGTACCGTATTTTGTGGAATCAAGTTCATAGTAATAAGATACCGTTACGGGAGTTTTTGAGAATGTTCCAGATACAGCACCCTCGGTTGATACTAACTTATATCCGCTGTTCAAAAGTGAAGCAAGAGGAGATGTTGTATAGGCAGTACCTTCTTTTCCTTTGATTACTTCTGTGCTGATGGAGTTGTTATCTTTTTTGATATGGTTAACTGACACAGTACAGGTATCGTCAAGGTCTGTATTATCAAATGATGTTTTGTCGATAAGCACCATAGTTGACCTTGCAGGAACGGTTACAGTAGTTCCGGATGTACCAAGAGACTTAGTGCCGGCTGAGGTACCGTCTGCCACGATGACCCACTGAGATGGAAGTGTAACTCCGTCATAGGTCTGTAATTTTACCTGCTTTGATGATGAATTTGCATTATGTAAAACGGCTGCAAAATTCCATTCGTTTGATGAAGCAGATTTATTGTACATTGTAAATGCTACAACATTTGCAGGACAATTGTCACCCCACGAGAAGTATATGGTATTGTTTGATGTATTTGTCGGGTCACGGAAAGGATAATATGCTTTTCTTATTTCGATAAGACCTTTGTAATATGATACTATATCAGAATAGGTTATTGTATTCTGCCAGTTGAGCTGATTTACGGAGGTAGGGGATTTGTAGCTGTTTTCATCCCCTCCTTTTGTACGGGCAAATTCTTCGCCTGCCTGAAAGAATGACATTCCCTGAGATGTAAGGATTATGCCTCCTGCCATTTTATTCATAGCAACAAGGTCATCTCTTCTCTGACCATAGCCCGATCCGCCGTAACATGATTTTACCAGCTTATCATAAAGGGTATAGTTATCATGTGCAGAGGTATATGTTACAGTCTGGGATGGTTGTTTTGACCATTTGCTGCTGCCTGCCATGTCGGTGGAGTTTGCCTGAATACCTCCCTTGAGAGCGGTTTCAAAGTTTGCAGCTCCCTGAATAAAGCCTTTATCTGCTGCATTAAAGCAGCTGCCCTTTATTGCATCACGTACTTTGTCATTGAATGCGGCAACTTCTTCCGATACAAGATACATATTTCCCTGTACTGCCGTAGCCTTGGGGCAAGGTGTCTCTGCCGCCGTCCACGGTTCACCGTAAAGTATTATCTGAGGGTCTATCTTATCCATAGCCGCACGTATTGCATTCATTGTATCTGTATCATGTATTCCCATAAGGTCAAAGCGGAAACCGTCAAGATGATATTCCGTTGCCCAGTATGTAAGGGAGTCTATCATAAATTTCTGATACATTGCACGGTCACTTGCTGTTTCATTTCCGCAGCCTGATGCATCAGACAAAGTGCCCTTACTGTTCTGTCTGTAATAATAATTAGGTACGGTATAATTGAACCAGTCATTGATGTTTGAACTTCCTGCATAAGTATGGTTGTAAACAACATCCATTACAACGCCTATTCCTTTACTATGGAGGGATTGTACCATCTGTTTGAATTCATTTACCCTTACATTTCCGTCGTAGGGGTTTGTAGAATATGAACCTTCTGGAGTATTGTAGTTCATCGGGTCATAACCCCAGTTGAACTGATCTGTGCTGAGTTTTGTTTCGTCAACACTTCCGTAGTCATATACCGGCAGAAGATGTACATGGGTAACGCCTAAGTCTGCAAGATAATCGATACCTGTAGGATGTACTCCGTCATTATTAACGGTAGTACCTGTTTCGGTAAAGGCAAGGTATTTGCCCTTGTTTTTCATGCCTGAATCCGATGAAGCAGAAAAGTCACGGACGTGTGCTTCCCAGATAATGGCATCGGTCTGATTTTTGCAGGTAATTCTCTTGTCGTTATCCCAGCCGGCAGGGTCAGTGGAATCAAGGTCTATTACCATACCTCTTTTTCCGTTTACACCTGTTGATTTTGCGTATATATCAACAGTCTCTCTTGTTGTGCCGTCAACGGTGACAAGATAGGTGTAATATGTACCTGCAAGGTCGCCTGAAACTGTTATGCTCCAGATACCCTGACTTTGTTTTGTCATGTCTTTTGTTTCGATAACACCTGCTCCGCTTTCGGAATCACTTCCTGTTTTGTAGCGTTTGAGCTGTACTTTTGAAGCAGTAGGTGCCCACACCTTAAAGGTAGTGGAGTTTTTGGAGTAGTTAGCTCCCAGATCATTGCCGGAGTATGCATACTGGTCAAGTGCAGACATATCGCTGTAGCTGACAGCTGATGCACTCACTGCCGTCATTACCGACACAGCGGACATTGCGGTAAGTGATGACAGAAGTATTGCGGCAGTTTTTCTGAGACCTGTTTTAAATTTTGCCATAAGACTCTCCCTTTCTTAATAATATTTGGCACAAATGCCCTTATATACAGTTTATTACAATAACTTATATTTTTATTGCTTATAAAGAATTATAAGCGTATATAAAATATGATTTTTATTCTCCGTGAATAGCCGGCATTAATAATGTAAAACAGAAAAAAATAGGTGATTTCAATGAAAAAATCGTATTTTAGTATTTTGTTTAGGACAATATTGCAGATTTCCTATTGCAAAAAATCAATATTGATAGTATAATACAGAAGAAAGGGATTTGATGTATGAATATGATAATCCCGTAAATAATATATTTTTTAGTAAGGAGATGCTTAAAATGGGTATTGTCAGAGCAGTTGTTGATTCTGTAGGCGGAGGACTTGCCGATACATGGCTTGAAGTTATTGAACCGAGTGACATGAATGCTACTACAGTAATGTGTCCGGGTGTTTCAAAGGGACGCAATGACAGACGCAACAACAATACAAAAGGAACAGCTAACAGCATATCTAACGGATCTATAATCCATGTATATGACGGTCAGATGATGCTTATTGTTGACGGTGGAGCAGTTGTCGATTATTCGGCAGAGCCGGGCTATTTCGAGGTGAAGAATTCATCCCTGCCCTCACTTTTCAACGGTCAGTTCGGTGACTCTATAAAGGAAACCTTCAACAGAGTACGTTTCGGCGGTATCACCCCTACATCACAGAGAGTAGTTTATATGAACCTGAAGCCTATGGAAGGTATCAAGTTCGGTACACAGGAGCCTGTGAGCTATTATGACCCTAATTATGATATTGATGTAAATGTAAGAGCTTTCGGTAAATTCTCTGTTGAGATAGTTGACCCGATAAAATTCTATAAAACTATTATCTCTACATCAGACGTTACAAATATGCGTCCGGTTGATATGGAAACACTTATCGCTCAGAGATATGATCAGGAGGTTATTACAGCTCTTGCTCCTGCACTTTCACAGCTTTCAATGCAGGGAGTTCGTATTTCTCAGGTAGTAGGTCATACAAAGGAGCTTTGTGATGCTCTTAAAGAGAACCTCAAGGAAACATGGGTAGAGGAAAGAGGTATACAGTTAAAGCAGGTTGGTATTACAATAAACCTCGACCCCGAAACAAAAGAGCTTCTTAAACAGAGAAGTCAGGTTGCAATGTTCAACAGACCCGACCTCAGAGAAACAATGGTACAGCAGAATATTTCTCAGGGTATCAGGGATGCAGGCTCAAACCCCGGCGGAGCAGGAAATGCTATGTTGGGAATCGGCATGATGATGAACGGCAGTCAGGGCTTTATGAATACTGCCTCAAATAACAATATGCAGCAAATGCAGCAGATGCAGCAGCAACAAATGCAGCAGCAGATGCAGCAGCCACAGCAGCAGCCTGCAGCAGGCGGATGGACTTGTGCTTGCGGTAAAGCAGGCAATACAGGCAAATTCTGTGCTGAATGCGGTAAGCCGAAGCCGGCTGAACAGGGAAGCTGGAAATGTGCCTGCGGTGCTACAAATACAGGTAAGTTCTGTGCAGAGTGCGGTAAGCAAAAACCTGCAAACAAGAAAATTAAGTGTGATAAGTGCGGTTATGAACCGGATATGAATAAACCGATACCGAAATTCTGTCCCGAATGCGGAGACCCGATAAACGAAGCAGATTTTGTATAATTAACTGATGAAACGGACTCTGCCACCGATGATCGCAGAGTCCGTTATTTTTCAGCAGAAAGAGGTGAACGGCTTAGTCCGGTCATAATATGGAAACGATAGCTTATAAATGTATAAACTGCGGCGGTCCGCTGGAATATAATGCGGCAAAACAGAAATTTGCCTGCGAATACTGCAGAAGTGAATTTACCGAACAGCAGCTGAAGGATCATTTCGGAAACCTTGACGAGCAGCTGCATGAAGATGTACGTTCAGAGGAACAAAGTGAAGAAGATAAGCTTTATGGCACAGCACTTTTTACCTGTCAGAGCTGCGGTGCGGAGGTAATAGCCGAAACAACAAATACAGCAGCGACATTCTGCGTATACTGTCACAGCCCTGTAGTTCTTTCAAACAGACTTACAGGTCAGTTTAAGCCCGATAAGGTTATTCCGTTCAAAATATCCGAACAGGATGCCAAGGACAGATTCAAGAAATTCTGCGGAAAGAAAATATTCCTTCCGAAAGATTTTCTGTCATCAGCACAGCTTGATATGATGAAAGGTGTATATTACCCCTACTGGCTGATAGATTCCGACAAAGACGGAGGAATTTCAGGTACAGGCAAAAAGATCCGCAGATGGACTGAGGGAGATTACGAATATAAGGAAACCAAAATTTATCGTGTTGTCCGTGAGGGTAAGATAAAGTTTACAGGTTATCCCCATACAGCATTAGACGATACAAACAAAAAGGCTCTTAAATATGTAAACCCTTATGATGATGAAGAATTCAGACCGTTCACTATGGCGTATCTTTCAGGATTTATGGCTGAGAAAAGAGACCTTGAGCGTAATCAGGTGCAGTCTGAGGTGGACAAGGAACTTAAGGATTATGCAAAGAAAATATATGAAGATACTGTAACAGACTATGATTCATATACTACTGATAATATGCATATAAGCACTATTACAGAAAAATGGGAATATGGTCTTATGCCTGTATGGCTTATGACATTCAAATATAATGGCAAAGATTATCTTTATGCAATGAATGGTCAGACAGGTAAAAATTACGGTGAACTGCCTGTATCAAAGGGCAAGCTTGCAGCATTCGGAATAGGTATGTTTATTCTTGCAGCTGTTATAATGTTCTTCATCATGGGAGGTGCTTCACTGTTATGATAAAGAAAGTATTTATACGTATATTTGCGGTGATGATGCTTGCGGCAGTTATGCTTTCATGCTCCTTTGCAGTATCAGCAGCACCGGAGGAAAGCAGTGCTTCTCAGACTTCTTCAGCACAAAACACCAAAAACAAAAGTGATAAGAATCCTGTAAAGATAATTCTTATATCTCTTGGTGTAGCACTTGTTGTATCAGGTGTTTCTGTGTTCCTTGTTGCACACGGCTACAAAAACAACGGCAAGACCGAGCCTTATCCCTATAACAAAAAAGCTCCTCTTGATCTCAGGGTCAGAGATGATATTCATATCGATACTCAGATCGAAAAGAGAAAAATTGAAAAAGAAAAATGATTGACATAAAAAGTTTATAATTTAGATGGTGGTTAATTTATGAGATTTGACGTTATGCCTGTTGCAACCGAAAGGCAGATAATAGAGGTTGAACAGACCGCCAATCTTGTTTGGCATAATTATTATAAAGACATTTTTTCCCCCGAACAGATAGCATATATGCTTGACAAATATCAGTCAGTAGCGGCTGTTAAAAAACAAATGTCGGAAGGGTATATATATTATATGCTTCTGGTCGATGACGAGCTTGCAGGCTATATGTGCATACTTACTCAAAGTGATTATGTTTATCTGGCAAGGCTTTATATCAAGGCTGAATACAGACGGCAGGGACTTGCTAAAAGAGCTTTATCCTATATGGATGCGGTTTTTTCAAACCCCGACCTCGGCTTTTTCCATATCAACAAGATAAGACTGAATGTTGAACGTGATAACAGCTTTGCAATAAATGTTTATGAACATCTCGGTTTTCATAAGGTACGTTCAGAGGACAGGGATATAGGCGGAGGATTTGTCTGTAAAGAATATGTTATGGAAAGATTTATCAAAGAGAAGGAATGATCCCGTCTTTCCGGTATCTTAACAGAAATCAGGCGATTTTATGGGAAACAAGCTTAAAACTTATATTAAGCAGATAAGAAGTATTCTTGATAATGATGAACCTATCGAAAATCCCGAACAGTTCAAGACCGAACTGCTCAGGGAGATAGGGTTCTGGCAGCATGAAAGACTTATACATTTTCTTGTCACGATCCTTTTTGCACTTCTTACCATGTCAGTGCTTTTAGTGCTGGTATTCACAGCATCAATACCCCTGCTTCTTTTGTTTGTCATGCTTATGGTGCTTCTTGTTCCATATATAAAGCATTATTACGTACTTGAAAATGGTGTACAGACCTTGTATGTTCTGTATGAAGAAATAACAAGACGTACTCTTGACGGAGACAAAAGATGTGTTCCCGATGAATTCGGGATAAAGATCGAACCGTTCAAAAAATCTGAATAAAGAAAACTGCCGATGTACTTTTTCAGCACATCGGCAATTTTTTGGCTTTTTTACGAATAAACCTTTTAAAATCAGCGTATGTTTAAGAAACAGGCTTATCCGTCAGTCAAGTTAATAGAAAAATGCTCCGATTTTTCAAGTGGTGGAATAGGTATAAGCGGATCATTGGAAGTTTGTGTCTTTACACATGGAATCAGTCACTGCTTCTGATTTCTTCCAGACAATTTCTGCATACTGTCTGATTTTTAAAGTTGGAGATGTTTTCATCTGACTTACAGAAAACACAAGCAGGACGATATTTTTTTATGATCACGCTGTCATTTTCTACAAAAAACTCAACTGAATCAACTCCGTTGACAATATTAAGTGATTTCCTGATGTCAGACGGAAGCACCAATCTTCCAAGTTTGTCAATTTGTCTTACGCATCCGATAGCTCTCATAAAAATACCTCCTATTCTTTTCGGGCGGCTCTGATATGCCTCCCTTATTCTGTGTAATTTTATATTACTATTAATTGCAAATATTTGTCAATAGGGAAATATGAAAAAAGTCAATTCTGTAAGATATTTTAGAATTATTGTGATTTTCGGCAGGATATTATACAATTATGCACAAAATGGTAAAATTTAGCGTTTATGCCGTATAAGGCGAAAAGTGACGAATTTAGTCGAATATGGTAATTGCATAAAAGTAACCTATTTTTACCAATAAGAAAAAACAACACAAACCTATATGTCATATTAAATTGATAGTAATTATGCATTTTGAACAATTAAAACTTTCAAAAATACACTAAAAAGAGGTATTTGTATGCTGGGGTATATATGGATGTTTATGATTATAGTGAGTTTTTTCTGTTCTGTTATTACGGGAAATATAGAAAATCTTGCTATAAGCATAACTGAGGGTGCAGATAAAGCGATAAAACTTCTGTTGTCTATGGCAGGAGTGATGTGCCTTTGGACAGGTATTATGAAAATAGCAGACAAAAGCGGTCTTACAGCTTTGCTTGCAAAGCTATTATCTCCTGTTTTATGCAGACTTATGCCCGATTATGAAAAGGGCAGTGAGGCACTTCAGGCAGTGGCGGCAAATATCACAGCAAACTTTTTAGGTCTGGGAAATGCCGCAACGCCTCTCGGCATAAAGGCTATGAAAGAAATGACAAAGCATAACAGTAATGATACACCGAATAATTCAATGATAATGTTTGTAGTGCTGAATACGGCTTCAATGCAGCTTATACCCTCGACAATCGCCGCACTTCGTCATGCAGCCGGAAGTGAACAGCCGTATTCAATACTTGTTTATATATGGGTATCGTCAGCAGCTGCCCTTATTGCAGGAATAATCTCGGCAAAGCTTTTCGGCTTATGGAGGAAAAATGGATGAATTGGGTCTTTATGCTGTACCTGTGTTCATACTCCTTATAGTTATATGGGGAGGAGCTAAGCGTACAGATATTTTTGAATCATTCAAAGAAGGTGCGGGTGAGGGGATAGCCTCACTTTTGTCGATAGCTCCGGCAATTATCGGATTGATAATAGCAGTAAATATGCTTTCGGCATCGGGATTTTTTGATATTGTGTGCAATCTGCTGTCACCGGTTACCGAAAAAGCAGGTATCCCTTCGGAAATAATACCTATGGCACTTATGCGTCCTGTATCAGGCAGCGGCTCTTTTGCAATTCTTAATTCTATATTTGAAAAATATTCTCCCGACAGCGAAATAGGAAAAATAGCCTCAGTTATGGCTGGCTCTACAGAAACGACCTTTTATGCCATAGCCGTATATTTCGGTGCGGTCAGTATCAAAAAAACTTCATATGCTGTACCTGCTGCACTTATTGCTGACCTTACAGGAATGATTATGGCAGTGATCACGGTAAAATATCTATGACTTTCAAATTCATGTACTTGTATTTTTGATAATAATAAAGTATAATAAACTATATATGCGATTTTGATAATTTCTTAATTTATAACTCTGAAGTATTATGAAAGGAGGGATTTTAAGTAATAGAATACATTGACAA
Source organism: uncultured Eubacteriales bacterium (assembly GCA_900315465.1). Classification (GTDB taxonomy): domain Bacteria; phylum Bacillota; class Clostridia; order Oscillospirales; family Acutalibacteraceae; genus UBA1213. Next base: position 140 of record OMZF01000014.1, on the reverse strand, counting down.
AAGTGCCAAAATGTGTTAATATGTACCCGTAGAAAGGAGTGCATTATGAATACATCCAATATTACTAACTACAAACCCAAAGATTTTGCTGAATTGTTAGGTGTTTCTGTAAAAACACTTCAACGATGGGATAGAGAAGG
>OMZF01000021.1 GCA_900315465.1 uncultured Eubacteriales bacterium | reverse complement strand
TGCAGTTATCGCAACTTCAGACAAATGTAAAGTTTCACCAAATAAGCACCATATATTAAAAAATATATCACCAGTTACTCAACATAATATTGTATACTATCTACATTATCATTGATGCGGAGGTACATGCCTATGAAAATTGAAGACAAGCCTTTGAATGAACTTGTTTCTGCCTTTTTTGAAGAACTTAGACGATGCCAGTATCCAGTTTCAAATATTAGTTGCCTTAGTGCGAAAATTAGCGAAATTGAAGCATTTGCATTAACACAAGGTATTGAAAACTACAACATTGAAACAGGGCAAAAGTTCTTAAGTATGTTTTATCCCATGACAGGAAGATTTTCCTCCTGGAAGGATATTGATGCACAGACAAGAAATGCTTATTGGGCAGTTGGACTTTTAAACGATTTGTTTCTGCATGGATATTTTACAATGACGAAGAAAGCAAGAATATTGCCATTGCCAGAAAAGGATGAAGTGTTATTACTGAATTTTCAGAAATTTCAGCTTGAAAAAGGTTTTGCCGAAATATCTGCAAAAAGAACCACCGGGTCTATCCGCAGCTTTCTTACTTATTTGAATAGCCACAAGGTTAAAATCGCAGAAATTTCCGAAGATGATATTATTGGGTATTTGTCTGCCTACATAGATAAGTCAAAACCATACATCAATACAATCATACTGGCACTTAAAAGGTTCTCAGATTTTCTTGTTTGCAATGAGATAGTCAGAAATGAAATTGCTGCGTACATTCCACCGTTGAATAAAATGGTTAGTCCACGTGTTCCCAGTGTATGGAGTGACACAGAAATCAAAAAAATGCTTGAAAGTATTGACAGAGGAAATCCTATGGGAAAACGGGATTATGCTATCTTAATTATGGCGATTAAGCTTGGACTCAGATGCAGTGATATTAAAAATCTTCAGTTCCACGACATTGACTGGGATAGAAAATGTATCAATATTACACAAAGGAAAACTCAAAAGCCATTATCTATTCCTTTTTCGGACGATGTGGGATGGGCAGTGATTGATTATTTAAAAAATGGGAGACCTCAGACGGAATTGCCATATTTGTTTGTTACTCATACAGCACCGATAAAACCATTTTCTGCAACGACATCACTTTATGGGATGATTTCAAGATACAGAACAATTGCAGGAATAGATCTGCATGAAAATTCCAGACGGGGAATGCATTCTTTGAGACATACCTTTGCAACAAATCTGCTCAGAAATGAAATTCCGCTTGAGACAATTGCTGAAATGCTGGGACATGTAGGAATGTCCAGTGTAGATGTATATCTCAGCGTTGAAACAGAGGAGCTTCGGAGCATTGCATTAGATCCTGAGGAGGTTTTTCATCATGGATAATCTGAATGACTGCAGCATATCACTTCGGAACAGAATAGAAGAATTGCTTGCTTTTAAAAGGGCATCCGGATACAAAGCAGAAAAGTTAGCTAAAACTCTTTATCGGTTTATTAACTATGCAGAAGAATGGGAACCCGGAATTACAACAGTTACGAAAAATGTTGCAGAAAAATGGGCTGCAATGTCTCCCCACGAAACTCCTGCAAATCAATGCCGAAGAATGGGAGCAGTGAAAGAGCTTTCAAAATATCTTGTTTCCAAAGGAATCCCATCCTATATTTATCCCAAACAGAAATCTGTGCCGTCCAACTTTAAACCATATATTTTCACTGATGAAGAACTTGCTGAATTTTTTCTGGCATGTGACAACACAAAATCACCAAATCTTGTACGAAAAGATGTAGTTTCACTGATATTCAGAATGATTTACAGCTGTGGTCTTCGGGCATCAGAAGCACTTAATCTGACAGTACGGGATGTTGATCTTGTTCAGGGAACTATTTTCATCAAAGATTCTAAATTTGGAAAAGAACGATTACTTCCAGTTCATGACAATCTTCTCAGACGCATGAAAATATATCACAGCAATGTTTTAACTTTTTATGGAGCAGATGCTCCTTTCTTTCCAAATGGAAGAAACGGAGCATATACAACAGGAGGGCTATACTCCATATTCCGTGAACGATTACTGGCGGCTGGCATTTCTCATGGCGGAAAAGGCAATGGACCGCGTGTACATGATTTACGGCATACATTTGCTGTACACAGTTTAAGAAAAGCAGTTCAAAAAGGCGAAGACATCAATTCAATGCTGAAGTATTTGTCAGTATACCTCGGACACAGCAGTGTTATTTCTTCAGAGAATTACCTCCGTTTGACAGCTGATATATATCCTGATATTGTCTGCAAACTTGAAAGGGATTTTGATGTCCTGCCAGATATGGAGGCTATCAATGAAGCCTACTGATTTTGGGATGCATCTGACAAATTATCTGACAGTTTACCTTCCAGGACAAAGAGGTATCAGTCAAAATACAATAAAGTCATACGCAGATACATTTCGCCTATTTTTTATCTACTACCGTGATGGGCTTGGTAAGAAACCAGAAAAACTTACAATTTCAGTTTTTAATGATAAATTGATAAGTGGATTTCTGGACTGGCTTGAAACTGACCGCAAAAATTCTATTTCCACAAGGAATCAACGATTATCTGCATTACAGGCATATTGCAGATATCTGCTTGTTGAAACTCCAGAGTATATTTCATTACTGCAAGTCAATTTACAGATTCAAAAAAAGAAGTACACCAAACCACAGATAGGATACCTGTCACAGGAAGAAATTACAGCAATGCTCAGAAAACCGGATGTGCATACCGCAGAAGGACGCCGGGATCTTGCATTATTAGTTTTGCTATATGACAGTGGTGCCCGTGTGAGTGAACTCACCACATTAAAAGTTCGTGACCTTCGCCTAGATAATTATCCTGTTGTGACGCTTCATGGAAAGGGAGGAAAAATCCGTCAAGTTCCCCTTATGAAAAAAACAGCTAAAATCATGTTGACATATTTACAGGAACATCATCTGACAGAAAATGAAAAATGCGACTGCCCTATATTTGTGAACAAGCAAAACAAACCTCTAACAAGAGCCGGTGTCACATACATACTACAAAAATATGCCGAACGGGATGACATTACTCCACACATTATTAGGCATACTAAAGCAATGCATCTGTTACAGGCGGGTGTAAACATTATTTATATTCGTGATATTATGGGGCATAGCAGTATTGATACAACAAACATTTATGCAAAAGCAGATACCGAAATGAAAAGAAAGGCATTAGAAACACTCTCCACTGATATTACTCCAAATGTTCCGGATTGGAGAGCAGATAACGCACTTATGGAATGGCTGAAAAATATCTCATCGTAATATTATGCAAAGCAGCAAAGAAGAGAACCCTTGATATTTAGGGTTCTCTTCTTTGCTACTTTACATTTGTCTGAAGTTGCGATAAGCGTTGTCGCCGTCCAGATTTTCAGTTAAAACCTGTCTGGCAGTGGCGAATTCTTCCCCAATGAAGCCCATTCTCATCAGCCATGTCCGCATTGCGAATTTTTTATTTTCCTTCTGCTG
>OMZF01000090.1 GCA_900315465.1 uncultured Eubacteriales bacterium | reverse complement strand
CCGAAGGAAGTGCCCTTGGGGTACAGCAGCACCGACCGAGCCGGCAGGCGAGACAGGTGCCGAGCGTAAGCGAGGCGGAGGGGTTTTTAAAAGATTCTTCGTTGCTTCGTGCCCCAAAGGCATTTCCTACGGACACACCTCAGAATGACAAAATCGGTTGTGTTTTTTGAAAATTGATTTCCGTGAATTTTACAACTCAGCGATTTCTTAAATTATCAGCTACAACATTCAGAACTGCTGAGGCAACAGGTATAGCAACACCCGAACCCGAATTGCCATGCTCAACTATCACAGCAAATGCAAGAGGACAATCATCATCCTTCGTAAATCCTGTTACCCATGCATGTGCAATACCATCATCTCCCACTTCGGCAGTTCCCGTTTTTGCACAGACATCAAGAGAGCCTGAAAATGACCATTTGCCATAATTTTCATATACAGTATAATCCATCATTTCTTTAAGCTTTCCGGCAGTTTCTCTGGTCATCATCCTTTCAGGCTTTGACGAATCATCAACAAATGATTTCACTCCCTCTCCCTCTATATTCTTTATGATGTGCGGTACAACACATTCTCCCCTGTTTGCTATTGCAGAAGTGCGTATAGCCATATTAATGGGTGTTTCAAGCACAGTATACTGCCCTACTCCAGACCAGCCTAAATCATTATCATTTGCCGACGAAATATCATAGATACTTCTGGCAGTCTGTATACCATCAAACTTCCAGCTTTTTCCAAACCCCATGTTTGCCGCCTGAACTGACATATCCAAACGTCCCACTTCAAGAGCAAGTCCCGCAAAATATGCATTACATGAATCACGCAATGCACCTTTCATATCTATATGACCGCTTACACTGAAACAATTTATAGGTTTTCCCCCTATTTCCGTACTGCCGCTGCAATCATACTCCCGATATTCAAAAGCAGGATCTTTTTCAAGTGCTGCCGCTGCCGTTACAAGTTTGAATGTTGAACCCGGAGTATATGAAGCTGATACTGCACGATTAAGATATACCCCATCATACATTTCATTTGTTTCTATATCATCCGGTTTATTCATAGGGTCATATACAGGTGTGCTTGCCATACAAAGTATCTCACCTGTTTTATAGTTATACACGACCACAGCTCCCTTTCTGTCTCCAAGTGCATGATATGCGGCAACCTGAGCATTACTGTCAATAGTGAGCTGAATATCATTTCCTTTTTTCAGTTGGTCAGGCATACCAAGCCCGAAAATAAAATCGTACCCCGACAGTTCGGAACGATACAAAGTCTGTATGGCTGTGGAAATATTTACACTGTCATCTCCTACCACCGGAAGACAAGCACATCTTATATCTGTATCATCATTATAGAATCTTTTCTTGTCCTCACTTCTTGCAAGTACAACCCCATTTCTATCAGTGATCTCTCCTGCAAATTCAAGTCCGGTACTGTCCGAGAGATGTCCGTTATACGGCATTGATACCCATTCGGAAGCATGAAATGATAAATTAACAAGAAAGTATATTATACCTGCAAAAAACATAATTGTAAGCATAAGTACAGGAAATGACCTTGACCTTGTTCTTCTCATATGATTCACTCCCTTCTTTATACCTGCTCAAACATATCTGCTCCGTCTTTTCCCTTTGATTTCTGCTGCTTAGGGATATGACGAGTATAAGTTCTTTCGTCTGCTGCCTTTATAAATGATATAAGTCCCCAGCAAGCCGCCATACTCGTACCTCCGTAGCTTACAAAAGGCAGTGTTACTCCTGTAAGAGGAAGAATATCCACAACACCGAATATATTCAGTGCCGACTGGAATACTAAAAGTCCCCCTGCCGAACAAGCCGCTATGGAATAGAAGGTGGAACGGCTGCGGGTAGTAACTCCTCTTGCATATATCATCATTCCTCCTATCACAACAGTACAAAGCACTGCAATGATACATCCCAGTTCTTCGCACATAAGACAAAATACCAGATCATTTTCGGAAGCAAACAAATATTGTAAATATCCTCTTGAAAGACCCGTTCCGAAAAGTCCGCCGCTTGCAGAATAAATAAGCGATCTTACCTGCTGATAACCTGTTTCATCTGCATATTCCCATACATGACCCCACACTGCGAAACGGTCTGCAATATACGGCTTTACAGTAAGCATTATCAATGCTCCGAGTGCAGCAGCAGAAACGGCAAGTATTACAGTTTTAAGATCACCGGAACGCATAAAAGCTATTATAAGGAAAGTTACGAAAAATATTACTGCTGTTCCGAAATCGCTCATAAGTACCAGAAGCCCTACACTAAGCACAGACATTATAATGAACGAAAACAGACTCTTTTTTGTCTGCAATACATCCAACGTAGACGCACCCACAAATATATATGCTATCTTTGCAAATTCAGACGGCTGCACCGATAAAGACCCTATCACTATCCAATTTTTCGCACCATGAAGTGATTTACCGAGAACAAGTGTAGACGCAAGCAGCAGCAATGCAAGAACTGCTATTGCAATATGCCATTTCATTACCCTGTCGGGTATCTCTATGAACCACAGCATGAACGAGTATATAAATATCCCCAGCACCGTTGCGATAAGTTGGACATATGCCTGTTTCATATCATGAGATGCCGCAAGTATTATTCCAGTACCCGATAAAAGCAATGCTAAAGACTCAAGTTCAAAATTAAGCCTTCTGAACCGTAACTTAGATACTCCATAAAACAGCCACATTAAAATGATGAAAAGCAAAGCAGGCAGAATTACCTCCTGATCCATCATATTTACAGATGCCTGAAGTGTAAGGAACGCCATATATAGTGTAACACCCGCAAGAATTATTCCCTGAGGAAATCTTTTCGGTTCGTGCGGCGACGACTTTACTCCCACATCAGCTGCTCTTCTGAGAACAAATGATGTTGAACCGCAGCTTATCTTATCCCCTACTGCAACAGCACATCTTCCCTCTGTTTTTTCTCCGTTTACATATACTCCGGACTTAGAACCTGTATCAGTTATAAACCAACCGTCATTTCTTCTCAGAAGTACCGCATGGTCACGGGAAACCGTCATATCTTTTATACATATATCCGAACTTCTGCTTCTGCCTATAGAATTTTCCCAGTAAAGCACAGGATATATTTTGTCATCCGTTTCACTCTCCAGAACTATAAGAGCCTTTTCTTCTCTCCTTCCTCCACGCAGAGATATAAAACACATTATGATGACCATAAGTGCAATAAACGGCTCTGAAAGACGTATTCCGAATGACAACATTTCAAGAGTTTCATTCATTTTCATCACCCCGTTTTCCAATAGATTTGTATATAACCTAATATAACATTTTGCAGACAAAAAAGCTATACTATTATTTGCTGTAACAAAAATATTTTGCAATACCTATTTACAAAATCTTAAATAAAAGTATAATATAATAGTATGGTATGTTTAAATATTTGAGAGGAAAGGAAGAACAGTATGAAAAAATCTACACTTATAGTGACTCAAACAATACTTTCACTTATCCTTGCCGCATCAGTAGGCTCAGCGGCAGTTCTGACAATGGATATACGTTCGGGCGGAAAAATACTGCCGCAGGAAATATTTCAGTTCAATTCGGATAATAATAAAAAATCAGCAAAAAATGATACTTCTGTATCAGAAAATAAGCTCGCAGAATCTTCTGTAGTATCAGAAACAGAAGTAAAACCTGCTGTCCAGTCTTCCGCTGAAGAATCAAAAAACACGGAAGAATCATCAAAACCTCCAAAAGAAGAAACATCTTCAAAACCTGCTGAAGAAAGCTCCAAAGCCGAATCAAAAGCTGAATCAAAACCGCAGGAAAGCAGTACAGCCAATGCACAGGTAACAGGTCTTATACTTGAAGAACCTAAAGACCTTAAAACAAATCCGAAAGAGCTTACAAAATTCATAACAGGCTACGGATATGATTATGATTCCCTCGGTTTCAATCATTTCATAGTTGTAGACTCCGACTCAAACGGCACTGCAAAAGTATATTGTTATCAAAAAACCTCAAAGGGCTATTGGTGGAATATAGCAGGCGATGCAAAGCCTATTACTGACAAAGGCTTCATTGGTTCAGGCGGAGCGGATTTTGATATAAAAGCAGGCTCAAAAAAGACACCTCTCGGGTTTTACAGCTTAGGTGACGGTTTCTATATAGGCGAAAAACCAAACAGCACTTATTCACTTTTTGAAATAACCGACAACACCTATTGGGTCAATGACCCAAAATCAAAATTCTATAATCAGAAGGTCGAAGGTACAGATAAAAAAGACTGGTCAAGTGCAGAACATATGATAACAGCAAAGGATGCATACAAATACGGTCTTGTTATCGAATTCAACACTTCTTCTCCTGATAAAAAATTAGCATCGGCTATTTTCATGCATTGCGGAAATGCGGTAACGGACGGATGCGTGGTTGTACCTGAAAATATCATGAAAACAATACTTGAATGGCTCGATAAGGACAGCAGTGCTTATATCCTTATACTTCCTTAAAAAATCAAAACACGGAAAACCGATACATAAAAAGGTTTTCCGTGTTATTTTTTATCTGATTCTGCTGCCGGGGGCAACATCAGGAGCAATAACGATCTTTACATTATCTCCTTCTTCGGCTGAAAGTATCATACCATTGCTTTCAACTCCGCAAAGAACAACAGGTTTAAGATTTGCTACGACAATAACATTCTTTCCTACAAGTTCTTCCGGCTTATAATACTGAGCAATTCCGCTTACTACAGTTCTCGGTGTGCCTGTGCCGTCATCAAGCAGGAATTTGAGAAGTTTTTTTGAACGCTTTACATTTTCGCATTCAAGCACCTTCATTACAACAAGCTCCGATTTAAGAAATTCAGCTATATCTATCTTCGGAAGTTCTTCTTTTACAGGCTTTTCTTCTGGTTTCTTCTTTTCCTCTTTCGGTGCTTCGGCAGGCTTTAAAAGATTATTCAGCTCTTCTATTTCCTTATCAACATCGATTCTCGGGAAAATGATTTCTCCCTTGTGTACTGTAACATTTGCAGGAAGTACACCGAATTCTCCTACTTTGTCATATGAAACATCTTCCTCTGATGCACCTATCTGTTCCCATACTTTAGGCATGGTTGTCGGCATAAATGCTGAAAGAAGTGTTGATACTATGCGGATCGTATCAAGAAGGTTATAAAGCACTGTTGCAAGACGTGTCTTTTTGGATTCATCTTTTGCGAGTACCCAAGGAGTAGTTTCATCAATGTATTTATTTGCACGGGAAACAACTTTGAATATCTCTGCAAGTGCATTATTGAGCTGAGTTTTTTCCACATAATCGTCAACTGTATCAGAAAGACCTGCAGCCATTGCTATAAGATCGGCATCAAATTCTCCCTCTTCCCTTTCTGTCGGGAGAGTACCGCCGAAATACTTTTCTACCATTGCAACAGTTCTTGATACAAGATTACCCAGACCGTTTGCAAGGTCTGTATTTATGCGGTTTATCATTATTTCATTTGAGAATGAGCTGTCCGAACCGAGTGCCATTTCTCTGAGAATATGGTATCTTATGGCATCTGCACCGTATCTTTCACCCAGCATGAACGGGTCAACAACATTGCCCAAAGATTTACCCATTTTCTTGCCGTCAAATGTTATCCAGCCATGAACAGCAAGATGTTTCGGCAGAGGCAGATCAAGTGCCATAAGCATAGCAGGCCAGATTATAGCATGGAAACGCATGATGTCCTTTGCTACCATATGAACATCAGCCGGCCAGAAAGTATTATAATCATCATACTGTCCGTTTTCATAGCCCAAAGCAGTTATATAGTTTGAAAGAGCATCTATCCATACATATACAACGTGCTTTTCGTCAAATGTAACAGGAATACCCCATTTAAAGCTTGTTCTCGATACACAAAGATCAGCCAGACCCGGACGTATGAAATTGTTTACAAGCTCCATAGCCCTTGTTTTTGGTCGGAGATAATCCGTTTCAGTCAAAAGTTTTTCTATCCTGTCTGCAAAAGGAGACATTTTGAGGAAATATGCCTCTTCTTTTGCCTCGACAACAGGTCTGCCGCAATCGGGACATTTGCCGTCTACAAGCTGACTGTCTGTCCAGAAGCTTTCGCATGGGGTACAATATTTTCCCTTATACTCTCCCTTATAGATATATCCTCTGTCATACAGCTCCTTAAATATCTTCTGTACTGACTCAACATGATAATCATCGGTTGTGCGGATATATCTGTCATAGCTTATATTCATATACTTCCAGAGCTTTTTGAATATTTTTACTATTTCATCAACATAAGCCTTTGGGGTCATACCCTTTTCGGCTGCTTTCTGTTCTATTTTCTGACCATGTTCATCTGTTCCTGTAAGAAACATTACATTATAGCCCTGCATTCTCTTATAGCGGGCGATAGAATCACAGGCTGTTGTAGTATAGCAGTGACCTATGTGCGGATTTCCTGACGGATAATAAATGGGTGTGGTGATATAAAACTTTTCACCGTTATGCTTTTGCATATTTAGCTCCTCCTTTTTCTGTAATATTACTATTATATCATTTTTTTCTGATATTTCAATACGCTTTTTATATATTACAGATTGTATAATTATATCAAACGTAATATATTTCAATAAGTATAGTATGTTATACATTAAGTATTTTTATTACCGTATGTATATTTATACTATATGTATTATTATAAAAAATCATAAAAGACTGTAGAATACTGACAAATAATGTTGTATAATATGTTTATTGAAAAGAAACGGCTTTTGTCCGTACTTTTTACGAAACAATTTTTGAAAGGAAAGAATAAAATGGACATCAGACAAAAATCACTTGAAAAACATTATGAATGGAAAGGCAAGATCGAAGTAGTATCCCGTGCCCCGATAACAAATTCGGAAGAGCTTTCACTCGCATATACTCCCGGTGTAGCAGAACCCTGTCTTGAAATACAGAAGGATTATGACAAATCATTCAAGCTTACAAGAAGAAATAATCTCGTTGCAGTTATCACAGACGGTACAGCCGTACTCGGTCTCGGTGATATAGGCCCTGAGGCAGGTATGCCCGTTATGGAAGGCAAATGTGCCTTATTCAAGGAATTCGGTGATGTTGATGCATTCCCTCTCTGCATACGCTCAAAGGATGTTGACGAAATTGTACGCACAATATACCTTATATCAGGCAGTTTCGGCGGAATAAATCTTGAAGATATTGCAGCTCCGAGATGTTTTGAAATTGAAAAGAAACTAAAGGAAATATGCGATATTCCTGTTTTCCATGATGACCAGCACGGCACAGCCGTTGTTGTTGCGGCAGCACTTGTAAATGCTCTTAAAGTAGTTAAAAAGGATATTTCAGAAGTAAAAGCTGTTGTAAATGGTGCAGGCTCAGCAGGTATCGCTATTGCAAAGCTTATAATGAAAATGGGTGTAAAAGACCTTACACTTTGCGATAGTGTAGGCATAATCTGTGAAGGAGACGAAAGACTTAACAGTGCAAAGGCTGAAATGGCTAAAGTAACAAACCGCAGTCATAAGACAGGTACTCTTGCAGATGCAATGAAGGGTACTGATATATTCATCGGCGTTTCCGCTCCGAATATCGTAAGTGAAGAAATGGTTCGCTCAATGAATAAAGATGCCATTGTTTTTGCAATGTCCAACCCCACACCCGAAATTATGCCAGACCTCGCAAAAGCAGCAGGTGCAAGAGTTATCGGCACAGGCAGATCGGATTTCCCGAATCAGATAAATAATGTTCTTTGTTTCCCAGGAATTTTCAGAGGTGCTCTTGATTGCAGAGCAAAGGAAATTAATGACGATATGAAAGTTGCCGCTGCTTATGCCATCGCTTCCATAGTAAGCGAAGAAGAACTCAAAGAAGATTATATTATCCCCTTTGCTTTCGATAAGAGAATAGGCAAGGCTGTATCTGAGGCTGTAATGGATGCCGCAAGAAAATCAGGCGTTGCAAGAATCTGATTTTAAATTTAATAATACAAAAAACAGCTGTTCTTTCGGGACAGCTGTTTTTATTACTTTAAGTATATTTATACTATTTGTATTATTTCTTTCTTAGTTCTGCCATAGCGGCATAATGAAGAATTTCAAATTCTTGGGGTGCAATTTTCTCAAGAAGTTTTTTGTGTTCTTCTTCCCATAAAATTATTTCCTGTGGTGTAAGTGATGCACCTACACCTCGGCAAGCTTTCATTCTGCCGTTCCAGCTTTGTCTTGTAAAATGAATAGCAAGTTTATATTCTTCGCTATATACAAGCTCAAATTTCTCATTATAACATTCGGGTATTGATATGGGGTGCATTGTTTCCCCTGCACCGCTCCATTTTGGATTATATTTCAGAACAGTTTTTTCACTTTCTCCTGCAATTTTATCCTCAAAAGGCAGCCACGCCATATATAAAATCAGAATAGTGCCATTTTCTTTTAGCATATTATAAAGCTTTGGCATGAGTATCTCATGGTCAAAATACCAGAAACACTGACAAGCGGTAATTACATCAAATGAATTATCAGGAAAATCTATTTTCTCCGCCGAACATGAAAAATAATCAATATCCATTCCCTCCGACAAAATTTTTGCCTGCTGTATCTGATTTTCAGAAATATCCGTACCTGTCCATTTTGCACCGTATCTGTACATATTTCTCGGCAAAACTCCTGTACCCGTTCCAAGGTCAAGAACAGTCTGTCCCTTTTGGCAAAAACCCCTTTTTATTATCCTGTCATAAAATTCCACAGGGTATATATCACGGAATTTCGCATAATCCTCAGATGTTCTTCCCCAATCAAATGCCTTTCCGCCGTCTATTCTTTTGTCAATTATATCCATATCATTCGCCTTTCTTTATCTTTTCACAAAACGCTTCTATTTCATTTTTTATTGAATCAACATCAGCTCTATTTTCTATCGAACAAAAACCGATATGACCACAGCAGTTTATTTCCATATGACCATAAAAATGTTCTATGCTTTGTATCAGCCTTTCACATTCAGCCATATTCGGGCCTGTACGCAATACTACTGCATAGCCTCTTTTTCCCTTGCTGAGTGATGCATGAGGCTTATGTGTATTACACCATGGTGTGCATCTGTCAATAAAAGACTTGAACTGTCCCGGAATATCTGCCCAGTATGACGGTGAAACTAAAATAATGATGTCCGCCTGCTCAAATTCATTTATTATCTTCTTAACATCATCATTCTGCACACATTCCGCTGTGCTATGACACACTTTGCATCCTTTACAGAATCTGAAGTCATAATCATCTATACAAATGATTTTCGTTTCATATTCTGATGACAATTCATTAAAAATAATTTTTGTTATTTCTGCTGTTGCACCTGTTTTTACGGGACTGCAATTCATTATAAGTGCTTTCATTAACTCTCCCCTTCCTTTAATATACAAAATGCCGTGCCACAAAACAGTGACACGGCATCTGACTTTTAGCCGTTGTTTCCGTTATACATCCTGTAGTGAGATTTTCCGTTTCTCTTTACATCATAAAGCATCTGGTCTGCATGATTAAGTGCAAGTTCAAGTTCTTCCTTAGAGCCGCCGTGAAATTCTGCAATACCTATCGAACAGGATATTTTCTTGTTATCGGGTATATCGATCTCTTTTCCTAACTTTACTCTTATCTTAGGAACAAAACCGTCCTTTACCTCTTCATATATCCTTTCGGCAAACCTTGCAGCATCCCTTTGAGTCTGATTATACAGCAGAATTATGAATTCATCACCGCCGTATCGTACAGCAAGCCCCTTGCCCCGTGTCATACGCTTAAACATATCCGCAAAACAGACAAGAACAAGGTCACCTACATCATGACCGAATGTATCGTTGTAATATTTGAAATTATCAAGGTCAAGATAAAGAATAGCATTCACTGTGGTACTATCCTGAGAACATAGTATATCAGCCTGCTTGCTGAAACCGTTTCTGTTTGTTATACCTGTGAGGTGGTCGGTTATAGCAGATTGTTCAAGCTTCTGATTCATTCTTTCGATCATAACACGGTTATCAATTCTTCGCATCATTTCACAGAACTGACTGAACGCAAATTTGAGTATCATCAAATCGTCACCGTTCAGGAGTGACCTGCTGTTGACGGTTCTTCTCTTAATTTTTACAAATCCGAGCAATACCGTTTCTGTACCCGACTGTTCAATAATAGGAATACCTATCATTGTTGATATATGTTCTGCATCAAATGATTTCATAATAGGCATGAACTGAATAAAATTCTTGTCCAGACGATTTGTAAGAAAAGCCTGCTTATAGGTCTTGAAGAAACTGAATATATCATTGAATTCTTCATCACTCAAATCTTCTTCTTCATCATCTTTCATAACAATCTTTTTATTGTCCTTGCGTCGCAGGATAATTATATCATCAACATTATAACTGCTCTTTATTACGGCAGAAGTATTTATATACAGATCATCCACCGTCATATTTTCACGGCTTATAGCCTCCTGTAAAACAGTAAGGAATTTTATATCCTTTTCCTTTTTTACCAGCTTATTTTGAGTACCTGCCTGTCTTGATATCTGCAGGATACGCTCTACATGAAGTTTATCCGTTTTTATAAGCGAAGATTTTTGATCTATTTCACCATGCTCAAGAAAATACTCTAACTTTTTCTTCTTCCTTGGCATTCCTTCTTCATCACAAAATTTTATGGCTTCTCTGAGAATTCCCTCGGCCTCTGCTTTTTTTCCCTGTTTATTATAAAGGGTCGCCTGCTCTGTTGCATATATAGGCACTATCAAAAATAAAGAACCGGAAGATGTTTTCATATAATTTCGTAATTCATCAAATTCTTTCTGACATAAATCAAACCTGTTTTCGTAATTATAAAGCATTCCCTTTACAAGATGATAAAACTGAAAATCTTCATCCCATGCACTGCCGTTTTCTTTTTTAAGGACTTTAAGCATATGTTCAACAATTACTTCAATCTTACTCAGATAATAATAACTGTTATAATATTCTTTCTGATAATAACAAGCTATCGCTATCATGCTGTAAAGCTTTGTTGTACTACAGGCTCTTACTGAGTTATAGCCCATTTCCCTTAGCATTTTTATCATAAGCTCTATGACCTGTATGGTACTTTGATACGAACCCGCCACAAGATAATTCATTGCAAGATTATACAGCGAATTCACCACATCATCAGGTTCTTCAAGATCTGTAAGTGTAAGCACACTCTGCATAAGGTAGCTATTAGCCTTCTCGTAATCCTCAAGAATGATACTGTTATATCCAAGTCCGGCAAACATATGTGCTTCTCTCAATGGATTGGGACGTTTAAGAACTCCCAGTCTTTTCACATACATTTCTCTTACATAATTATGATTTCCCGACCTTGAATACAGAATAATATTTTTCATATATGCATTGAGAAGAAGATTATCATTTTCAATAGCTGTACCTATCTGTACTCCAAGATTGAAATAATACAGCTCTTTTTCACCCTTCGCAACCGCCTCTATCGTTTCCGGTTCATTTTCAAAACCGAATATATAAATATAGGCAAGGAAGTTTGTAAAACCATATAATTTAGCCTTTTCGACTATTTCCATATCCAGCTTGAAGCTGAAATCATATTCAAAAATATCATTTCCTATGCCGCAGTATCCGCACCACAGAAGTATTTCCGCCTTGCAGGCAAGGAAACTGTCACCCATTTCAAGAGCTAATTCAACGCATTTTTTACAATTCTGTTCAACAAGCTTTATCTGTGACACAAGTACCCTTACTCTCGCACAGGTATAATAGTAATTATATAGCAAATGACTGTTTTCAGATGAATGCATACACAGATCCGTAAGCTTATCGCAAAGAACAAGTGCATGATCTACCTGTTTCAGATTCATATCTATCATTGCGGCAAGCTGCAGAAACTGTATCTGTTCACTTTTAGTCAGCCATATTGTTTTTTCATCAAGTCTGTACAAAATATCATTCATATAATAGTATGCATCATCAAGAGAAAAAACATAATACATATTTTTAAGCTTGAGAAGATATTCAGATTTTCTTGCAGAATCAAACCAAAAATCATCCTGCATATCAATGGTTCTCTCACTATCCATGCTGCCCCATTCAAGCTGTAAATTCTGATCTTCAGCTTTTTGAAGCAGTTCTTCCCATATACTTTTTTTGTACTCTGCAATATTGAATTCATCATTGTACATCAATATTGCATGGACATTCATTGTTCTTCCTATTATCTCCCTGAACAATTTGATAGCACTGTACGGTGCAAGATGAAATTTTGAAAGTATAAGCACAAGATGATGGGCTTTTGATATATGCTCAAGGATACCCAGCATATTCTGCATCATACGGTGGGTTTCGTATTGTATTTCAAAAGGCAGCACATCTTCTTTTCTTGTGCATATATCATTGCGTATAAATCCTGCCAAAGGCTCTATATGCATGGGATATACATTACATTCCTTCAAAAAATCCTCTACAGACATCTTATCTCTGTAAAAAAGTGCGAAGCATTGGCGTATCCATGACATAAAGGGGGCATATGCTTCGTGCATATCATGCATAGCATATTCGTGATAAAGAAACACTTCGTCCTTCGTTTCCTTAACAGACGCAAGTATTTCGCTTTTTGAAATATCAAGAGTATTGTAATGCTTAATAAATATTACGTTCCGATCCTGTTTTTCAACATAAGATGCCACAACGCTCTGGACATATGTTTTAAAATCCATACTGTCCCCCTCTGCAATAGTTAATTCATCTGCGTATGATAATTTTTTAACAACTGATAAATCAAGTTATATAATATAATTATATCATTAATTATTAATAAATCAATACAAATTTTAATAATAACTATTATTATTTATGTGAAAAATATATTAATTTCCCGTTAAAACGACAAACTGTCACACGGCATCATATGCCATGTGACAGTCAAAGCACTTACTTAACTCAGGTGCGGAGTTTTGCATCAAATTTCTTTTCGAGAAGTTTTACAACTTTCATCGCACAAGCTTCTATTTCTTCCGATTTAAGAGTTCTGTCATCAGCACCGATAGTAAGACGTGCAGTAAGGGACTTCTTTCCTTCAGGAACCTGTTTGCCCTTATATTCGTCAACAAACGAAACACTCTTTACAAAACTGTCTGCTTTCCTTGAACCCTCAATAGTTTTGAGTATAGCATCCCAATTTACAGAAGTATCAAACAAAAGAGAAATATCAAATTCAACCGTAGGATAGGTTGCAAGATGTTCAAACTTATTGGTTCTTGATTTGAATGGAACAAGCAGATCAGCGTTTATATCAAACAGCATTACAGAAAGTTTCTTGATACCGCATTTAAGAGACGCTTTCTTAGAAAGAAGAGCCATATCTCCTATCTTTGTATCACCCGAAAAGATATTGAGCCATACAGTATTATCAGCCCATACAGGTTTATCTTCCTTGCGGAAAGTTATTCCCTCCATATGTGTCATACGGGGCATATACTCAATGATCCCCTTTGCTGTGCGGAAAAGATTCTCAACAGTCATTGTACTGTCTGCCACAGCACCTGCAATATGTTTTGCCATATATGGCAGCTTTTCTGATGGATCATAGGGAGTGGTGTAATCTTTATCGGAAAAGATCTGTGCTTCCTCAAAAATTGAGAAGTTATTGAAATATCTTTCGTTCTTTGCAACTGCTTCACAAAGATTAGGCAGAAGTGAACAGCGGATAAGTTTTTCATCCGGAGCAGGAGGAGTGCTGAGTTTCAATGCCTCATCAGTATTTTCAAGGATAGCATTTGCAAAAGTATCCTTCATCCACGGATAAGTGAATATTTCCTGCATACCGCAGCGGAAAGCAAGATATTCTTTGATATGTCTTACAAGGTCAACATCAAGCTGATTTATTGCACCGTCAAAGGATGTTGTGATAGGTGTAGGCTCAAAATTATCATAGCCATACATTCTTGCAACTTCTTCCATTATGTCATCCTTTATTGCAATATCACCCGTAGAACGCCATGACGGTACGACAACGTGCATATTACCACTGTCAAATGTTACAGAGAATCCCATAAGCTCAAGTTTTTCTTTAAGCTCGTCATTTGTAAGATGCTGACCAAGACGCTTTTCAAGCCACTGCATATCAACATCTATTTCATTGCAAGCAAGCGGACGGGGATAAAGGTCATTGAAACCTGTAACTTTCAGTTCGGGATAAAGCTCAGCAAAAAGCTGCATAGCAAATGAAAGAGCCTGATCACAACGCTGAGGATCAACAGCTTTTTCATATCTTGCAGATGCTTCTGTACGATTTTCATAGCGAAGAGCAGTTCTGCGTATGCTGTGTGAATCAAAGTTTGCCACTTCAAGTATTACCTTTGATGTATCAGGCAGTATAGAATCCTTACTTCCGCCCATTACACCGGCAAGTGCAACAGCTCCCTCACTGTCTGCTATAACAAGGTCATCTGTTTTGAGCGTAAGGTCTTTTCCATTCAGAAGAAGCAGCTTTTCATCCTGTTTTGCAGGACGGACAGTTATTCCGCCTGAAATATTATCTGCATCAAATGCATGAGTAGGCTGACCTGTTGCAAGCATTACATAGTTAGTTATATCAACCAGTGCATTGATAGGACGCATCCCCACTCTCCAGATACGGCTCTGCATTTTGAACGGAGACGGTTTTACAGATACTCCCTCCATTTTAACTCCTATGTAACGGGGGCATTTTTCATCATCTTCTATAGTTACGGGGAATTTATCTATATTCTCCTGAGGCACATATTTTTCAATAGGTTTAAGCGGGAGATCATAAAGAGCAGAAAGTTCTCTTGCGATACCGTAATGACCCCAGAGGTCAGGACGGTTAGTCATGGATTTATTGTCTATTTCAATAATACAGTCATTAAGGTCAAGTGCATCGGCAAGATTAGTACCCGGTACAGCATCAAAAGCAGAAAGATCTGCTATCATAGCCTCTTCAGCTGCCGGAAAAAGATCTGCAAGTCCTATTTCGGATGATGCACATATCATACCGTAGCTTTCAACCCCACGAAGCTTTGCGATACCTATTTCTACAGGATCGCCCTCACCGTGCCAGCGTACAACAGCACCAGGGCAGGCAACTGCCACTTTCATTCCGGGTTCAAGATTTTTTCCCCCGCATACGATGACCTTTACTTCATCACCTATATTTGTCCTGCATATGCGAAGCTTCTGTGCGTTCGGATGGGGCAGAACCTCTTCTATCTGTCCGACAATTATATTCTTGAACTGCTCTGCAAGATAGGTCACATCTTCAACTTCCACAGTAGACATTGTAAGATCATAAGCTAACTTTGTCATATCAATATCTTTCGGAAGTGCAACATAATCCCTTATCCAATCGAGAGATAATTTCATTTATTAAAACCGCCTTTCGGGAAATTTATATTAAGATCAATGGAACTGCTGCAGGAATCTGAGGTCTGCACTATGGAAAAGACGCACATCGTCAACACCGTAACGCATCATAACCAGTCTGTCAAGACCGATATTTACATAGAAACCTGTATATTCATCGGGATCAAGACCTGCTGCACGAAGTACATTCGGGTGAGGTGTACCTCCGGGCATTACTTCTATCCAGCCCACCTGCTTACAAACACTGCATCCTTTTCCTCCGCATACAAGACAACCCATATCGATTTCAAATCCGGGTTCTACAAACGGGAAGAAACCTGCACGCATTCTTACAGGAACATCACGTCCAAAAACTTTTGAAAGTATGCTTTTTATCATTACCTTACCTGCGGTAAAAGTGAAATCACGGTCAACGATAAGTGCTTCATACTGATAGAAAGCTCTTTCGTGACGTGCATCTGTTGTTTCGTTGCGGTAAACGTGTCCGGGATAAACAAAACGGTATGGAGGCTTATGTGTCTGCATATAACGCACACTTCCTCCTGTGAGATGTGGACGCAGGCAAAGCTTTTCATTTGCATTTCCGCTGTCATGACCTTCAAGCCAGTATGTATCCATGCTTTCACGAGCCGGATGATTCGGCGGGAAATTCAGGTTATCGAAAGCATACATTTCGCTTGTTATATCATCTTCCTGAAACACTTCAAATCCCATTGAGCGAAAAGCGTCATTGAGGTCATAGCACATCTGAGTAATAGGATGAAGTCCGCCGCTTCGAGGTGCAAAACCCGGTACGGTACAGTCAAAATCCGTTGGAACAGCTGCTGCCTGCAGTTTGATCTCCTCTCTTTTATTTTCGATAAGTTCTGAAAGCTGATTTTTTACACGATTAACAGCCTGACCTATTGCAGGTCGTTCAGCAGGGTCGAACTTCGGCAATTCTTTCATAAGGGAAGTAAGAATTCCCTGTTTGCCGAGAGCAGATACCTTAACAGATTGTAATTCAACTTCGGTTTTTGCAGCAGCGATTTTTTTCTCAACATCCTGCAGTATAGCTTGAAGCTTCTGATCCATAAAAGTTCCTCCTAAAAAATGGTGTTCAAAAAAACGCACTATCGGAAACAATGCCCCAATAGTGCGGATAATGGCATTATATACCATGATAGTTCGTCTGATGTGCGGCACAAGATCCGTACTACCGATCACCATAATATTATAACCCCGTCAAAAGAACTTGTCAACAATATTTTTGTGGGCGACAGAGAAATCAATTTTCCAAATAAGAAATATGCAAACCTGTCATCCTGAGCGGTGCCCGTAGGAAATGCCCTTGGGGCACGAAGGATCTTTGTCACAAAATCAGTTATATCAGAAAGATTCTTCGTCGCTTGGTGCCTCAGAATAACAGGTATGCTATGTTCCTCAAAATGACAAGTAATTGCACATTGCAGGATTGCTAATTATCCATGCGTTTTCTGTAAATGATCATACTGCCGTCAGACATTTTGAATTCATCAGATTTTGTATTAATTTGAGAGGATGCCATATAATCTCTGAAACTGCACACATAATCAAGTCCTTCAAGCAATTCCTGATCGTCTTCTGAAAGTGCCTGTATTGGATATGACATTACTGCATCTGTAAGGAATACAATACACTTCTTCTTTGCCCTCGTTATCGCGACATTAAGCCGGTTTTTGCTGAATATGAATTCTTTTTCATTTAACGCAGTTTCTGTATCTGTGACACCATAGCTTACTATTACAGCCTCTCTTTCCTGTCCCTGAAGCTTGTCAACAGTACCTATGAACATAGTTTTACCGCTTTTATCATCTTTCCCGAAAGGATCAGACAGAGCGGATATTGATTTTCTGAGTTTTCTTATATGCTCATGGTGAGGTGAAACAATACCAAAATCTCCGCATTCTCCATCTTTAGTTTCCGTTCCCCAGAAATTGCCCCTTGTATATTCATTACCCCTGCTTTCTTTCAGCAGGTTCTGGAATATATTTACAATTTTTGTCACACACTTTACTTCTTGTTTTTTCTTTTCATCTGCGGTCTCACCACCCACACAACAAAGGACAAGAGGATATTCAGGGTCGATAATTTTTGCAATATCAGGGTTATCAGTCTCTCCCGGATAAATCTCTTCTATCTTTTCAAGTATTTTATCCTGTGTGCCGAGAGTATCTTTAAAAGTCTGACTGCCTATTGTATCATTGAATGCACGATAATTTGTTCCATATATCATTTCAGCAGAATAATTGCATATTATATTATTCATTCGGAACTGTTCATCAAGACTGCGTACATAATCCATATTATTAAAACGGTTATAATCATAATAATATCTGAATACAGAACCTAAAAGATACGGTTTACTATAATCCTTTTCATACTGTCCGGTTATTATTGGAGGAAGCTGGTTTTCGTCACCCACTATAAGCAGTCTTGTATCACGTCTTGCAAGCATAACGGGAATAACTGAATCGACCATACGCACCTGAGATGCCTCATCAATAATAATAATATCAAAAGCTCCGTTAAGATTCCCATTAAGAGTATTATTTGTATTATACACCTTCCATACAGTAGAACCGATCACTAAAGGACTTTTTGTGTCTGACTTGAAAATATCATTATCATTTTTTTCAAACTTGAAATCAGGAATTTTTTCTTCATAAGCTGAACTTTCCATACGACCAAGTTTATATAAGGAAATATAATTTATGCCCATTTCTTTTTGCATTTCATAGGTCTGTATAAGAACATTTTCAATAGCAGAATGGGAATTTGCACAAACAAGTATTCTGAGATTCTTATTTTCCCTTTCTTTATACAATCTTACCATTGCGATAATTGCACGTGCGATAAAATTAGTTTTGCCCGTTCCGGGAGGCCCTAAAAGGAGAGTAATATTATTTTCATAAAGCTGTTTAAGAGCGTCACTCTGAGAAAATGTAAAATTTTCATTGCCTGACATACCATATCTTTTAAGCTCATTTTCCACATTTTCAAAATCATTTCTTAATATGCGGTAATGCTCATCCGGATGTACAACAAACGTCTTTTGGTGTCTCGATATGTTATCCAGAGCACTTCTGATTTTCACAAGATTATCCTCTGTCACTTTTTCAATCATTATGAATTTTTGACCGGCTTTGAAACTCTGAAATTGTTTATAACCTATATCCTTTACCGATATTCCCACAAAAATATCATCGTTTTCTCTTTTAAACTTAAGAAAACGGGCACTGAACAAACTGCTGTTGTTTATATCTGAGCTGTCGAATTTTTGTGAAGCAACGGTACTTTCTGTATTTTCTTCGTATTTGAAAACCGATATTTCAAAAAGACTTTCTTTATAAAACTGTTCGGAATTTTCAATTTTGAAAAAAGCATATTCAGTCCATTTTGTTGATTCTGTCATATCGGTTTTGCTTATTATCCACACTTTTCCATTTTCAAGTACTTGTTCAAACTCTGCCGAACGCTCTCTTTTATCATTGTAATGTTTCAGCAACTGTTCATAAACTGCTTCAAAATAAAGATACTTAAGCTCAGCACAATCTATACCAAGTCTTTCAGGAAGATAAAAAACAGTCGGTTTGATAAAAATACCGTCATGTTTCTGTTCTCTTACCTTTTCTATAATAAGACTTCCTGCCTTCAGACGATCACGCATATAAAATAATATATCGGTAATATACTTCTTTTTCTTCTCAACGTCATTTTCGTTCCAAAAAGAATTTATCATATCGCTTTTAAGCATATTTGACCGCTTATTGATAAATCTTTCATCTGCTACACGTTCTGCTATCTTTTTTGCTTCTTCATCACCAACAAAAAAGTTATTGCATAAATCTGTCACACTGTTTGAAATGACTGATGGCAATATAAAAAGTCTGCCTATTTCTTCCATGATAACAGCAACCGGATGATCAGCAGCATTTTCAGGTCTTTCGGTATAATCTGTATTTTCGACCAGTGTTTTGCCTTGTATCACAAACATAAGATCGGATGCTTTGTCCCACATTTCATTTTCAGGGTCAGACAAAATATCCATAAGTGTTTTTTCTATATTTGTTTTTTCAAAACTGTCCATAACATAATGCTGTACAGTCAGCTTATTTACATTATTTCTGTTATAACTATCTATTTTATGTATGATATTATGCCATATATGTGCAAAAATACTTTCAGCCTTTTTGTAATTTCCCTCAGACATATCTTTTACAATTATTCCGAAATGTATAAACTTCTTATTATCACTTGACCTGAACCTGACACCGTAAAATTTAAGATCATCAACATAATTTTCGGAATTTATAATAGCCTTGATAAATTCAGGATTTTCTTCTTTAAGTGTAAGCGTAATTCCCCAATAATAACATTTATCATATCCGAAATCACTTTGTGCCGTAAGAATTATCTGCACATCTTCATATTCAGGAATTGAAAATGAAACTGTTTTTCTTTTTTCGGGATATACAAATTCTCCTTTGCAGGCATACGACAGCATTTTCAGATTTTTTTCCCTGTTTACCAGAAAACGCTTCCAGAAAGAACTTTCTTTTAATTTCGGTATGTTTCTTGTATTTCTGCAAAATTTATCAAAAGCTTCATTTGAAAATTCTAATTTACTGTTTTCATTTTTCAGCTTTCGTATATAATCCTGAGCAAGAGGTGTTATATTCGGCAAAAGCATTATTTCTTCATTATTCTGCTTGCAATACTCAATACACTTTTCATAATTATCGCACCATTCACAGCTTTGACTTATACGATATGGCAGTTTTGAAAATTTGTCTGTATTATCCCCGCTTTCTCTTATGCATGATATAAGCTCGGGTACTGTTGTTTTGAGGAAATGTTTAAGAAAACGCACAGGTTTTTGCAGCTCAAAAGGACATTCTTCTTCATGACCGAAATTAAACAGATATGCAGTTTTTTCATCAACATAGAAATTATCGGTCACACCATACCTTTTTAGCATATCGGAAAGCAGAAGAACATACATAGCTATCTGTATTTTATGTTCCACCTTCGGTTTTCTTGAAAGCTTTACATCTATGACTGAAAGCCTGACTTTCTCTCGCTCACCATCCCATTCTATACGGATGAGGTCGGAATATGAATATGAAGTGCTTTTCATTTTAAAATAACGATCACCTTCAAAAAGGGTTTCTATTTCCTCGTCACTGAATACCGGAATATTATCTTTGACAAATGACTTATCAAACATCATTCCTGCCTGATATATGTATACTCTTTCCGCAGATTGTTTTTTTTGAAAATCATTATAGACACCGTTCAGAACATCGACAAATTCTTTTTCAGAAAATTTCTTATATTTATCTTTTTCATTTATTATCAGACTGTATTTTTCTTTACTTTTTATTGTTTCAAGTACCTTTTGTTCCCATTCGTTTCCCGATTTTGCCATCTGAGAATTCCTGTTGTCAGATTTTGCAAATCCGAATATTTCTTTTGCCGCATCATCAATTCCGGAATAAGCCATGCATCTGAGACAATCCCCCTGTGCAAAATACCTTTCCACTATTGAAGGACCGATTTTCCATACAAATCTGCCTATTAGCAACTCTGCTCTTTCATCTATCCTTTTGAGCATATTTCTGATACATTCATCAGCCTGTTCCTTACTTTTTGGAAAAGGATTTTCTAAAGTCTGTCCTTTAAAAAGCGGTATTCCCTGAATAATCTCTTCTCCATTTTCTTTCTTAACTTCATAGTATCCCGTAAGACAATATTTTTCACGATTTGCAATAAACCAATCACGCCAGAATGATAACGTATCGGCTTCAATAATATACTTATTATCATCATATGCAAGTGTTTTTTTATTATTTATACAATCCTGTATCAGATCGATCATCAGCGGTAAATAATCTTTTGCTTTTGAAGTACCTTTAGCAGAATTAAAATCACCGTCAGGACATGGCATAAAATTTGCCACACAATGACAAAGTGCTGCAAAATCATTTATCTGAGGATTTTGGGTTATAAGTTTCGATACTTGTTCACGAACAGTTTCATTATTCTGATTATATTCTTTAGGAAATGACGAATAGCCATAATCATTTTTATAAATTTTAACATTACCTTTTGGTGCTACCTTATATTTATTTGGATAATAACAATGCATAGCCCATAAAAATGTTGTCCAGAACGAATTTATGACATCATAGTGATCTTCACTCCACCCCAAACATTCATATACATCTTTTGCAAATTGCTGTTTTTCAAGATCGGAGCCAGAAGAAGCAAAAAATTTCATCAGCAGATCAAACGAAGATGAATCCTGTTTTGAAAACTGCTCAATTTTGGTTTTGGCATCTGTAAGCATCAGATCTTTGTTCAGTTCCATAATTCATACACCCCTCTCACATAAAATTTCTTCATAATATTTTTTGTCGTCATCTTTAAAAACATTGAATATTATTCTTTCCATACATCCATCATGTTCTTTAATCCATTCATTTACCGTGTTTACCGCTATTTCGGCAGCTCTTTTATTCGGAAAATGAAATACTCCTGTAGAAATACAGCAGAATGCCACACTTTTCAGTCCGTTTTCAATACACATATCCAAAGTATTTCTGTAACAGTCCGCAAGATCATTTTCAAGTCCGGATGTCAGTTCATACTGTACAATAGGCCCTACTATATGGATGACCTTTTTTGAAGGGAGATTATAAGCATCTGTAAGCATAGGCACAGCTGTAGGCTGTTCATAATATCTGCCGTATTTTTCACGAAGCTTATTCATCTGTCGGTTACATTCATTTCTCAGCTGAATACCTGCAAATGTATGTATACAGTTATCAATACATGTATGCATGGGTACAAAACATCCCAGCATCTGAGAATTTGCTGCATTAACTATCGCATCTGCTGCAAG
This sequence comes from uncultured Eubacteriales bacterium, assembly GCA_900315465.1. Lineage (GTDB taxonomy): Bacteria > Bacillota > Clostridia > Oscillospirales > Acutalibacteraceae > UBA1213. Next base: position 830 of record OMZF01000090.1, on the reverse strand, counting down.
CCTTGTTATATCTCCCTGCCACACAGATAAAATACCTTTTATAACAGGAATATCCGAAATGGTAACTATCCCCTTTTCTTTTGCTCTTTCAGACAAATATTCATCCTGAATTTTCATAATATCGTCATGCATTTCTCCGGGCATACGGATATTCATAAGTGAACGCAGTATCACTCTTTTTTCTTCTTCATCATCAGGCACTTTAAGATTTTTGTATTCAAACGAATCGTCCTTAAATGCATTTACCAGATAATCAAGCCTTTTATTCTGATTTAATATATTATTCATGTCATCACCTATTTTTCGGTATATCGTTTGTCGTAAAATGTTTTACTTCTTTTTCCTTGCTGAAATCAACCGTTTTGAAAAATTCGGGATAAATAGTTTTTTCTTCACAATTATCAATATCTATCCATTCCAAATATTCACCATCCGGGCCATGATCTGTCAAATGTCCGTTTTTTATTGAACTGAATTTTTCATCAGGCTTCAAAGCAAAAAATACAGATATTTCATGAAACGGTACTCCTCCGTCATCAGTAAAAAAATTTTCGTGTATAGCTGCCATATGGTCAATTTCACAGTCTATCCCTGTTTCTTCCTTTACTTCACGGTATACAGCGTCTGTCAGACTTTCTCCGAATTTCACACGTCCGCCTACAGAATAATAATATTCTCTTTTCTCTTTCGGATTCCTTGCCATAAGAATTTTACGTTCTTTCATTATAATAACACCGATACGAAAAGTGACATACTCCCCCACCTATAGAGGTGGGGGCTTCTCGCTCAAGTATGGTAGCCCATACAGTATCAACGAGCTATCCCCGTGT
>OMZF01000164.1 GCA_900315465.1 uncultured Eubacteriales bacterium | reverse complement strand
TGTTAAAAGCTCGGTGAAGTCGGCTGAAAGCAACCGTAATTGGGATATACATTTCAAACGAAAACGGTCCAGAGGTGGATTGCGTTGCTGATAGGTCGGGAGTCTTAAAAAATAGCTACGGTGAGAATGACAGAAATGTCTGACGAACTTGCGAATGTACGGGTCTATAACCGGAAGGTACAGAAATGTATCTGTGTCTGAAAATGGCAGTCAGTGTGGTTTAGTAAAAATCTCCCCTATGAAACACCATATAGTGTTACAGGCATTATCAAGCTGACAGGCTCAGAATAAGCACCTAAGGCTATTATGTATAGATAGGATTATTGGAACGCAGAAAGGTCAGAACACTTAATTCAAACTGATTACACAGGAGTGTTTTCAAGGAAAGCAAAATTGTATAACTTGAATTTATCTGACCATGAGTAGTGGCACGACCTATGAAGTTACTGTAATAGTAACAGAGGAACAGCCACAAGTCAATATGTGATTAGTAGTTATAGGTAACAATATTCATAGCTTCGAGTATGACAAAGAAAAACATTTCCGAAAGGAGTGTTGCCTATGACAAAACAAAAGAAATTTCGCCACAACGAGTATTACGATACGCAAAAAACATTTGATGAACTATATGCTAAAAGTCTAAGAAAAGAAAATTTCTATCATCTGATGGAAATAATCTCTTCTCCGCAAAATATAAAGCTTGCATATAGGAATATCAAAAATAACAGCGGAAGTAAAACTTATGGTACAGACAGAGTTACCATTGATGATATAAAAGCCATACCGACAGATAAATATGTAGGAATGGTTCAAAGAAAATTAAGCTATTATAAACCAAAACCTGTAAGGAGAAAGGAGATTAGAAAACCAAACGGCGGAATAAGACCGCTGGGTATTCCCACGATGATAGACAGGCTTGTACAGCAAAGCATATTACAGGTACTTGAACCAATTTGTGAAGCTAAATTCCACGAAAGAAACAATGGCTTCAGACCAAACAGAAGTACTGAAAATGCAATGGCACAGTGCTATAAAATGATACAAGTTCAAAATCTGCATTTTGTTGTAGACATAGATATCAAGGGGTTCTTTGATAATGTCAATCACAGCAAACTGATAAGGCAGATGTGGAATATGGGAATAAGAGATAAACAACTGCTCTGCATCATAAAAGAAATGCTCAAAGCTCCGATAGTTATGCCAAATGGTGATATACAACACCCTATTTGCGGTACACCTCAGGGAGGAGTATTATCACCTTTATTATCAAACATAGTGCTGAATGAACTTGATTGGTGGATATCCTCTCAATGGGAGAATATGCCAACGAAAAAGTTATACAGAATCAGTATAAATAAAAGCGGAAGTGAGTGCAAAAGTGATGTGTACAGAAGCCTTAGGAGAACAAGTCTGAAGGAAATGTATATTGTCAGATATGCAGATGATTTCAAAATCTTCTGTAGAAACAGAAGTGATGCTGATAAAGTGTTTCAGGCAGTCAAACAATGGCTGAAAGAAAGACTTAAACTTCAAATTTCAGAAGAAAAGAGCAAGGTAGTTAATCTCAGAAAACATTACTCGGAATTTTTAGGATTCAGGCTCAAAGCAGTTAAAAAGGGCAAAAAGTATGTAGTCCGTTCACACATGAGAGAAAAAGCTGTTGAAAGAGCTGCTGAACGATTAAAGGAACAAATCAAAAGGATACAAAACCCTAATGACATTAAAACATCTGCATTTGAAATTCGTAGGTACAACCAGATGGTCGAGGGCATACAGAACTATTACAGATTTGCTACCAACATAACAACGGACTGTTCAAAAATCCAACGAGTATTGTCGGCGGTAATAACAAACCGATTAAAAGACCGAGTTAGCCGTACAGGGGAAATAAATAGTGTGCATATCAGAGAAAGATACGGTAGAAGTAAGCAAATGAGATTTGTGAACGGAGAACCAATAGTACCTATTGGATATGTGCAGACGAAGAACCCGATGTACAAAAAACGAAGTATATGTAAATACACTCAGCAAGGCAGAGAGGAAATTCATAAAAGTCTAAAATTCGATGACTATGTTCTGTATGTAATGGAACAAATGCTCTATGATTACAAAACAACTGATAGTATTGAATATACAGATAATCGGATTTCTGTCTATACGGCTCAGCGTGGAAAATGTGCAATTCTCGGTAAAATGCTTGAAATGGAAAATATCCATTGTCATCATAAATTACCGAAATATATGGGCGGTAAGGACAACTATCAAAACCTAATAATCGTTCATAAAGATGTACACATACTTATTCATGCGATAAAGCAGGAAACAATTACATTATACTTGGCTAAACTCAACCTGAACAAAGAGCAAATAAATAAACTTAATAGCTTAAGAAAATTGGCAGGTAACGAAGCAATCAAAATATAAATCTTTTAGTTTTGAAATTGACACTAATCTAATGAACATCACATATTGAGGGAACGCCGTGTGAGGTGAAAGTCTCACGCACGGTGTGGAGCGGGGGAAAAAGTGGAGATGACATCAAAATTTTACCTATCGCTATCTGTGCAGATGGTGCAGAACCTTGAGGGTATGGGCTTTACCGTTGTTCCGTTCGGACAAGGATTTAAGG
>OMZF01000028.1 GCA_900315465.1 uncultured Eubacteriales bacterium | reverse complement strand
CTGTCATTCTGAGCGAAGCGAAGAATCTTTAAAAACTATAACAATCATTATTTTAGTTCAGCGTAGTAAATTTGAGCTAACCATCAACTCCACACTCCACTCTCCACACCCCACACTATTTGAGAGATTTTTTGTTTTAATTGTGAAGCGGCTTTTTCTGTATCATTCTCTGCAAAAATTGCGGATATGACTGCTGCACCCGAAACACCGCTGTCTTTTATAATATCAATGTTATCATAGGTTAGTCCTCCGATAGCAACAACAGGGATATTTATTGAAGAAGTGATTTGTTTTAATGTTTCGGGGGTCATAGGTTTTGCGTTTTGTTTTGTAGGTGAGGGGAACAATGCACCGCAGCCAAGATAATCAGCTCCCTGATTTTGTGCTTTTATTGCTTGTTCGAGTGTTTTTGCAGTTGCTCCGATAATGAAATTATTGCCTGTTTTTTTTCGTATTTCGGCAACATCCATATCATCAGCACCTACATGAACACCGTCTGCTCCGCTTTGTATTGCTGCCTGTACATCATCATTTATGATAAGAGGAACATTGTATTTATTGCATATTGGTCTGAGTTTTTTTGCTTTTTCAATAAGATGTTCGGTTGACATATTTTTTTCTCTCAGCTGTAATATTGTCACACCGCCTTTGAGGGCATTTTCGACTTCTCTGAAAAAATCACGTTCTCCAATACAGTCATTATCCGTTATAGCATAAAGTAAAAGAGTATTTTTATCCATTATGTGTCACCTCCCTCAGCTTTGAAATCATATAGAGGGGATCACTGCTTTTCATAAATCCACTCATAATGCATATCCCATCTGCTCCGGCTGAAATTACATCTGAGGCATTTTCTTCATCTATACCTCCTATTGCATATACCGGAATATCAATACTTTTTTTTACCTCACGAAGAAAGTCAAGACCTCTGCCGGGCAGTCCTGCTTTACAGTCCGTCTGGAAAATATGTCCTGCTGTTACATAAGATGCACCAAGGTTTTGTGCCTTTTTTGCATCTTCAATGCTATGACATGATACACCGATAATATCAAATTTTTTCTTTTCTTCAAAGGTCATTTTCTCAAGCAAGTGCAAGGGGAGATGTATTCTTTTGATATTCATTGAAATAGCGGTTTTGTAAAAATAATGAAGTGTGCAGGGTACATCATAGTTTTTACATATATTCAAAACCTGTTCTGCAAGTTTTGAATATTCATTTTCACTAAGGTCTTTTTCACGCAGTATTATTGAATCAGGACGGGCAGCGGAAATTTTTTCGATTTGTTCCAAAAAGGAACTTCCGCAAAGTTTTCTGTTCGTAATACAAATTATTTCAGACATACAGATAATCATTCAGAACAGGCTGAAGTCCTTCGCCGGACATATCCTTATACATCTTTTCAAAACTTCTTGCATCGTTTATCTCAAACTGTTCATCACCTTCTGCACTGCCTGACTCCTTTCCGCTGTATTTACTTTCATGGTCTCCTATACCCGTTGAGACCCCTGCGGAAACTTTTGTTGCGGCAATTTTTACAATACCGTTGCGGAAACTTTCGCTTTCCCTTGATGATACTGTTATTCCAACAAAAGGCATGAAAATACGGTAAGCACAAAGTACCTGACAAAGCTGTGTTTCATGCACATCAAGAGGATTTATCTTATCATTGTTTATGATAGGGCGAAGTCTTGGACATGAAAGAGACATCTCTGCATGGGGATATTTTCTTTGTAAATAATAAACATGGAGGGCACTTGCAAGTGCATCCTTTCTGAAATCCGAAAGACCTAAAAGTGCGGAAAATGCAACTCCTCGCATACCTCCCATAAGTGCACGTTCCTGTGCATCAAAACGGTATGGCCACACACGCTTATGTCCTAAAAGATGAAGTGTTTCATATTTATCTGTGTCATATGTTTCCTGAAATACTGTTACATAATCCGCACCGCATTCATGTAAATAACGGTATTCATCTGTATTCACAGGGTATATCTCCAGACCTACCATTCGGAAATATTTTCTGGCAAGTTTACAGGCTTCACCAATATATTCAACACTGCTTTTTGAACGGCTTTCACCTGTGAGAAGAAGAATTTCTTCCATACCTGAATCAGCGATGATCTTCATTTCCTTGTCTATCTGTTCCATATTCAGCTTCATGCGGCGTATGTCATTATAACAATTGAATCCGCAGTATACACAGTAATTTTCGCAGTAATTGGCGATATAAAGGGGAGTAAAAAGATATACTGTATTACCGAAATGCTTTACTGTTTCCGCCCTTGCTCTTTGTGCCATGCGTTCAAGGTAAGGTTCAGCAGCAGGGGAAAGGAGTGCCTTGAAATCTTCTGTACTGCAAGTGTCGTGTTCAAGTGCCGCCACAACATCACGTGCTGTATATTTGCTGTAGTCATATTCCTTTACCTTTGACATTACCTTTTCGCATATATCAGATTTTATGACCTCCATGCCTTCCATATATTCCATATGATTGGTTCGTGATGACGGGTCATTTTCAAGTCTGTGTTTCTTTTCAAGTGCGGCAGGGGAAAGCTTTTCGCTGTCAACAAAAAAACTGTTTTCCATACTTTCCTCCTTAATTATGCAAAAAGCCTGTCAGAGGGTCGGATGCTGATGCACCTCTTGTAAGCACACGTCCCGGCTTTGCAAGATATGCATTTCTGCCGGCTTCTATTGCGGATTTGAATGCCGATGCCATAAGCGGAAGATCACCTGCTGTGGCAAGAGCTGTATTTGCCATTATAGCCGCAGCTCCCATTTCCATAGCTTCACAAGCCTGTGACGGTCTGCCTATACCTGCATCAACAATGATGGGAAGTTCTATTTCATCAATAAGTATCTGAATGAATTCTTTTGTTGCAAGACCTTTGTTTGAACCGATAGGGGATGCAAGAGGCATTACCGCACTTGCTCCTGCATTCACAAGATCTCTTGCCGAGTACAGATCAGGGTACATATACGGAAGTACAACAAAACCCTCTTTTGCAAGTATCTCTGTAGCTTTGATAGTTTCGTTGTTATCAGGAAGAAGATATTTGCTGTCACGCATTATCTCAACCTTTACAAAATCACCGCATCCGAGTTCTCTTGCAAGTCTTGCAATGCGGACAGCTTCCTCGGCATTTCTTGCACCTGATGTATTGGGCAGAAGTGTTACTCCTTCCGGTATATAATCAAGTATGTTTTCGTGTTCTTTTGTATTTGCACGTCTTACAGCAAGTGTTATTATTTCTGCACCGGCATCACGAACTGCCGCTTCAATAAGTGACAGTGAATATTTGCCCGAACCTAAAATGAATCTTGAGGAAAATTCTTTTCCTCCGAGTATCAGTTTATCATCATTTTTCATTTGTATCACTCTTTCATAATATTTATGCAAATTGCCCTGTTATCCAGTCTCTGTAACCGCCCGTGAGGTCAACTACCGTATAGCCGTTATCGTCAAGAAGCTCTGCTATCTCGGCACTGTAATCACCTTTCTGACAGAAAAGCACAATACGTTTTTCTTTTGGCAGGGAATGAAGTTTTTCTATGTTTTCCATCGGAATATTTACAGCATCATTAATAGAGCCGAAATCGTATACTGCTTTATCACGCAGATCTATCAGAATATCATTTTTCTGTTTCTTATATTCTGTTATGGGAATTTTTATTATCATTACTGTTCACCGCCTGTCCTACATGACTGTAGCGTGTAATCATCCCTGTTTTCAGCAAGGGAATGTATTGAAGGATTATTTCCGCATACGGCACATTCATGGTCAAAGCCGGGCATGGAATGTACACGGACTTTCATTGTGAGTCCGTCAAATGAAAGTATTTTTCCGCATAAAAGCTCACCGTTTCCCGTAATATATTTCACAGCTTCCATTGCCTGAATACTTCCGAGTACACCTACAGCTGCCCCTAAGACTCCCACATCTTTACAAGTGGCGGCATCGAGCGGTACTTCACCCATAAGACAGCGAAGACATGGACTTTTTTTCGGGATATAAGTCATAGCCTGACCTTCAAAACGTACAACGCCTGCATGGGAATATGGTTTTCCAGCAAGTACACAGGCATCATTTATAAGGAATTTTGTTTCAAAACGATCTGTGCAGTCAAGAATGAAATCATAATCTTTGATAATATCAATTATATTATCAGGGGTGAGCGGAAAATTATAAAGCACTGTATTGACATCGGGATTAAGTGATTTTACAGCTTTTTCAGCCGATTCCGTTTTCGGCATACCAATATTATCCGTTTTATGTATTATCTGCCTTTGCAGATTTGAAAGGTCTACATTATCAAAATCTGCAATGCCTAATGTTCCCACACCGGCAGAGGCTAAATACAATATTGCCGGAGAGCCCAGACCTCCTGCACCTATGACTAAAACTTTTGAAGAAAGCAGTTTCTTCTGACCTGCAAAACCTATTTCTTTCAGTGCAAAATGTCTTGCATAGCGTTTTGCCTGCTGTTCATTCATTGACATTTCAGCCCCCTCCTACAAATCCGACTATCTCAACAGTATCTCCGTCATTCATAACTGTAGTTTCATACTGCGATTTAGGAATTATTTCACCGTTTATCTCAACAGCAATACGTTTACGGCTGTAATCTGTCTGTGAAAGATATTCTTCCACAGTTTTGCCGTCTGCATCCGTTTTTATTCCGTTTATTATTATCATATTTTTCCCTCCCGACAAAAAACAGGAAGTCCCCGGATTCGGAACTTCCTGTAACTGTCAACTATTTTCCCTACGTTGGCATTATCCAAATCAGGTTACGGGTCGAAGGGCAAACCTTCCTCTCAGCCTTTCTGCAGGCTCCCCACATTCGTAAATTATTCTAACACAACATAATATTCTTGTCAAGGAGGATGAAAATAAAAAACTTCAGGACGATTTTGGTAAAAAAGTTGACAAGACGCAGCTTATGGTATATTATATATTAGAAAGTATAATCGTAATCGGATAGAGGTGCGGTAACTGCGTGTAACAGAATGTTTTGCTGCCGGAGCTGATTTGTTCTGTGAATAGCTTTGCCGCCGAAAAGCCGGCTGTGGCGTGTCGGCTTTGGGGGTATGCCACAGAGGTGTGCCACTGTCATCATGCTTTTATGATGGGGAGCTATCGTTTACTGTCCGCATCTTTGTGTTGCGGGGTAAAAGCAGCCTTGTTATTCTGGTATGTATGAACCGATTTTTTCGGTTCTTTTTTTATACGATTTCTTTCACATTCATGAAAAGGAGAGAATTAATATGGAAAAGAAATTCAATGTAGGTATCATAGGTGCAACAGGTATGGTTGGTCAGCGTTTCGCTACACTGCTTGAAAATCATCCCTGGTTCAATGTAACAGTTCTTGCTGCAAGTGCAAGAAGTGCAGGCAAAACTTATAAAGAGGCAGCAGGCAATCGCTGGGCTATGACTGTACCGATGCCGAAATCAATGGAAGATATGGTCATCGTTGATGCTGCAAATGTAGAAGAAGTTGCTTCAAAGGTTGATTTTGTATTCTGTGCAGTTGATATGAAAAAAGAGGATATCCGTGCACTTGAGGAAGCTTATGCAAAAGCAGAGTGTCCTGTTGTATCAAATAACAGTGCACATCGTTTTACTCCTGATGTACCGATGGTAATTCCTGAAATAAATGACGGTCATCTTGCAGTTATCGCAGACCAGAAAAAGCGTCTTGGAACAAAGAGAGGCTTTGTGGCAGTAAAATCAAACTGCTCACTCCAAAGCTATGTTCCGGCTATTCATCCTCTTATGAAGTATGGTGTTAAGAAAGTGCTTGCTTGTACTTATCAGGCAATTTCAGGTGCAGGCAAAACTTTTGAAAGATGGCCCGAAATGGTAGATAATGTTATCCCCTACATAGGCGGAGAAGAAGAAAAGAGTGAACAGGAACCGCTCAAGATCTGGGGTACTATAGAAAACGGTGAGATCAAAAAGGCAGAGTCTCCGTCTATCACAGCACAGTGCATACGTGTACCCGTATCTGACGGTCACACAGCAGCTGTATTTGTAGAGCTTGAAAATAACCCCGGTATTGAGCAGATCATCAGCGATTGGGAAAGCTACAGCGGTAAGCCGCAGGAGCTTGATCTTCCCAGTGCACCGAAACAGTTCCTGCACTATTTCAGAGAGAATGACAGACCTCAGATAAAGAGCGAAAGAAATCTTGAAAATGGTATGGCTGTATCTGTGGGCAGACTCAGAGAAGATACACAGTATACAATCAAGTTTGTGTGTATGTCACATAACACCCTCAGAGGTGCTGCAGGCGGTGCTGTTCTTCTTGCAGAGCTTCTTTGTGCTGAAGGCTATATGGACAGATAATTATAATAAAAATAAATTTGATCAGGAGGAAACTGTATGGCAGACCATATTTTTACCGGTGCCGGAGTTGCAATAGTAACACCTATGAACAGTGACGGCAGCGTTAATTTTGAAGAATACGGAAGACTTATCGACTACCAGATTGAAAACGGTACAGATGCCATCATTGCCTGCGGTACAACAGGTGAATCAGCAACAATGGATGCTGATGAACATTGCAAGGTGATAGAATATACCGTTAACAAAGTAGCAAAGAGAGTTCCGGTTATTGCAGGTGCAGGCAGCAATGATACCGCTTTCGCTGCAAAGCTTTCTGCTGAGGCGGAAAATCTCGGTGCAGACGCTATTCTGAGCGTTACACCTTACTACAACAAGACAAATCAGAGCGGTCTTGTACGTCATTATACCTATATTGCAGACAGGGTAAATATCCCGATAATACTCTACAATGTTCCATCAAGAACAGGCTGCAATATAAAGCCCGAAACCTATGCACAGCTTTGTAAGCACCCGAATATAAAGGCTACCAAGGAAGCTAATGGCGACCTTTCAGCACTTGTACGCACAATGGCACTTTGCGGAGATGACCTTGATGTCTACAGCGGTGAAGATGCTCAGGCATTTGCTATGACAGCAATGGGAGGCTGCGGTGTTATTTCGGTACTTTCCAATGTATGCCCTGCTGAAACACATAATATCGTACAAAAGGCTCTTGATGGAGATTTTAAGGGCAGCTTTGAACTTCAAAAGAAGTATATACGTCTTATAGATATGCTGTTTTCTGATGTAAACCCGATACCCGTTAAGGCTGCTATGAATATGCTGGGCTGGAACTGCGGCGATTGCAGACTTCCCCTCGGCAGTATGTCAGATTCGGGCAAGGCAGCACTTGAGGCTTGTCTGAGAGATTACGGACTTCTGAAATAATTGCAAAGGACGTGTTCAAAATGACAGATATTATATTATCGGGCTGTTCCGGAAAAATGGGTTCTGCCATTATTTCATGTGTTTCTGCCCGTGAGGATTGTAAAATTGCCGCAGGAGTGGATATTGTAAGGCCGCAGACTGATATGGCATATTTCAGCAGTTTTGACAATGTTGATGTAAAAGCAGATGTTATCATCGACTTTTCAAATCCCGCTGTGCTTGATTCCATGCTGAAATATGCGACTGAAAACGGTATTCCGTGTGTTATCTGCACAACAGGCTACAGCGAAGATCAGAAGGCAAAGATCAAAGAAGCTTCAAAAGTTATCCCCGTATTTTATTCGGGCAATATGTCACTCGGAATAAATCTGATAATAGAGCTTGCCAAAAAAGCAGCCTCTGTTTTTGGCGAGGATTTTGATATCGAAATAGTGGAACAGCACCATAATCAGAAGCTTGACGCTCCCAGCGGAACAGCTCTTATGATAGCAGATGCTGTTTCAAAGGTAAGAGAAAACAGCGAGTATGTATATGACAGACATTCATACCGCAAAAAGCGTGATAAAAAGGAAATAGGCATACATTCCGTAAGGGGTGGAAATATCGTCGGTGAGCATGAAATTATTTTTGCCGGAACTGATGAGGTACTCACAATAAGCCACAGTGCAAGATCAAAGACAGTTTTTGCTGTAGGTGCAGTTAATGCAGCGGTTTTTCTTGCCGATGGTAAAAAGCCCGGAATGTACGATATGTCAGACCTTTTAGCATCAAAATGATCACAATACAAGGAGTGATAGTATGAATACTTCATTGACGGTATATGAAGACGTAACACTTATTACATTACAAAATATCCCTGCTGACATCAGATTTATAGCCGATGTATTTGAAAAGATCGGTTCAATGGGCGTTGATGTTGACATGATCTCACTTTCACCTGTACAAAGTTCAAGAACCAGTCTTTCATTCACCATAAATGACGATGATCTGGTAAATATACTTAGTTATACATCAAAGCTTGATGACGGGTCAGTGCGTTCTATAGTAAGTAATGGTAATTGCAAAATTTCTATTAATGACGAGTCTATGGTAAACAGTCCGGGATTTGCAGCAAAGGTGTTTGCACTTGTTGCCGATGCCAAGGCCGAAATAAGACTTATAACAACAAGCGAATCACAGATCTCGGTTCTTGTTACAAAAGCTGATTTCAATGAAGTTTATGCAAAACTCGGCACTCTTGCAGAATAAATTATAATAAAAACCGGACACCCTTTCAAAATTTCGGGTGTCCGGTATTTTTTATTTCTTTTCTGAATCACGTTCTCTTATTATAAAATGTATGGGAGTGCCTGTCATGCCGAAAGTATCTCTTATACGGTTTTCAAGATAACGCTGATATGAAAAATGGAAAAGCTCCTGATTATTTACAAAAAATACAAATGTCGGAGGTTTGACGGAAGCCTGTGTAACATACATGATTTTTAGTCTTCTGCCCTTGTCTGTAGGAGGCTGTACTCTTGCAACAGCATCAGCAAGCAGGTCATTAAGTACGCCTGTCGAAATTCGCATTGAGGTATTATTCACTACTGTTACGATAAGTTCAAAAAGCCTGTCGATTCTCTGACCTGTTTTTGCCGATATGAACAAAAACGGGGCATATGACATGAAAGAAAATTCGGTTTCAAGCTTCTTTTTATATTCGTTCATGGTCTTATCGTCTTTTTCCACAGCATCCCATTTATTTACGGCAATAATACAGGCTTTTCCTGAATCATGGGCAAGACCTGCTATTTTGGTATCCTGTTCGGTCACGCCTGTAACGGCATCTATCATTATGACACATACGTCACTGCGTTCAATAGCCATTTTTGCACGTATAATACTGTATTTTTCTATAATATCATCGACTTTGCTTTTTCTTCTCAGACCTGCCGTATCTGTAAAGCGAAAACGTCCGTGCTTATTTTCAATATCGGTATCTATGCTGTCCCTTGTAGTACCGGCGATATTTGAAACAATACAGCGGTTTTCTCCTGTTATCTTATTTATAAGAGAGGATTTTCCGGCATTTGGTCTGCCAATTACCGCTACTTTTATAACATCTTCCTGTTCTTCCGTTTCACTTTCGGGTGGAAGATATTCAAATACGGCATCAAGCAGATCACCTGTACCATGTCCGTGTACTGATGATACCCCGATAGGTTCACCAAGTCCCAGATTATAGAATTCATAAAATGCAGGATCAGGTTCTCCTACCGTATCGCATTTATTCACGCATAAAACAACGGGTCTGCCGCTTTTTATCAGCATAGCGGCAACTTCTTCATCTGTAGCGACAATACCGCTTTTGAGGTCTGTAACAAATATTATTACATCACTTGCTTCTATTGCAAGTTCAGCCTGACGACGCATTTGTTTAAGTATAATGTCATCGGAATAGGGCTCAATTCCTCCTGTATCGATAACAGAAATCTGACGGTTTCTCCATTCGCACTGACCGAATATACGGTCACGGGTCACTCCCGGAGTATCATCGACTATTGCGATCCTTTCACCGATAAGTTTATTGAAAAGTGTCGATTTACCTACATTAGGTCTGCCGACTATAGCAACAACGGGTAAAGCCATTTTATCATCTCCCTTAAAAAATAAAATAGAGAAGGATCTCTCCTTCTCTATCATTCGCAAAATATCAGACTTATGCCTCTTCTTTTACAAGAACAGCTCTGCCGTTATACATACCGCAGCTCTTGCATACTCTGTGAGCGAGCTTATATTCACCACAGTTGGGACATTTTACGAGTGCAGGAGCATCCAGCTTCCATACTGCTGATCTTCTGGTATTTCTTCTTGCCTTAGAAGTTTTTCTCTTAGGTACTGCCATGTTCAATAACCTCCTTGAAATTAAAAAGTACAAAAATCATTCTTCCAGCAGCTTATTCAAGGCTGCAAAACGAGGATCAACCTCTCTCAAAGAGCAGGCACAATTCCCGTTATTAAGATTTTTTCCGCACTTGGGACACAAGCCCTTACAGGAATCTTTACACAGGAGTTTTGACGGCAACTCCAGAAGAATATCATCCCTGAGCAGAATGTCAGTATCGAGCGTATAGTCCGGTGCTTCAATATAATCGTCACTATTGTCCTCTGCAGGGCTTGTAACGAGAATATGGTGGAACTTAAAGGCAAAATCCCTGTTGAAAGGGTCATAGCATCTGTCACATCTGAAACGGTAATTGAAACGGACAAGAGCATCAAGCTCAACAAGTCCTGCATGGTTTGTGATAGTAATATCAGCACTGACCTTATCGGAAAAGCTATTTTCACCGAAATTACAGTCAGTCATATCCGGCTCGGTATGTACTGAAAGGCTTTCATTTTCGTTAAGAAAGATCTTTTTCAGTTCAAGAAGCATGACATTCACCTCAACAAAGTACAATTATTACTTTCCTTGCGGAGTGTAATAAAACGCCATAGTTAATTATAAGCTTACCGAACGATTTTGTCAATAGATTTTTTTAAAAAATCAGAAAAACACAAGGGAAGCCATATTTCAGGCTTCCCGATGTTTCAGATAAACTCAGCTGCTCATCAGATCTTTTCTGCAACTGCCGAAAGGCTCTGAGGAAGATCCTTTTCATCGGCAGATACGAGGAATGTGAACTGTGTATCTGTTTTAGCGGAAAGAGTGTTGATCTTTTCTATGAAATCAGCAAATTCATCAAAATTTGTTCCGCCGATTTTAAATGTAGAATCAACAAGAACATCGGTAACATCATAGTTGCCTGCACAAAGGCCGCTGAGGAAACCGAAGAAAGCATCATATCCTGTGATAGAATACTGTTCTGTGTCGATAAGACGAGCCTTGTGTGTTACGTCATAGGTAAGTTTTGCACCCTTTTCGATAACAACTACATCACCGTTTGAATTTTCTACTGCTTCATTAGCAAGGTAAATAAGCTTTTTTGTTTTGCCTGTACCCTTTTTACCAACGATAAGTTTAACCATAATATTTCAGCCTCCTTGAAATTGATGCAATCCCAGAACATTACTGCAAAGGGAGATAATTGCATAAAATATCTTTTTGCTTAATTCTATTTTATATTAATTCTGCTCAACTGTCAACCGTTTTTAATGCAAAGATGCAACTATTTTAATCAAGGCTTATTTAAGTCTTGCCTCAAGAGCTTCTTTCTGGTCTTCATAACCGGGTTTGCCGAGGAGAGCGAACATATTCTTTTTGTAGCTTTCTACACCGGGCTGATTGAAAGGATTGATGCCGAGGGTATAACCGCTGATAGCACAAGCCTTCTCAAAGAAATAAATAAGATAACCGAGTTCTGCCTCACTTGTGTTTTCCATGTTAAGTATAACATTAGGAACACGTCCGTCAGTGTGAGCAAGAACAGTACCCTCGAAAGCCTTTTTGTTTACGAAATCAACTGTTTTGCCTGCAAGGAAGTTAAGACCGTCAACATTTTCGGGATCTGTACCGATAGTGAGTTCATATTTGGGTTTGTCTATCTGTACAACTGTTTCAAACATTGTGCGTGAGCCGTCCTGAATGAACTGTCCCATTGAATGAAGATCAGTTGAAAATACCACAGAAGCCGGGAACAGACCTTTCTGGTCTTTGCCCTCGCTTTCACCGAAAAGCTGCTTCCACCATTCATTCATCATTGTGAAAGAAGGCTCATAGCTTACTAAAAGTTCAATAGCTTTGCCCTTTCTGTAAAGGATATTTCTTATAGCTGCATATTTGTAGCAATCATTCTTATTGAGGTCGGTACTCATAAGCTCTTCTCTTGCTTTTGCAGCACCGCCCATAAGAGCATCGATATCTGCACCTGCAACAGCTATCGGAAGAAGTCCTACAGCGGTAAGGACACTGTAACGTCCGCCTACATCATCAGGTACAACGAAGGTCTCATAGCCCTCTTTAGTTGCAAGCTGTTTGAGAGTACCCTTCGCCTTGTCAGTTGTGCAGAAAATTCTCTCCTTTGCCCCCTCTTTTCCGTACTTCTTTTCGAGAAGTTCACGGAAAACACGGAATGCAATAGCAGGCTCTGTGGTAGTACCCGACTTTGAGATCATATTGATGGAAATATCCCTTCCCTCACAGATTTGCAAAAGCTCACTAAGAGCTGTGGAGCTTATTGAATTACCTGTGAAATAAATGTCGGGAGTATCCTTTTTGATCGCGTTATAGTTAGGGGATTTAAGAAATTCTATAGCAGCACGGGCTCCGAGATAGGAACCTCCTATTCCTATAACAACAAATACATCGGTATTGCCCTTAATTTTTTCGGCAGCCTTTTTGATACGGTCAAATTCTTCCTTATCGTAATCAACAGGAAGATCTACCCAACCTGTAAAATCATTTCCGAGACCTGTTTTGGAATGGAGAAGTGAATGAGCTGCTTCGATCTGAGGAGCAATAGCGGTATATTCCTCGTCACTGATAAATTGTTTTACGTGCTTATCGCTTAAAGTAACAGACATAAAATTAACCTCCTTGAATTTATGCGTTATGACACATATTGTTGCATCAGATATAACCGCCGGAAATTACAGCGGAGCATAACTGCATGAATCTATTCTACAATATTTTAAGCTGTTTTTCAAGGAATTGTATAAACTTTTATAAATTTTTCCCGGTTGGAAGTCAATATGTAAAACAAATATATTCAGGTATGTTTTCGTGAATAAGTTTTTATATGAAAAAACATAAAAAACTAAAAAATATTGTAGCAGAATTCCGATTGACAGTAAGGAGAGAATAATGGCATAATATATAGTGTGTTTTTATAATAACATGACAGGAGATGTAATCTATAATGCCTGATAATAATAAAAAAGACGAAGAATATATAGATGTCTATGCGGCTCTTGAGAATTTTTCGTCAAACGATATTCCGAAAAGACCTCAGAAAACAGTAAAAACAGAAACTGTGCCGGATAAAAAAACTCAAAGACCGGTTCAAACACAAACTGGTCAAAAAAGAGTTCAGCAAAATAACTCTCAGATTCCGAAGAAGAAAAGCAGAAATATTTTTCCGATAGTGCTAAGTGTTATCGTACTTTTGGGAGGGTGTGCAGGAGTAGCTGCACTTGCAGGTGCATTTAGCCATAACAGTGCACCTGTTGCGGCTGAAAGCTCTCAGGAATCCTTTTATACAGTAGAAAGCTCTGTTCCTGCTGTTGCTGCCGAACCGGAAGAATCGTCAAACAGTTCCGAATTCAAGCTTGAGCCGACAGGTGCTTTTAAAGTTGATAAAAAAGTATTTTCAAAGAATGTTACCGATACACTCGATAAACAAATATCTTCAAAATATGTTGTTCTGTATGATGTCACCTCAGATAAGATATTGTACGAGAAAAACGGCAGCGATAAATGCTATCCCGCCAGTACAACAAAAATGCTTACTGCAATTGTAGGTGCCAAAATAATACCTCCCGAAACAGTTATTACCGTTGGTGATGAAATAAAGCTTATAAACTGGGATTCAAGTACGGCAGGGCTTGTCAAAGGTATGAAGCTCACATTTGAAATGCTTATGGATGCTCTTATGCTGCCTTCTGGAAATGATGCAGCATATACCATTGCTGTAAATGCCGCAAGAATGTATACGGGGAATAATGACCTTTCGGATGAAGAAGCTGTAAAAACTTTTATGGAGCTGGTCAATAAAGCTGCCGCAGAAATAGGATGTAAGGGTACGCATTATGTTACTCCTGACGGATGGCATGATGATGACCATTACACCTCAGCCGAGGATTTAGCCAGAATAGCAGCTTATGCCCGTACAGTACCTCTTGTGAAAAATTCTTTTGGTAAGTTCGAGGCAGAATGGGATGTCATATATGACGAAACAAGTACAACAGAAAGCAGTAATTCCGAAAGCAGTGCGGATACAGGCAGCAGTGCCGAAAGTTCTGCAGATAGTTCAGTAGTTTCTTCTGACGAAAGCGGAGAGATTTCTGAAAATGCTGATGAAAGCAGTGAAGAAGAGGAAGTTTATAAACCGTCAACTCTTTACTGGACAAATTCAAATAAAATGCTTGATCCTGAAAGCTCATACTATTCAAAATTCTGTGACGGCATAAAAACAGGGTTTACAGATGAAGCAGGAACATCTGTTGTCTGTTCCGCCACAGTAGAAGGACATACAATGATAGCTGTCATAATGTTCGGCTATACCATGTATACAAAATATGATGATGCAAACAGACTTTTTAAACAGGGCTTTGCAACCTACGGTCTTAACTATACCTATAATAACGAAGGAAATGAAAACGATGTTGAATTATGACTTTGATATGGGGGTATCTTAATTGAATATTGCTTTGGATGTAATTGTTGTGGTGGTGGCTGCCTTATTTATATTCAACGGCTATAAAAGAGGCGTTGTCAATATACTTGTACATTTCTTCGGTTCAGCAATATCTGCCATTGCAGCTGCTGTGGCAGGCTCTCTGCTTGCGGAACATATTTATATAAATTTCATACAAAAGAAACTGATCGATTTTCTTACGGACTGTACGCCTTTTGAAGATCTTGGAGTAACAACAGCAGATATTGCTTCCGGACTCGTAGATAATTGTCCCGAATATCTGAGAAACATTCTTTCAATGATGAATATTACAAAAACAGATATTGCTGTTGCAATAGGTTCTTCTCCATTATCGGCTGCCGAGCTTGTTGAGGAAATGATAAGACCTGCAACACTCAGACTTATAACGGTCATTCTTGCAATAGCGGTTTATACAATATGTGTTGCTGTCATTTCAATAGTTACAAAAGGTCTGACAACTGCAATTGATCTTTCCGGATTAAGTACACCGAATAAAATAGCCGGTGCCGTACTTGGAGTGCTTGCGGCGTTAGTAATAATAATGGTTTTATCTTTTGTGCTTTATATACTTATGGTATTTCTGCCCGAGGAATCATCAAAAGCTTTGCGTATGGGTATAGATCACTCGTTTTTATACCGATACATATATAATATGAATGTTCCTGACCAGATAATATCCGTAATAATTAATTCATAATAATTATCTCCCCTTTTAAATTACAAAGGGGAGACTTTATTATTTAAGAATACAATTTATTGCGGATTTAAAAATAATATTTTTATTTTTTAGTAGACAATTATACTGAAAATATGGTATCATATAATGTACACTGATAATGTGTACAGTAAACAAAGGTGAAGGGAGATATGAAAATATGAGTTTGTTATGTAGTAAGTGCAAGAAAAGACCCGCTGTTGTCTTTGTTTCGGACGCTAATAATCCCAGTGCCGGTTCAAAGGGTTATTGTCTTGTGTGTGCTAAAGAAATGGGGATGAAACCTGTTACTGAAATAATGGAAAAAATGGGTATAAGTGAAGATGATATAGAACAGCTTCAGGATCAGATGGACGGGATAATGGATTCTGATATTTTTAAAGAAGTTGAAGAATTTGCCGGCATTGACGGAGATGATTCCGAAGACAGTGATGACGATAGTTTCAGTCCCGGCGGAGCTCCTACTTTTCCTCCGTTTTTCAAGAATCTTTTCAATTCAAAAGACCCGAGTGAAAAGCTTAACGGAAAAGATAAATCACAGAATTCAGACAGCCGCAGACAAAAAAACGAGCAGCCAAAACGCCGCAAACCAAGAAAACATATCGATGCATACTGCACCGACCTTACAAAACGTGCTGCTGACGGTGAGCTTGACAGAATAGTCGGCAGAGAAAAGGAAATAGACAGAGTTATTCAGATACTTTCAAGACGTACAAAAAATAACCCATGTCTTATAGGTGAACCGGGTGTTGGTAAAACAGCTATTGCAGAAGGTCTCGCACAGAAGATAGCGGCAGGAGACGTACCGCACAGACTTAAAAATAAGGAAATTCAACTGCTCGATATGACTGCACTTGTTGCAGGCACACAGTTCAGAGGTCAGTTTGAAAGCCGTATAAAAGGTCTTATCAACGAAGTTAAGGATGCAGGAAATATTATCCTTTTCATCGATGAAGTTCACAGTCTTGTAGGAACCGGAGATTCCGAAGGCTCAATGAATGCCGCAAATATAATGAAACCCGCTCTTTCAAGAGGAGAAATTCAGGTTGTAGGAGCTACAACATTCAATGAATACAGAAAATATATTGAAAAGGATGCAGCTCTTGAAAGAAGATTCCAGCCTGTAACAGTTGCTGAGCCTTCAATTCAGGATACGGTAGAGGTTCTCCTCGGTGTAAAGAATTATTACGAAGATTACCACAGAGTAAGTATGGATGATGATATAGTCAGAAAGACAGTTGTTTTGTCCGAAAGATATATCACAGACAGATTCCTGCCAGATAAGGCTATCGACCTTTTAGATGAATCATGTACTTATGCAGCTATAAGAAATACAAAGCTTGATGAATACGAGGAATTATCAGACAGGCTCAATGAACTTAATGAAGAACTTGACAGGCTTCAGTCCGAAAGTGATATTGACTTTGAAAAGGTAGCAAATGCAAAATATGAAGTTGCCAAAACTGAGAAAGAATTAGCCCAAATAAATAAAGATGAAATATTCACTAAAGTAACAGAAGAAGATATAGCCCATGTTATAGAACTCTGGACAGGTATTCCTGCTTCAAAAGTAAGAGAAAACGAGCTTAATAAGCTTGCCGATCTTGGTGATGTACTTAAATCAAAAGTCATCGGTCAGGATGAAGCGGTAGATGCTCTTGCAGCAGCGGTAAAACGCAGTCGTGTACAGATAAGTCCGAGAAGAAGACCGGCATCATTCATATTTGTAGGCCCGACAGGTGTAGGAAAAACAGAACTTGTAAAAGTGCTTTCCACCGAGCTTTTCAATACACCTGAAACGCTTATCCGTCTTGATATGTCCGAATTTATGGAGAAACATTCGGTTTCAAAGATCATAGGTTCTCCTCCGGGCTATGTAGGATATGAAGAAGCAGGACAGGTAACAGAGAAGGTAAGAAGAAGACCCTATTCCGTACTGCTGTTTGATGAAATTGAAAAGGCACATCCCGATGTACTGAATATCCTTTTACAGATACTTGACGAGGGTGTTCTGACAGATGCACAGGGACGAAAGGTTAATTTCAGCAATACTGTTATAGTAATGACATCAAATGCAGGAAGTGAACGCAGAGAAAGTGCTTTGGGCTTTGCAAAGACACAGGCAGAGGCTACAAATGAAAAAGTAAGAAAAGCACTTTCAGAATTCCTCCGCCCCGAATTTCTCAGCCGTGTGGATGAAATTATCGTATTCAGACAGCTGACCGAAGATGATTTCTTTGACATAAGCAAGCTTATGCTTGATGAATACACTGCTGCACTCACCGAAAAGGGAATTGAATTCAGCTATGACGATGCAGCAAGAAAGTATCTTGCAAAGAAAGCATACGGCGGACAGAGCGGTGCAAGAGATCTTCGTAACCTTATCCGCAAGGAAGTTGAGGACAAGATTGCAAATGCCATTGTTGAAAGCAGAACAGGCATAATCACCTCCATAAAAGTAACTGTAGACGGCGATCCGGCAACTGCAATTCAATTAAAGATTGATGGTTGAGTAAAATTTTTATCTTAAATAAAAAAGGCTGTTGTGCTTTTTACAGGCACAACAGCTTTTTTCGCTTTTATCAGGTTAATCAAATAGTGGCGTTGAAAAATACCTTTCGGCAGTATCAGGTAGAATGGTGACAACAGTTTTGCCTTTACCAAGCTTTTCGGCAAGTTTAAGTGCCGCTGCAACATTCGTTCCGCTTGAAATACCACACATTATGCCTTCAAGTTCAGCAAGCTGTTTTGAGGTATGGATAGCGTCCTCGTCTGTTACGATGTGTATATGGTCATATATTGAGGTGTTCAGTATTGTAGGGATAATTCCGTCGCCTATGCCCATTTGTAAATGTGTGCCGACTGTACCGCCTGCAAGGATGGCGGCGTGTTCCGGTTCAACTGCCCATATCTCCATATCGGGATATTGTTTTTTAAGTGTTTCACCTATGCCGGTGATAGTACCTCCCGTACCTATACCGGAACAGAAACCGTCTATTTTTCCGGCGGTCTGTTCAAGTATCTCAAGTGCAGTAAAATATTTGTGTGCGTTTGTATTATCCTCGTTTTCAAACTGCTGGGGTACAAATACATTCGGGTCATTTGCCTGCATTTCGAGTGCGGTATCAAGACATTTCTGTATGCACTTTCCTATATCTCCGTCATCATGTATAAGAATAACCTCCGCACCATAATGACGTACAAGCTTTCTGCGTTCCTCACTTACCGAATCGGGCATTATGATTATTGTTTTATATCCTCTTACCGCTCCTACAAGTGCAAGTCCGATACCCTGATTTCCGCTTGTAGGCTCAACAATTATGGTGTTTGGGTTTATTCTGCCCTGCTTTTCAGCATTGATTATCATATTGTATGCAGTTCTGGTCTTGATTGAACCGCCCACGTTAAGTCCCTCGAATTTTACAAGTATTTCCGCATTTCCCGGCTTGTTCATGCGGTTAAGACGTATTATCGGGGTATGACCCATTGCTTCAAGAATATTATTATAAATCATTTGTTTACCTCTGTTCAAAAATATTTTACCTGAATATTATAACACGCTATAATTCAATGTTCAACCATATGAAAACCGAATTTTGATTATGTGCTTGTAAAAAGACAGATAATGTTGTATGATGTAATTGCAATATTTTTTATGAACGGAGAGATCATTTATGCGAAAAACAAAGATAATATGTACACTCGGACCTGCTACGGAAAATGAAGATGTACTTCGTAAGCTTATGCTTGCAGGTATGGATGTGGCAAGAATAAATATGTCACACGGTACATATGACGAACATAGAGCTAAGATCGAAAAGGTCAAAAAGCTTCGTAAGGAACTTGATATGCCTATTGCTATTCTTCTTGATACAAAAGGGCCGGAGATACGCACAGGAAATTTCCCCGAAAAAGTATTTCTTGAACAGGGACAGACTTTTGTACTCTATACAACTCCTCGTGACGGTGATAAAAACGGCTGTTCCATAACTTTCAGCGGACTTCCTGCCGATGTTAAGATAGGCACAAAGATACTTATCGATGACGGTCTTATCGAAATGGAAGTAAAGGAAAAAACTGATACGGAAATCACCTGTATAGTAAATAACGGTGGTGCAGTTTCATCGCACAAGGGAATAAATGTACCTGATATAACACTTTCTCTGCCGTTTCTCAGTGATGTGGATAAAAAAGATCTTCTTTTCGGTATAGAACAGGATGTTGATTTTGTTGCCGCATCATTTACACGCTCTGCAGATGATATAAATGAAATGACAGCCTTCCTTGAAGAAAACGGGGGAGGGGATATACGCATAATTGCAAAAATTGAAAATAAAGACGGTATTAATAATATTGATGATATTGTTCGTGTTTCGGACGGTATCATGGTAGCAAGAGGAGATCTTGGTGTTGAGATACCCCTTGCAGAAATACCGATACTTCAGAAAATGCTTATACGCAAAACACGCAATTCGGATAAGCCGGTAATAACCGCAACTCAGATGCTTGATTCTATGATAAAGAACCCCCGCCCCACAAGAGCAGAGGCTACGGATGTAGCAAATGCAATATATGACGGCACAAGTGTTATAATGCTTTCCGGAGAAACTGCTGCGGGTGCTTATCCTGTAGAGGCTGTAAAGACAATGGCTAATATTGCTGTTGAAACAGAAAAGAACATAAATTATATTGATCGTTTCAATAAGCTTGATATGCATGAACGTCCCGATGTTACATCTGCAATATCACACGCTACCTGCACAACTGCACATGACCTCGGTGCAAGTGCGATAATCACTGTATCAAAGAGCGGAAGCACATCCCGTATGCTTTCAAAATACCGCCCATCAAGCCCGATAATAGGTGGTACACCAAGTGAAAAGGTATGGAGACAGATGAATATGTCATGGGGTGTATGCCCTGTTATGATAGAGGAAAAGGATAATACAGACGAACTTATCGACCATGTTACAGATGTTGCACAGAAAAAGGGACTTCTTAAAAACGGAGATCTTGTTGTTCTGACAGCAGGTGTGCCGCTCGGAGTTTCGGGTACTACTAACCTTATGAAAGTTCATCTTGTGGGAAATATCCTTTGCAGCGGTACTACCATAATAAATGATCTCAGTGCACACGGACATTTAGCTGTATGCAAAAGCGAAGAAGAAGCACTGCTGAATGTTAAAGAGGGAGAAATACTTGTTATAAAAGAAACAAACAATAATCTCCTTCCCATAATGAAAAAATGTGCAGGTATCATAACCGAAACAGACGGAGCTGATTCTCACGCCGCTATCGTATGCCTTGCACTTAACAAGCCTGTAATAGTGGGTGCGAAAAACGCTACACTTCTCCTTAAAAACGGAGCAAATGTAAATATGTATTCGGGTAAAAGTGTTGTTACCACTGCTACAACAAAAGTTTGATATATAACAAAACGGCTGCCGTAAAATTGGCAGTCGTTGATTTTTTATTTATAATTTTTCGGGTCAAATTCGATATTGAATACCTTTGCGGCATTTTTCCAGAGGATAAGCTCCTGCTGTTCGGTGGTGAGAGGAAGTTCAATAAAATTCCGGTATTCCTTTACAGGATCCCACATCGGAAAATCAGAGCCGAACATAAGCCTTTCTGCTCCGTAAAGGCATATCAGCTTGTGTACCTTTTCTTTGCCGATAAAGGGGAAAGAGCTTGAAATATCCATATAACATTTCCTGTCCTTGACAAAGGGAACAGCCTCGTCAAATATCGACCAGCCTCCGAAATGTGCGGCAACTACAGTAAGATCGGGAAAAGTATCAAGGATTTTTGCAAGTCTGCTCGGATGTGAGCGGTCAAAACGATGATCTCCGCAATGCATAAGTACCGGCAGTCTTCCCTGAAGCTTTTCATATATCTTCATGGCATTTTTGCAGTCCATATCAAAATTCTGACTGTCAGGGTGAAGCTTTATTCCTTTAAGTCCCAAAGAAATAATGCGTTCAATTTCATCCTCGGGTCTGTTCATATCTGGATGAAGTGTTCCGAGTCCTGTGAATTCGGGGTGAGCGGCACATTCCTTTGCTATGAAATCATTAAGCTTTTTAACAGGCGAGGGACTAAGAGCCACAGCATTGATAACGAATTTTTTGATCGGTGAAGTTTGTGAAATTTTTATAAGCTCGTCCGAAACTCCCGTACAATTCATATCAACTCCGTAAAACTGACCTACACTTTGTACGGCAAGAGGGGCTATTCTTCTGTTATAAACATGGTCATGGCAATCTATTGCGAACATATGGATTCATCTCCTGATTTGAAAATTCTTTATTTCAATAATTCATATTCAAACATCTTATCTGTAATACAGTTTTTATAATAGGCTTTCAAAGTTTCACGCAGAGATACAAGATACCCGTTAAGGTTAGGATAATCATATACTTTTTTTCTTGAATTCCCTGTACCTTCTTCGTGAAATGTATTAAGCTCTCTTGTTATCTGATATACACCATAGGTCATCATAAAATTGTAATTAGCTGTTTTTTTTGCTTCTGCCATAATATTTTTCCAAAGATCAATAAGCTTCAGTTCTTCTTCGTCCATAGTCATTAAGTCAAGATCGGCAGACGCTGCTGTATTACCGTTAGTTGTGTCAAGACAAAGTTCATTACGATAATAACGACTGTCAGATCCGATAAATGACAGACATTTGTTTTGATTGGAAAGACAGGTATATATAAGGCATCTTTTCAGGAATACAGGGTCATGGGTATATTTTTCTCCGCCGTCAGACGTATTATTATATACATCTTTTTCATACCATGCATCCTGCGGAAACATTTTAGATACCCACATAGGCAGTTTGTATAAATAATTATCCTTGCGTAACATAAAGCCAAAGGATTGTTCTATACCCGTTTTGTAACCGCACCTCATAAGATAGCGGTGTTTTACATCTGCCGTATATCCGTTTGCTGCCATATATGCAATGATATTATCGTTATAAACGGATGTTTTGGTTTTGTGAGACCAACCGATAAGTTCTGTTCCGTCAGAATTACAAATTACATTTGACCTTACATCATCTGAAAATACACGCTTATCGTTGAAGTCTGCTACACTGCCCTTTGATAATTTTATTGTCAGGACTGGCTGTTCTTTACATTCAACGATTTTATTATCATCAATATCAAAAACAAAAAGCAGCCATTCATTTGTCAGCGTATCGTCTTGGTTTGACCATAATACACAGGAAATAACGCTGTCTGTTGCATGAAAATATTTGCGGTTAAATGCAAATCCTTTAAGCATTACCTTTTTGGGTAAACCGACATTTTTAAAATATTTAACAGGCGAAAAAACAATATAGCTGTCTGCGGGCTGTCTTAAATAATATTCAAAACCCGACCAGATGAATAAATTGGAACTTTCTCTTGCAGAACCTCTTTGTTCATTCAGTGAAGGTAATGCCTTATCTTTAAATTCATTGACAACATACTTATCCGATTTGGAGGTTTTTGCTCTTTTGCTGACATCGCCTGCTTCGGAAAACGTGATAGACGAACTGTCTGAATATGGAGGATTCTCAAACAGTATTATGGTGCATTTCGGGTCGTCTGCATACTTTTTGATCAGAGGATTGTCAATATAATCCTTAGTCATAGCATCGGCATTTGATACCTTGCCGTTTTGATATACAATATTTACTTCTGTGGGAGGGATAATATTTCTTACATCCTGACCAATACGTTCCATAAGCACTTTATACTCGTAATATTCATATGTGGATACAACACAGTGAGTTATAAGTTCCTCACCGTTTTTATCATATTTTCCACGCAGGGCTTCTTCAAGATTACCTGTTCCTGCACATCTGTCAAGAATTATGTAATCGTTACCGTCGGGAACTCTACCGACAGCTATTTCCACAAGCTCTGCTGCTTTCTGACAATAGGGAGCAGGAGTATAGAATGCACCTAAATCCTTTTTGTTCAGACGGTCATTAAGACAATCCATCAGATACTTGAATTTTTCATTTGTAGGTTCTGTATAGGGATTGATAAGACCCTCAAAATGTTTCGGGTCACGAATTTCACCTTTAAGATTTATCTTGCCTGTTCCGTCACCAAGAAAATCACCTTTGGTTGCTTTGGGAATTTCACGATAATATCTTTCTCCCCATCCTACTATACAATCCTCGTTAATGTCGATTGGTATATACCAGTCTGTATTATTTTCTGTCTTATTGATAAGAAGCTTCTG
Source organism: uncultured Eubacteriales bacterium (assembly GCA_900315465.1). Classification (GTDB taxonomy): domain Bacteria; phylum Bacillota; class Clostridia; order Oscillospirales; family Acutalibacteraceae; genus UBA1213. Next base: position 4,140 of record OMZF01000028.1, on the reverse strand, counting down.
AACCTCTGCAGAATCGTCCATATTCATATAATCATACTCTGCAACAGGTGTTACGGGCTTTGAAAACGTATCATTACCCTTTGAAGATGCTCCGATATAAACTTTTTGAATATCATCGATATAATCAATGGAATTATAAACATATACCTTTGCTGCATTAAGGTCTATAAGCAATATCCTTGCAGGTACGGATTCGCCTTTTATACGCATACGGGAAAGATATTTGATAGCTTGAAACAGAACTTTACCCGTATTATTTATGTTCAGCTTAAACTCCATAATATTGCCATGATAAACACCATCGGTATTATCTACAAGTATGGAATTATCCCCCTGATAATCTATTCTGTAGTTGTCAAAGAAATCACATTGACCTTGTTTTTCAATATCATAATGTTTTTTTTGAACAGCCAAAACATTCATTCCTTTCACATTAGTAATGTCCCGAAAAAATACTGACAGATCAAAACAAAATTTGCACTCCGGACTCAGCTGACCCAATATTTGCTGTCAAGACTGCGGTACTGAATGGCTTCGTAGATATGTTCACGATGTATTACTTCGGAATTATCCATATCGGCAATGGTTCTTGCAACTTTAAGTATGCGGTCATATGCCCTTGCGGAAAGTCCTAAAACATCAAATGATTGTTTTATTGTGGAGCGTGCATCGTCATCCATAGGACAGAATCTTTGCAGATCTGCGGCTTTTATTCGGGCATTGCAGGTCGTTTTGGTATTTTTGAAACGCTCGTTTTGTATATTGCGTACTTTATCAATACGTTTTTTTATTTCCTCTGATGATTCCGCTTTTTCCTTTGATGCAAGATTATCAAAATCAACAGGAGGTACTTCTACATGAAGGTCTATTCTGTCAAGCAGAGGCCCTGATATTTTTGAAAGATACTGACTTACATTTTTCTGAGAACAGGTACATTTTTTAGTGGGATGACCGTAATAACCGCACGGACAGGGGTTCATTGCACATACAAGCATTATTGAACAAGGATAACTCAGTGTTGCGTTGACACGGGATATGGTAACAATACCATCTTCAAGAGGCTGACGAAGTATTTCCATAGTATTTTTATTGAATTCGGGCAGTTCGTCCAAAAATAAGACACCGTTATGTGCAAGAGATATTTCACCGGGGTGGGGGATAGTTCCTCCGCCTGTAAGTCCGGCAGGGGAAACAGTATGATGCGGACTTCTGAAAGGTCTTTCTGTTACAAGTGAAACATTATTCGGCAGTATTCCGGCTATTGAGTGTATTTTGGATGTATCTATCATTTCATCGAATGTCATTTCTGGAAGTATAGTGGGAACTCTTTTTGCAAGCATGGATTTTCCAGCCCCCGGACTGCCTATAAGAAGAACATTATGTCCTCCGCCTGCTGCGATTTCCAATGCTCTTTTAGCTTCATACTGTCCTTTTACATCTGAAAAATCTATATCATATAAAGCATGAGTATTTGGCGAGGTGAGAGGCTTTGCAGGCTGTATCAACGCTTTGCCCTCAAGATGTCTCACAAGTTCAGACACATTTTTTACAGGTATGACATCAATTCCCTGTACAACAGCCCCCTCTGCCGCATTTTGTGCCGGTACAAAAAATGTCCTGATCCCCTTTTCCTTTGCGGCAATAGCCATAGGCAGCACACCATTTATGGGTCGTATATCTCCACTGAGTGATACTTCACCTATAAATGCACATACTTTGCTGTCAAATAAGATACTGCCGTTTGCAAGCAGTATCGACATAAGTATCGGCAGGTCGTAAATAGAACCTACTTTTTTTATATCGGCAGGAGCAAGATTTACTACTATTCTGCCTATAGGAAATTCAAATCCGCTGTTTTTTATTGCGGAACGGACTCTGTCTCTTGATTCTTTTATGGCAGCATCAGGAAGTCCTACAACATCAAATATCGGCATTCCTCTTGAAATATCCGTTTCAACATTTACCGCAAATGCATTCATTCCTAAAAGCCCCATACTCTGAATATTTACAACCATTTTATCCCCCTGTTACAGATAATTTTACTCACATATCATTATATCTCACTGACGGGTCATCATCAACAGAACTGAGCAGTAAATAATAATTTTTGGCAACTTATACAAAGGAATATACTGCTTTTATGTTATAAATGCGAAAAAAATTTTGTTATATTCTGTAGAAAAAATAACAGTAGTGATAATACACAAAGCAAAACATTTTTTTTCAATGATTGTTCCAAAGATTGGTACAGGACAGCTTTTTGCATAAAATATTTATTGACTTATTTAAAAAAATATTGTATACTTAATAGGTACAGATTGTGACGAGGTGTGTAAATGCAGAATTCTGAAACAGCCGGATTTGAGCTTATGAGTGATGAAGAACTGGTCAGATGCTATAATGGCGGTGTTCAGGACGCATTCGGGGAATTGTCTGTACGCTATATTTTTGTTATCCGTTCCGAAGCCGGAAAGTTCTATAATATGGGAATAGAAACGGATGATCTTTATCAGGAGGGGTTGGTTGCACTTCACAGTGCTGTGAAAAGTTATTCTGATGACGGCAGAGCTTCATTCAGGACTTATGCGGGTGTGTGTATACGCAACAGACTTCTGTCAGCGGTGAGAGCCGCTAATAATAACAAGAATTTTATCAATAACGTGACAGTTTCGATCTATGATGAACCTGTGGAGATACCTGCTCCGATGACCGAGCCTGAAAGGATCGTTGTTGCGGATGAAGAATTGAATGATGTTATCCGTACTGCAAAAAGAAAGCTTTCAGAGCTTGAATTCAATGTTCTTTCACTGTATATTGACGGGAATTCTTATGAGGATATAGCAAAACTTCTCGGCTTAAGCGTAAAGGTATGCGATAATGCTATGCAAAGGGTGAGAAGAAAGCTCAAAGACCTCAGAAAATAAAAATATATGCCCATGTAGCTTAGATAAGAAGAGCGTTGACTTACACTCAAAGACGGCGGTGCAATTCCGTCCGCTGGGCGAAAATAATACCAAAGCGAGGTAACACACAATGTACGAGGATAAGACTTTAGTTTGCAAGGAATGCGGTGCAGAATTTGTTTTCACAGCAGGAGAGCAGGAGTTCTATGCTTCCAAGGGATTTGAGAACGAGCCGCAGAGATGCAAGGCTTGCCGTAGTGCGAGAAAGAACGCCCAGAGACCTGAACGTGAGATGTACACAGGTATTTGTGCATCATGCGGAAAAGAAGCAAAGGTTCCTTTTAAGCCCCGTGAAGACCGTCCTGTTTATTGCAGCGATTGTTTTGCAAAGATGAAAGAGGAACAGGAGTAATTCTTTATTCCAGACACGAGGAGAGCGTTTCATTTCGGAACGCTCTTTTTTTCTTTATTTACTGTTGATTTTTCTTCATAGTTATGTTAAAGTATAGTTGTAGAGTTTTTTACCGTTAAGCAGTGATTTTAAGAAATCAGGGGTATAAAATTATGAAATTGCTTGTTGAAGAGGTTACAAAAGAGCTGAATAATGTTATCAGTGTAAAAGGACAAACAGGCATAGGCTCTTTTGCCGGTATATGGATGTCGAGAGAGTTTGATCCTGAGGTGGGAAAGTCGTATTACTGTGAGCTTTCTTTGCCTGAGATACGTGGGGAAGATATGATAATCAAGCGTTATCAGGATATGCCTACATATACAGATATTACCCTTGATGGAAGTATCCTTTTCAAAGGTATCTGCCATGCAGTTGAAGAGGGCAGTATGGTGGTCAGCTTTTCTTATGACTGGATAGAAGCTTTTGAATTCAGCGGTGTTGACCTCAGAGTTTATGATACCGTTAAGTTCTTCCTCGAAAGAGATGACATCAAGATCTATCCCTATGACCTTGCTGAATAAATCAGCATCTGCAATTTATTGGCTGTTTAAAGTTTATATGTTTGATTTTATGACTGTTGTGCTTTCATTAGTACAGCAGTCATTTTGATTTGATGGAAAGAAAAACAACACTGTCATTCTGTTAGTTTTTCGCTCCTCCTGTCAGATTAGGTGGGTGAATTTAACCTTGCAATTCTGATGCCTATCAAAAGTTCTTTAGAGAACACGCAGGCTATCCAAAATTCAAAAGCAAACACGATAATAGAAAATCATATACAACCAACTT
>OMZF01000119.1 GCA_900315465.1 uncultured Eubacteriales bacterium | reverse complement strand
GCATAATTAATCATCTGTTTTTGGCTTGGTTATCAGCTTTTTGGACGGTTTTGGTGTGGGAAGTTTAAGTTAAGAATTTTGGATCATTAAATTTCTTTATTAGAAACTTGATTTCCATGAGGCTGACTTATTATTGCTTGACATAAAAAATAAAAAATGTTATAATAAATTCAGATAAAATTGGAATGAACCTGTATTACAATAGAGCGAAAACCAAGCCGTAATGCAGAGAATGATGAAAGGAGAATGGATTAGGGGTAATCATTCCTCTATGATAAGGGATTCTGAATCCTGATGCAAATAATATTATTGTAACAAGTAAAATAACCAATATCTTCCTCAAAAAAATCCCCCCTTAACCAAAACTGTAATCACAATTTTAGCATTTTATGAATAAAAAGTCAAACAGATTTGTGATTAAAAATAACAGCATATTGTACATTTCTGATTGCTGATTGAATAAAGTTTTTTATATTATCATATAATATAAGTAAAACACTTGTTGAGGGGTGGAAAAATGGCAGAATTTTTTTTCGGGGCAGTTTTAGGAGTAATAATCGGGGTAGTATGTATGTCTCTGCTGAGTGCGGCATCGGATGCGGATGACGAAATGATGGAAAGAAATAATATAGGCAATACAAATGCGGTAAATGAAAAAAGATAGTATATTATGCGGATAAGCCAAAAGGTTTGTCCGCATTTTTCTGTTTATGAATATGGGAATATATGTGTTATCAGCGGAGTATATATGGAGTATGAAGAAAAGCAAAAAACATAAAGTGAAGGTGCAAGAATGATGAACGAAACAGATAATGCATATATGACAGCAGTAAATATGATAGGAGGAGAAACAGCGGCAAGTCTTTCAAAACTTCCGTCTGTCAAACAATATGACATACGGGAGATAAGGCTGAGAAAAAACAAGCCTATAGCCCTCACAGACGGAAGTGAAACATTATTTTTGCGTGAGGACGGAAGCATAGTATATACACCCGAAAGAGCGGTCATCTGTACAGGAAAGCAGATAGGGGATATATTCAACAGGCTTTGCGGATATTCTGTATACAGCCGTCAGAGTGAGATAGTAAACGGATATATCACAGTAAAGGGAGGGCATCGTATCGGAATTTGCGGCACAGCAGATGTGAGAGACGGAGAGATAAATTCCGTTACGGATATAACCTCAATGAATGTGAGGATAGCCCGTTTTATAAAAGGAGTATCGGCAGAGCTTATCGATAAGATAAAATATTCATTCGGAGGATTGCTTATAGCAGGGTCTCCCTCAACAGGAAAAACAACAATGCTAAGGGATATTGCGTACAGAGTATCAATGGGAATAGGCTGTAAAAGGATGCGGACTTGCATAATTGACGAAAGAGGGGAAATATCCGGAACAGAGGACAGCGGAACTTATACAGGGATGTGTGACATTCTTCTGAATTATCCCAAGGGCAAGGGGATAATTTCAGCAATACGTTCTCTTTCGCCTCAGCTTATTGTGGTTGACGAAGTCGGCACAAGGGAAGATGCCGCTGCAATAGCACTCGGAGCAAATGCCGGAGTAAATATCATAGCCACCATCCATGCAGGTGATATAACAGAGCTTATCAGAAGACCACAGGCACGTCTTTTGCTTGATACAGGTGCATTTGACAGGATAATAATGATGAATTCTGTGGATAAGCCATGCAGTTATACAATGTACAACACAGATGATGTTTATTTTATGACATCGGTAAGCGAAGACATTGTAAATTAATAATTAGCAATTAGTAGTTGTTATGGTTTATTTTGAGGAATGCAGTATATTTATCATTCTGAGCGAAGCGAAGAATCTTTTAATAATGTTTGATTTACTTAAAAGATCCCTCGCTAACGCTCGGGATGACATTCAAGCGGCTCACTGCTAATGTCATTAACTTAAGGCTATTACCCTCCAAAATGTCTCTGTCATCCCGAACGAAGTGAGGGATCTTTTTCATTAAAGCGGTTGTTTCGGAAAGATTCTTCGTTAAGTTAATGACATTGGCTTGCTGCCCACCGGCACGGCGGAGGGATTATTTAAAGGGGAGAAAAAATGACAATGCTAAAAATAACGGGAGCTTTGATGATTATTTTAACAGGAATATTTGCAGGTATATATGCCGGTGCTGTAAAAAGGAGAAAAGCAGAATTTATCAGGCAGTACATTATTTTTCTTACAAGAGCGGAAACAATGATAAGCTACAGCAGCAGCAGTATCTCCACAATACTTGATAATATATGTCTTGAGGGAAGTATGGAGGAGGTACTGAAAGTATTCAGAAAAGGTCTTGATGAAGGCAATAACATAAATTCTGCATGGAAAAATGCATTGATATATGCAAGGCAAAAAAATCTTATAGATGAACAGGATATGGAACTTTTACAAATGTTTTCAAAGGATTTCGGTACTTGTGCGGCAGAGGAGGAAAAGGGGAAAATAGTTGTTTGCCGCAGTCTTGCACAGCAAAGACTTGACGAAATGCTCCCCGAAACAAAGGAAAAAGTAAAGCTTTATCGTATCATAGGAACATTTTCGGGTGCTTTGCTGGCGGTAATGATAATATGAAAATCGGAGGAAAGCAATGAATGTTGATTTTATTTTCAAAATTGCTGCCATAGGGATAATAGTAGCTGTACTGAGTCTGGTTTTGTCACGTTCCGGACGTGAAGAACAGGCAATGATGACCACACTTGCCGGACTTATCGTAGTTTTGCTTATGCTGGTAGAGAAAATATCAGATCTTTTCAATACTATAGAAACGCTTTTCGGGTTTTAAAATATGACGATACAAATATGTGCGGCGGCACTTTTGTCCGCATTGGCTTCAGTTTCACTTAAAAAGAATAATCCTTCGATTTCCGCTGTACTTGGTATTTTTACAGGAGTAATGATAATTACCGCCGCTGTTTCTTATATTTCCCCTCTTATAAACGAAATAAACGATATGCTGCAAAAAACTGCTGCATCGGGGAAATATGCTGCTGTGCTTATAAAGACTGTGGGGATATGCGGACTTTGCCGTTTTACATCGGGCAGCTGCAGGGATATGGGAGAAAACGGACTTGCCGCAAAAGTGGAATTTGCTTCAAAAGCGGCTGTAGCAGTGATGTCACTTCCTCTTGTGGAAGAAATAATTACAACGTCTTTAAAACTTTTGGGAGAACAGATGTAAAGATGAAAAAAATAATACTTATTTTTGTTTTGCTTATCATATTCATGTTTTCGGGAGGAATAAATGCATATTGTACTTCCGATGTTATTCAGGATTTCAGCGGCTCTGAAAGTCTTTATGACACACTTCCTTCCGAAACAAAAGGTCATCTTTCGGATATAGGGATAAATACAGCGGATATGTCAGAAATAAATTCTCTTGATACAAAAACTGTTTTAGTAGAAATTATTGAGGTCATAGCAAAAGCATTTTCAGCCCCTCTTGCGTCATTCGGAATATGTACGGGAGTTATTATACTTTGTTCACTTGCAGAAAGTACAGGATTGACAGGAATGAATAATTCAGCAGGGTCGGTATGTAATGTTGTGGGAGGACTTTGTATATGCTCTGCAGTAACAGTTCCTCTTTGTTCTCTTATAAGCAGAAGTACCCAGCTTATAAAAAGCAGTGCGGGTCTTATGGAAATTTATGTTCCGGTAATGGCAGGGCTTGAAACGGCACAGGGTAAAGAAATATGTGCATCATCGCATTATTCACTTCTTATGGCGGTATGTGTTCTGATAGGCAAAACAGCCGAAGGTGGACTTCTTCCGTTTCTGAATATATTTTTAGCACTGTCATCATGTATATCAATGGCACCCGGTCTTAAACTTTCCTCACTTAGTATGACCCTGTACCGTTTAATGAAATGGATTCTTACCTTTGCTATGGGTATTTTTACGACAATACTTTCGGCACGTTCATTTGTTTCATCATCACTTGATCAGGTCAGCAGCAGAGCTTTGAGATTCAGCATAAGCAGTTTTGTTCCTGTGGTAGGCTCAGCTGTAAGCGAAACATTGACCGCTTTTGCAGGAAGTGTTAATTTACTTAAAAACGGCACAGGAGTATTTGTGATAATAGCTGTGGGTGTGCTGTTTCTTCCCGTAATTGCAGAATGTTTTATATGGCGTATGGCTTTATTAATTCTGGGTAGTGTGGGGGAGATAATGGATTCGGGGGTAAGTGTATTCAAAACACTTGATTCTGTTTGTGCTATGCTTGCGGCGATACTTATATGCATACTCATAGTGTTTGTGATTTCGACTGTAATAATACTTATGACAGGAGCTTAAACGGAGGGAATATGGAAAATATCACTTTGACCGCTGTATCAGCAGTATTTTTATCAGCGGCGGCGTGTATTATTGATATGCTAACTTCGGGCACCGGAATGGAAAAAACGGTAAGATATATTTTAGGGCTTATTGTGATCTGTACATTGGTAATGCCCGTTATCACGAATGTATCGGGTATAAAATATGAATTTGACGATAATGATTTTGAATATGTTCCCGAAAAAGAATTTGAGGATATGCAGAAAAACGAGATACAAAAAAGAATAGAACTTCTTATAGACGAAAAATTAAGATCAGAGGGGATATATACAAATAATATTTCGGTAGAAACAGAAGTAAATGATGAAAACGAAATAACATCAATAAGGGCAGATGTAAGACTTAGCGAAAGGAAGGAAGAAACCTTGCTCAAAGCTAAAAATATCATAAATGAAGATTTAGGGATAGAATGTAATGTTTCATAGATGAATGAAAGAAATGCTCCTTGCATAATATTAATAGAGTTTGGAATTTGGAGCTTGGAATTTGGAGCTTGGAGTCTGGAGTCTGGAGTTTGGAATTTGGAGTTTGGAGCATCACTAAAACTCCACACTTCACACTGAACATCGGGGGTGAGGGAATGGAGGATAAGAAAAAAAACATCGGAAAAATACTCCCTGCTTTTCTTTCGGGTGACAGAACGCTTGCGGTAATAGTTGCTTTGGGTCTTATCGGTATAATTCTTATCTTCATTTCAACATATATAAAGCCGCCGGGAGAATCATCTTCAAAGAAAGAAGAGGAAAGCGTATCGATCTCAACCGATGAAATTGAAAAATACCGTAACGCATTAAGCGAGGAATTGGGGAATATGCTTGCGAGTATGTATGGTGTGGGGCGTACAAAAGTAATGGTGACGATAGAGGGAACAGCAAGGAATGTATATGCGACAGATACAGATGTAAACGGCAGGGAAACATCGAGGAAAAGTGGAAACGATGAAAATGGTGACAAACAAAGCAACGAAAAGAAAACCTGTATAGTAATAAGGCAGAAGGACGGTTCGGAAAAAGCACTTGCAATAGGTCAGTTGATGCCGGAAATAAAAGGAGTATTAGTTATATGTGACGGAGGTGATGACGAAAATGTGAAGAAAAGAGTTATAAATGCGGTAAAGGCGGCACTTGATATAAGCGAAAATCATATTTGTGTGACAAAGTTGGATTGAATTCTATGGAGGGTATTTGTATGACATTCGGAAAAAGACAGTTAGTAATTGCGGCAATGGTTGTAGCACTCGGTTCAGCGGTTTATCTTAACTGGCAGTTTTCAGGCACGACACCTGTAGATGTAACTTCGACAGATGAAAGCACTACAAAACAGCTCGGACAGACAACATATGTAAATACAGAGATCAGCAGAAAAAATACATCATCACAGCCTGAAAATAATGTAAAAGCGGTAAATTCCGATGAAAAAAGTGTAGACACAGGACATTTTGCGGCAATGAGGGCAAAGCGTGACGAGGCAAATTCAAAAGCAGTTGAAGCACTTGAGGACATAGTTGAATCAGCATCTTCAGACGAAGCGGCAAAAAAGGATGCTGTAGCAGCAGCGGAAAAGCTGGCAAAAGCCATAAAAGCACAGGCGGATATTGAAAATGAAATAAAGCTAAAGGGGTTTGAAGATGCCTATGTATCGGTAAACAATGAAAACTGTTCTGTATATGTATATAAGGGAACACTTGACGATGCAGCAGCTGTTGTCATAAAAGACATAGTAAGCAGACAGCTTGGCACATCATACGGCAAAATTGCTATCGCACAATCAGAATAATCACAAAAATGATACCTTTAAAACAATATGGAAATAATTTTCTTTGTATGTTTTTATAAAAATTAACTTCTCAAAAGCTTCAAAGTGACGAAAAAACAGACGCAAATTATATAAAATATCCGATTTGCAACCCGAATAATTATATAAATAACTAAAAATGCCGCAAAATGACGGTTAAAAAATTGATTTTGCTTGCAATAATTATTAAAACATTGTAATATATGTGTACCAAAAATAAAAACGGAGGTATTAACATTGAACTACAAAGCTAAGACATTAACAACCATGATATGTACCGCTTTGCTTACTCCTGTGTGTGCTTTCGCTTTGTCTGATAATCAGGCTTCTGCGGTAACGGCAGCAGACTTAAATGCTGACGAGGTATTCGTAAAACAGCATACATCATATACCTGCACACTTTCATCAAATACAATGCTTCTCAGACGTGCTGCAATGCTCAAAGGCATGGACTGGCAGTCAATAACAGAGGAAAGCTGCAGAAACAGTTTCTGGATAGAAGGAACAGGAATGCCTTTCTCCTACACATATCAAGGTATTCATGTTGAAAGTCAGAGAATATACGGTTCATCAGCCGAAACACTCAGACAGATGTTAAAAGAACATCCCGAAGGCGTTGTAGCCTATGACTATGACCATCCTCACGCAATACTCCTCACAGATTATACAGACGGTGTATTTTATTGTGCCGATCCTGCAAACTGTGTACCCAACGGACGTGTAGATGCATCATATGCACTTATAGATGTAAACGGAATAGAGGACTGCTGGTATGTGACAGATCCTCTTCCGAACCCCACAGATAAGGAAGTAATAAATAATTCCACGATAAATTCTGTGAATATAACAGTTGGTGCGAAAATTGTGCTCACAGGCAGTGCCGAGGGAGGAGAGGGAACAATAAAATATTCCTTCTTCTATAAAAAGAGTACAGACGGCAGCTGGACAAGTATAAATTCAAAATCCTCAAAAGCTGAATTCACACCTGCTTCCTGTGGCAAATATGATTTCAAAGTAGTTGCAAGCGATAATTCGGGACTGTCAGTCGAAAAGGTGTTTACTGTACAGGTTAATAAAAAGCCTGAGCTTTCACTCACGATTCCGGGTACGATAGAATTCGGAAAGGATGTTGTTATAAAAGCACAGGCATCGGGCGGAACAGGAAATTATCAGTATGAAATAAATGCTGTTAAGCCTTCGGGAGCAAGCGTAAATATCAGAAAATACTGCTCACTGTCTGAGCTTAAGTATCATCCGTATGAACTCGGAGATTATAAGATAACAGTAAATGTCAAAGATTCATGCGGCATTGTTGCAACAAAGACAGTTGTGATGAAAGTTATATCGGGAGAGCTTAACAACCTTTCAACAACAGGCAGTGACCGTATATATTACGGTGAGGATATAATGCTCAATGCATCTGCAAGCGGCGGGGCAGGCAATTATGAATATAAATATGTTCTTGATAAGCCCTGCGGAGTTGAAGTGACGCTCAAAAACTTCAGCAAGACCTCATCAATAAAATATCATCCCTATGAAGTGGGTACATATACTTTGAAGATTATCGCAAAAGACGGTCTCGGAAAAGTAAAAACAAAGGAAATGACCTTTAATGTTGAAAGCGTACCGCTTAAAAACTATTCTACAGTAAGTTCACTGAGCATAAAGTACGGTGAAACTATAACCTTCACAGGAAATGCTATAGGAGGTACAGGCGGATATCAGTACCGCATAGATGCACAGAAGCCCTGCGGAGATAAGGTCACTATCATCAATTACACACCTTATAAAACATACATATATCGTCCTTGGGAACGTGGTACATACACATTCCGTACTTTTGTAAAAGACAAAGACGGAGCAGTTTCCACCAGACTGGTAAAAGTGAATGTATACTGATTTGATATAAAAATAACAGCTGTTGTGCTTTTTACCGGCTCAACAGCTGTTTTGTGTTTTTATTGGAATGTTATCAGAATTCAAAAGGCTGGGATTCACCGCATCCGCAGGTACCTACATATTTAGGCATAACCTTTCCGCAGTTGGGACAAGTCCATGTGCCGTCATTTGGCACATCCTTACGGTTATGTACAACTTCTTCTGCTCTTCTCATAGCATCGGCTTCTTTTGATTTTTTAGTATTGAAGAGATGTTTCTTTTCAGCCTTCGGAGCAGTTTTTGAAGTATCCTCGTACTTCATAGGTGAAGCGGGAGGAGCATCATTGAAACGCATAGGAGCCGGAGGCGGTGCGTCATCAAAATTGAAATTAGGTGTATCCGAGAAACGCATAGGAGCCGGAGGCGGTGCGTCATCAAAGTTGAAATCTGTCGTATCAGAGAAACGCATAGGAGCCGGAGGCGGAACATTGTCGAAATTCATTGATACGGGGGCATCACTCATTGATACTGCATCACTTGTGTTGGTTTTACCGAAAGGTTTCGGAGAATTACGGCGTGGGTCATTATCATTTTTGATATAATTAAGCTTCGGGTCGGGGAGTTTATCCTCAGGTTTAGCAGTCTGAGGGCTGTATGAATCTATAGACGGACCTGCCTGAGTGAATTCACTGGTGTCTATGGGTGCAACTTCTTCTTCCTCAACAGCCTGTATTTTCGGCATTCTGTTTCTGGTCGGAGCAGGAGTCGGTGCAGGTTTTGGAGCAGGTGCGGACTGCATAGCCGGAACATCATCAAATGCAAACGGCTTAGGTTCACCGCATCCGCAAGTACCAACGTAGTTAGGCATTACTTTTCCGCAAACAGGACAAGTCCATGTGTCACTTC
>OMZF01000008.1 GCA_900315465.1 uncultured Eubacteriales bacterium | reverse complement strand
TAGTGCATTAGTACTATCGAACGAGAACCAAACTCGCCTGAGGTCAGGGGAAGCCCCCGCCTCTTTAGGCGGGGGAGGATGTCACTGCAAGAGCTATTCCTTTTTTCAGTATTTCTGTTTCATTTTCAGATGCTTCTGTACTCCCCATAATATCCAGTAATGACGAACATATTTTCATATCTTTTTTTAATTCAAAATGCGGATATTTTGTACCTTTGTAGTGCAGAAAGACGATATATAAAATCTCTGCTATCAGAGTATTCTTATTTACCAGTTCGTTCATTATTTCGACACCTCTTTATAGAAAACTTGAATGTATTCGTAAGAATATTATAAATCTATTATATCACTTACATAGTTTCAATAATTGACATAAATCATCATATTATTTTATTCTTACTGTTGAAAGTAAACATGAAATATTGTAAAATTAGTTTAATGATACTGAAAACACGAGGTGATGTTATGTCTTTTTTATCAAACCTTTTTAGAAAGAAAGAGAAAAAAGATAAAGTAGATTACAGCAAGACTATCATTGATGCTATCGGAGGTGACCATGAAGAAATAAAATGGAATAACATTAATAATGGGATGATGAAGTTTTTTCTTTCCGAATACGAAAAAGGAAAGCAAAACGGATATACGCCTGTTATCCTTTGTGTTGACAGATTACTTGCAGAAACGATTGATTATAATTACCGGGCAGAAAATGACATTACGCAGTACAGAAGTGAACTTCTCAGTTCAGACCTGAGCTACGGGAAAAATTTTCTGAAAAACAGACTTGATGAACAGCTTGAAGGTTTCAAGGAATTTGAGGGAAATTTTGATATATACGGCAGTTTTGATGACAGTTTAGGTCGGGAAAACTCCTTCACAAGCCCTCACCTTTTAGATAACTTTAAAGAAAAAGCTTTTCTTTTCCGAATCCCCACTGCAAATCCTTGGGAGGTTTTCGCATGGATTCCTTTCGGAGGATGGAATGAATGTCCTGTGGAAAAAGATATGATGGCAGTATGCAAATACTGGTATGAGCTTTACGGAGCTGTTCCTGCTATGATATCTGGCGACACGCTGCAAATGTACTGTCCCTCCCCCGTAAAAAACAATGATGATGCCGTAAAGCTTGCCGAAGAGCATTACGCTTTCTGCAATGACATAGTCGATCAGGGTGCTGGAGAAATCAATAAGCTTGCAAGCATACTTATAGATTCCACCGTATGGTATTTCTGGTGGGATTAACGATATTCAGTTTGATGAATATTTCATATATGTACTTAAGCAAAGCAAAGCTGATTCCGTGCAAAATAGAGGAAAATGAGGTTTTCAGCAACTTTTACGGGAGGTTAAAGCACATAAATGATTATTTATGATTTAATAATAATGGTATCCTTGAATGATGTATTAGAAAAAGTGTCCCATTTTTACGGCAGCAAATACACAAATGATATTGGCAACCTATATATTGAATTAAGGAATCTAAAACCACAAAAATGCAAAAATATTTTGACAATTGAAATAAATGCCTTTAAGGAAGTAAATGATCAGTTTGTTTATGTTGATAATTTCGATGAGAACGATGACAATTTGATTTTTGATGTAGTAGCTTATAGTGCTAATGACACAGAAATATATTCAATTGAATCAGCTGACAAAATTGACTTTCTAAGTTATATAATCTCATTTGATACACAAAGAAAATATTCCAAAGCGTCAATATTAGCTCATTGCTTATGGGATATTACCTCTTTTTCGTACAATGAATAATTTTCAAAACAAATATAAATTTATTTGCGAATAGCTGCAAAAATGTTAAACCGCTCGAAATTGAAGTAAATAAATATGCGGGGGGGTAATAATATGAATCCAGATACAGAAGTAGCTTTCCATTTCATTGAAGACTTTCACTATTATGAGGGATGCAGACATGCTCATCTAATCCGAGACAATTATTTAACTACTGGTGTCCATTCTTATTATAACAACGATAATGTGACCGATCAAATAATAGGCACAATAACTTTTATATCACCCGAGTATTATCCAAATAGTCTATGGATAGGAAAAAGGATTGAGATGTATGTTGGTAGTAAAATGATAGGATATGCAGAAGTATTAAAAGTATTCAATAAAATATTAGAGGTTAAAAATCCTCTCGTATAAATTGTTAGATTCTTCACAAAGATAGGTGATCAACTATGACCGAACAAGAGCTGAAAAATTATCTCAAAGTAGGAAAACTGCCTGCTGTGGTATTTTGTAAAAAACGATACGAAGGTATTTGTTGTATGTTGAAAGTCACCAGAGGAAACAAAGTATTCCTTGACTATGACGATACTTATGATGATGCTTCTTCGGAAGGAGCTTTCAGAGCAACATTTTTATTTGATTCCTTTGACATGATGATACGATCCATAGAGGATTTTACAAAAAGCAAACTAAACGGATTGACTTTGAACCCATACTGCTATGATAAATTCATTTGCACTGAACCACAATGGGAGGATTTT